>NZ_JBFTNF010000024.1:0-99915 GCF_056397345.1 Cupriavidus sp. 05N38
GCGCCCAGCAGGCCGCCGGTGCGCCCGCCCATGGCATTGCCGGCCGCCGTGCCCGCGCCGCCGCCCAGCGCGCCGCCGATGATGGCGCCGGTGCGCTCGCGACGGTTGGAGGTGACCGCGCCGCCTGCGCCGCCGCCTACTGCGCCGCCGATCACCGCGCCGGTCGAGCCGCCGAGTGCGCCGCCCACCGCCGCGCCGGCGACACCGCCGAGTGCGCCGCCGAGGGCATTGTTCATATCGCCCGCAAACACCGGCAGCGCGGATGCCGCCAGGGCGATGGCCAGGGTGAAACTGCGAACGGTGTGCCGAGACATGTTCTTCTTCCTTGGGTTAGCAATGATTATCAACTTTTGACGCAAGTGTAGAGAGGTCGCCCCAAGCTTGCTGTAACCACGTGTAAGGCCCTGTAACGGCTAGGGAAACGCAAAAAGGGCCGCTTTCGCAGCGGCCCCCCTAAAGCATCACTTGCACCCCGGATTACGCGCCGGACTGCGCACAATCCGGCGGCTTAGCAGCACTTGCCTTGTCCCCCGCCGTAGCGCGCTTCCTGGCGTTCGCGGAAAAATTCCTCGTAGCTCATCGGCGCGCGGTCGGGGTGGGTGCTTTCCATGTGCGCCACGTAGGTCTGGTAGTCCGGCAGCCCCACCATCAGGCGCAGGGACTGGCCGAGGTAGCGGCCCATGGTTCCCAGTTGCTCGATCATGACGATTCTCCTGTTCCTGTAGCGGGTTCGGGCGTACTCAGTGCTGCGCCGAGGTCGTTGCCGGCATCGGCTCGAACGGCGTCTCGCGGTCGGTCGGGCGGCTCGCGGCGCGCGCGGCCAGCGCGGTCTTGAAGCCGTAGAACACGACCGACAGCACCACGAACATGAACAGCGCGCACAGGCCGGCGTCCAGGTAGTCGTTGAAGACGATGCGGTGCATCTGCTCCATCGACTTGGCCGGGGCCAGCACCTTGCCCGCGGCGATGGCGTCGCTGAACCTGGCCGCGTGGGTCAGGAAGCTGACCTTGGGATCGGCGTCGAACAGCTTCTGCCAGCCGGCGGTCAGCGTGCAGATCAGCAGCCAGATGGTGGGCACCAGGGTGACCCAGGCGTACTTGCCGCGCTTCATCTTCACCAGCACGCAGGTACCGAGCACCAGTGCCACCGCGGCCAGCATCTGGTTGGAGATGCCAAACAGCGGCCACAGCGTGTTGATGCCGCCCAGCGGGTCGACCACGCCCTGGTACAGGAAATAGCCCCAGAACGCCACGCACAGCGCGGTGGCGATCAGGTTGGCAGGCAGCGAGTCGGTGCGGCGGAACGAGGGCACGAAGCTGCCCAGCAGGTCCTGCAGCATAAAGCGCCCGGCGCGGGTGCCCGCGTCCACGGCGGTCAGGATGAAGAGCGCCTCGAACAGGATGGCGAAGTGGTACCAGAAGGCCATCATGGCCTGGCCGCCCACCACCTGGTGCAGGATGTGGGCAATGCCCACCGCCAGCGTCGGCGCGCCGCCGGCACGCGAGATGATGGTGTTCTCGCCGACGTCCTTGGCGGTCTGGATCAGCACGTCAGGCGTGATCACGAAGCCCCAGCCGGACACCACCGCGGCCACCGCTTCCGGCGACGTGCCGATCACGGCGGCCGGGCTGTTCATGGCGAAGTACACGCCCGGCTCGATCACCGAGGCGGCCACCAGCGCCATGATGGCGACGAAGGATTCGGCCAGCATCGCGCCGTAGCCGATGAAGCGCATGTGCGACTCGCTCTCCAGCAGCTTGGGCGTGGTGCCCGAGGAGATCAGCGCATGGAAGCCCGACACCGCGCCGCAGGCGATGGTGATGAAGAGGAACGGGAACAGGTTGCCCGACCACACCGGCCCGCCGCCCTTGGCGAACTGCGTGAACGCCGGCATCTTCAGCTCCGGCGCCACGATCACGATGCCCACGGCCAGCGCGATGATGGTGCCGATCTTGAGGAAGGTMGAGAGGTAGTCRCGCGGGGCCAGCAGCAGCCAYACCGGCAGCACCGCSGCSAYRAAGCCGTAGACGATCAGCATCCACGTCAGGGCCTTGCCGTCGTACGTGAACAGCGGCGCCAGCACGGCGCTCTCGTGCACGTACTGGCCGCCGATGATGGCCAGCATCAGCAGCACGAAGCCGATCACCGACACCTCGCCGATGCGGCCCGGGCGGATGTAGCGCGTGTACACGCCCATGAAGATGGCGATGGGAATCGTCACGCCCACGGTGAAGGTGCCCCACGGCGAGCCGGCCAGCGCCTTCACCACGATCAGCGCCAGCACCGCCAGGATGATGATCATGATCATGAAGCAGCCGAACAGCGCGATCATGCCCGGCACCGTGCCCATCTCGGACTTGATCAGGTCGCCCAGCGAGCGGCCGTCGCGGCGCGTGGAGATGAACAGCACCATGAAGTCCTGCACCGCGCCGGCGAACACCACGCCGGCCAGGATCCACAGCATGCCGGGCATGTAGCCCATCTGCGCGGCCAGCACCGGGCCCACCAGCGGGCCGGCGCCGGCGATCGCGGCGAAGTGGTGGCCGAACAGCACCGCCTTGTTGGTCGGCACGTAGTCCAGCCCGTCGTTGTGGCGCCAGGCCGGCGTCATGCGCTTGGGGTCGAGCTGCATGACCTTGTCGGCGATGAACTTGCTGTAGTAGCGGTAGGCGATCAGGTAGATGCAGATCGCGGCGACCACGATCCACAGGGCACTGACGGCTTCGCCGCGAGATAGTGCAACGGTGGCAAAGGCGAAGGCGCCGAGTACGGCGACGGCCAGCCACACCAGGTGTTGCCCGATGCGATTCATGATGAGGGTCTCCTCAGACCGTTTATGGAAATGCCGGCGGCGGCAGGTCCGGCATGCATGGCGCGGCGCGCGGGGGCGTCCAAGCGGACGGCGCGCGCCGGGGACGGCGGGCTGACGAGGGGGTGGCGTGGTTGTCTCCTGCCAGTTTTTCGTCGGTGCCCGGTGAGTCTCGCAAGCTCCGGATCTGGTCGTCGCAGGCGGGCGATGCTGCCGGCAATCGCTGGCCGCACCCGCTGCGCAGGACGCATGCATGATGCTGCGTGGCAGCGGTCGCACGTCCGGCGTGTAGTATTGACACCCGCCCCTGGCGGCACAAGCGCGGAACTACGCAGCCACGTTGCGTGTTACTACGTAGATCCACGGTCATATGCCGCTTGCGCGTCATCCGTGTTTACCCCGGGGACGCACCCGGCGCCATCCCGGCACCACGCAAGCACCACGCGAGCACCACTCGAGCACTACTCAGGCACTGCCCCGGCATCGATGAAACTCCGTCAGAAGATCCTGCTGCTGGCCGTCGCGCCGCTCGCCGTCGCCATGTTCGGCATCGCGCTGGCGGTGCGCTACCAGGCCACCGCGCTGGCCCGCCACGAGCGCACCCTGGTCGAGGCGGCTTACCTGCAGAGCAAGGAGGTCGAGCTGCGCCACTACGTAGAGCTGGCGCAGAGCGCGATCGCGCCCATGGTGCACTCGGGCCGCAACGACGACGCCACCCGCCACGCCGCCATGGAAGCGCTGGCGCGCCTGGACTACGGCCCCGACGGCTACTTCTTCCTCTACGACATGCAGGGCCGCAACCTGATGCACCCGCGCCAGCCCGAGCTGGTGGGACAGGACCTGTGGAGCCTGCGCGACCCGCAGGGCGCGCTCACCATCCAGCGGCTGATCGCGGCCGCGCGCGCCGGCGGCGGTTCGGTGCGCTACATGTGGAAGAAGCCGTCGTCCCAGCAGGTGGCGCCCAAGCTCGGCTACGTGGTCGGGGTGCCGGAATGGAACTGGATGCTTGGCACCGGCATCTACCTGGACGACGTCGAGCGCACCCTGCGCCAGCTCGATGCGCGCGCCGAGACCGATATCCGCGAAACCATGGCATGGATCGGCGTGATCGCCGCCATCAGCATCCTGCTGGTGGCCGCCAGCGGGCTGGCCCTCAACGTGAGCGAGCATCGCGAGGCCGACGCCAAGCTGCGCCAGCTGGCCCAGCGCGTGGTGCAGTCGCAGGAAGAAGAACGGGCACGGCTGTCGCGCGAGCTGCATGACGGCATCAGCCAGTTGCTGGTGTCGGTCAAGCTGCTGCTGGAAACCGCGGCCAACCGCCTGCGCCTGGCGCCGGGCGAAGGCGCCACGGTGTCGCCCGTGCTCGGCACCGCGCTGGCACGCCTGGACAGCGTGTTCAACGAAGTGCGGCGGGTGGCGCGCAACCTGCGCCCCGCCCTGCTCGACGAYCTCGGSCTMTWCGCCGCGYTGSAGCAYCTGGCGCGSGAGATGCAGGAAGGCAGCGGCCTGCGCATCGCCGTCTCGCGCAGCGGCACGCCGCGCGAGCTGCCCGACGAGCAGGCCACCGCGCTGTTCCGCATTGCCCAGGAGGCGCTGACCAATGTGGAGCGGCATGCTCACGCGCGCCATGTGGCGCTGGAACTGGCCTTCGATGCCGATGCCACCCGGCTGACGGTGCAGGACGACGGCGCCGGCTTCGACGTGGCGCGCATGCAGCACGACCCCAAGCGTGGCATCGGCCTGCGCAACCTGCGCGAGCGCACCGCCGCGCTGGGCGGCGAGTTCGAGATCAGCTCCCGTCCCGGCGCCACCCGCCTGCACGCCGCGGTGCCACTGCCGCGCCCGGGCCCCGCGCCCGCCGCGGCCCGACAAGACAGCTCAGGAAATCCATCATCATGACCCAAGCCCCTGCCCGCGTGCTGCTGATCGACGACCACGCGCTGGTGCGCGACGGCATGCGCATGCGCCTGGGCCTGCAGCCCGAGCTGAGCGTGGTCGGCGAAGCCGACGACGGCGAGGCCGCGCTGGCCTGGCTGGCCCGGGCCGCGCCCGAGCAGATGCCCGAACTGGTGATCACCGATATCGGCATGCGCGGCATGGGCGGCATCGCGCTGGCCGCCGCGCTGCACGACGACTATCCCGAGCTGGCCGTGCTGGTGGTGTCCATGCACGACAACCTGGAGTATGTGCGACAGGCGATCCGCGCCGGCGCGCGCGGCTATGTGCTCAAGGACGCGCCCGCCGACGAACTGATGGCGGCCATCGGCGCCGTGCTCGCCGGCCGCGTCTTCTACAGCGCCCGCATTGCGCGCCGCATGGTCGAGGAAAGCCCCGCCGCCGGGCCGCTCGATGCGCTCACGCCGCGCGAGCGCGACATCCTCAACTGCATCGGGCGCGGGCAGGCCAACAAGGACATCGCCGCCGCGCTGGGCGTATCGGTGCGCACCATCGAGACGCACCGGCTCAATCTGCGCCGCAAGCTCGGCATCGAAGGCCGCGCGGAACTGGTGAAGTACGCGGTGGAGCAGCTCGGCGCGGGCACGGCGGGCGATACGCCGCCGGGCACGTAGCCCGTGGCGGCTCTGGCGAGCATCGGCGCGCAAGACGCCGGCCAAAAGAAAAAGCCCCCTGTTTCCAGGGGGCTCTCGCCTGCAGCCGGAATCGCGGCGGCTTAGTCAGCCAGGCGCTTGGCCAGTGCGGCCTTGGTGTCCACCAGCGCCTGCGGCAGGTTGTGCTTGAGCTGGGTGAACAGCTCTTCGTGCAGGGTCAGCTCGCGCTGCCATGCGGCGTGGTCGATCGAGGTGACCTGGTCGAACTGCTGGCGCGTGAATTCCAGCCCTTCCCAGTTCAGGTCCTCGAAGCGCGGCGAGGTGCCGAACACGTGGTCGGTGCCCTTGCCGTGTCCTTCGACGCGGTCGATCATCCACGACAGCACGCGCATGTTCTCGCCGAAGCCCGGCCACACGAAGTTGCCGTCCGCGTCCTTGCGGAACCAGTTGACGCAGTAGATGCCCGGCAGCCTGGCGCCGCTGGCTTCGAGCTTCTTGCCCAGCGCCAGCCAGTGGCCGAAATAGTCGGCCATGTTGTAGCCGCAGAACGGCAGCATGGCGAACGGGTCGCGGCGCACCACGCCTTGCTGGCCGGCCGCCGCGGCGGTGGTTTCCGAGCCCATGGTGGCGGCCATGTAGACGCCTTCGGTCCAGTTGCGCGCCTCGGTCACCAGCGGCACCGTGGTGGAGCGGCGGCCGCCGAAGATGAAGGCGTCGATGGCGACGCCGGCCGGGTTGTCCCAGTTATCGTCGATCGACGGGCACTGCACGGCCGGCGCGGTGAAACGGGCGTTCGGGTGCGCGGCCTTGGCGCCGGTCTCGCGGGCGATGGCCGGGGTCCAGTCCTTGCCCTGCCAGTCGACCAGGTGGGCCGGGGCTTCCTTGCTCATGCCTTCCCACCACACGTCGCCGTCGTCGGTCAGCGCCACGTTGGTGAAGATGACGTTTTCCTTGAGCGTCGCCATCGCGTTGAAGTTGGTCTTCTCGCTGGTGCCCGGGGCCACGCCGAAGTAGCCGGCTTCCGGGTTGATGGCGTACAGGCGGCCGTCCTGGCCCGGCTTGATCCAGGCGATGTCGTCGCCGATGGTGGTGACCTTCCAGCCTTCGAAGCCCTTGGGCGGGATCAGCATGGCGAAGTTGGTCTTGCCGCAGGCCGACGGGAAGGCGGCCGCCACGTGGTACTTCTTGCCCTCGGGCGAGGTCACGCCCAGGATCAGCATGTGTTCGGCCAGCCAGCCTTCGTCACGGCCCATGGTGGAAGCGATGCGCAGGGCGAAGCACTTCTTGCCCAGCAGCGCGTTGCCGCCATAGCCCGAGCCATACGACCAGATCTCGCGCGTTTCCGGGAAATGCACGATGTACTTGGTGGCGTTGCAGGGCCAGGGCACGTCCTTCTCGCCCGCGGCCAGCGGCTTGCCGACGGTGTGCACGCAAGGCACGAAGTCGCGGTCGGTGCCGAGCACGTCGAACACCGCGCGGCCCATGCGGGTCATGATGCGCATGTTCACCGCCACATACGGCGAATCGGACAGTTCCACGCCGATATGGGCGATCGGCGAGCCCAGCGGGCCCATCGAGAACGGCACCACGTAGAGGGTGCGGCCGCGCATGCAGCCTTCGAACAGGCCGGCCAGGGTCTGGCGCATTTCGGCCGGGGCGGTCCAGTTGTTGGTGGCGCCCGCATCTTCCTGCTTTTCCGAGCAGATGAAGGTGCGGTCTTCGACGCGTGCCACGTCCGACGGATCGGACAGCGCGAGGAAGGAGTTCTTGCGCTTGGCCGGGTTGAGGCGCTTCATGGTGCCCGCGGCGACCATCTGGTCGCACAGGCGGTCGTACTCGTCCTGCGAGCCGTCGCACCAGTAGATATTGTCGGGTTTGGCAAGCGCCGCGATCTCGGCTACCCAGGCGACCAGCTTCTGGTGCTTGACCCAGGCCGGAACGTTGAGTGCGGGCGTGCCCTGCATGGCGGGATGGTTCATACAGTTACTCCAAAGCGAAAAAGAATTCTTTCCAAAGCCTGGGCCGCGCCATCGCGTCGCCGCGTGCAGGCGGCACCGGGATATCCAACGGGCCAACATCGTCACATCCCGTTACAACTGAGCGGCAGCCCCGACCCAGCAAAAGGTCGCGGCGGGCCTCGTGGCTGCGCTACAGTTGCGCTTTCCGCGCGACAGGGCCGGGCAGGCTTTGTCCGACACAATCCAGCGGACGGGAGCGTGGCTCGACCGACAATCCGGTAGCATCGGAGCCGGCAAGGATACCACTGCCTCGGGCCGCTGTTTTTTGCTCCGCAGCAATGTTGGCGCAGTGCCGGCGCATCTTTCCTGCCGTGCCGTATTGTCCTGTTCACCTGCCTGGCAGCGCACTTCTGCCTTGCGCCAAAAAGTCTGCGCCGCACGCCGCACCTGCGGCAGTGTCGCGCGGCAGGTAGTAAAACAATACAGTGGATGCGCGCCCCGCTTTGTGGTCGCGCGCACCTTAGCCATTGCCAAACCAGAGTTGCCGATGAAGATTGCCGTACTCGACGATTACCAGGACTCCGTTCGCAAACTGCCCTGTTTCAGCCTGCTCGACGGCCATGACGTCAAGGTGTTCAACAACACCGTGAAGGGCGTCGGCCAGCTGGCGGCGCGCCTGTCGGACGTGGAGGCCGTGGTGCTGATCCGCGAACGCTCGCGCATCCCCCGCCAACTGCTGGAAAAACTGCCCAAGCTCAAGATCGTCAGCCAGACCGGCCGCGTCGGCGGCCATGTCGACATCGATGCCTGTACCGAGCGCGGCGTGGCAGTGCTGGAAGGCTCCGGCTCGCCGGTGGCGCCGGCCGAACTCACCTGGGCCCTGATCATGGCGGCCCAGCGCCGCATTCCCCAGTACGTGGCCAGCCTCAAGCACGGCGCCTGGCAGCAGTCCGGGCTCAAGTCCACCACCATGCCGCCCAATTTCGGCCTGGGCCAGGTGCTGCGCGGGCAGACGCTGGGCATCTGGGGCTACGGCAAGATCGGCAAGCTGCTGGCCGGCTACGGCCGCGCCTTCGGCATGAATGTGCTGGTGTGGGGCCGCGAGAACTCGCAGAAAAGCGCCCGGGAGGACGGCCTGGCGGTGGCCGAGTCGCAGGAGCAGTTGTTCGCCGAAAGCGATGTGCTGTCGCTGCACCTGCGCCTGAACGACGAGACCCGCGGGCTGGTCAAGCTGTCCGACCTCACTCGCATGAAGCCGACCGCGCTGTTCGTCAATACCAGCCGCGCCGAGCTGGTCGAGGAAAACGCCCTGCTGACCGCGCTCAACCGCGGCCGCCCGGGCATGGCGGCGGTCGACGTGTTCGAGTCCGAGCCCATCCTGCAGGGCCACGCCCTGCTGCGCATGGAAAACTGCATCTGCACGCCGCACCTGGGCTACGTGGAGCGGGAGAGCTACGAGATGTACTTCCGCATCGCCTTCCAGAACATCCTCGACGTACTGGCCGGCAAGCACGAAAGCATCGCCAATCCCAAGGCGCTGACGCCGGCCCTGTCCCGCTAGAGCCGGCACCGGAGTCCGCGGCGCGGTGCCCGGTTCGCCGCAAACGCGAACCGGGCAAACCCGCTACACTCGCCTCATCCCGCGCGGCCTCCGGCCGCGTTTTTCGTCTTTCCGCCCTCTTTTTTCTAGCGCCGCCCGCCATGGATCCCAGGCTMCTGACGCTSTGCKTCGGCAATTTCGTCATCGGCACCGGCGCGATGATCGTCACCGGCATGCTCAACGACATCGCCGGCGACTTCGGCCTGAGCGCGGGCACCGCCGGCCAGCTGATCGCGGTGTTCGCGCTGGCTACCTGCGTGGGCGCCCCGCTGTTCGCCACGCTCGGCTCGCGCATCGACCGCCGCCTGCTGCTGGCCGGATCGCTGCTGGTCTACGCCGTCATGCACCTGGCCGCGGCGCTGGCGCCGAGCTTTGCCGCCCTGATGGCGGTCCGCTTCCTGACCGCCATCGGCGCGGCCATCTATACGCCGCAGACCGCCGCCACGCTGCCGCTGCTGGTCAACGCGCAGACGCGCGGGCGCGCCATCAGCTTCGTCTTTCTCGGCTGGAGCGTGGCCAGCGTGGTCGGCGTGCCGCTGGGCACGTGGATCGCCAGCACGCTGGGCTGGCGCTTCAGCATGGCGCTGGTGGGCGTGATGGCGCTGGCCGCGGCGCTGGCCGTGTGGCGGGCGCTGCCGCCGCGGCTGTACGTGGAGCCGGTCGGCCGCGCCGCCTGGGGCGCGGTGCTGCGCCATACGCCGATGGTGCTGGTGGTGGCCACCACCATGATCCAGTCCGCCGGCATGTTCACGCTGTTTACCTACATCGCCCCGCTGTTGCGCGACGTGCACGGCATCAGCGGCGCCACGCTGAGCCTGATGTTCCTGGCCTACGGCGCCTGCGGCGTGACCGGCAATGTGCTGGCTGCCGCGCGCATGGACCGGGCTACGCCCGCGCGCATCGTCCAGGTCGCCATGCTGACCTCGCTGGCGGCGATGCTGCTGTGGCCGCTGGCCACCGTCGGCCCGGTGGCGCTGGTGCTGATCTTCATGCTGTGGGGCGTGGGCGGCTTCGCCACCAACAGCGCGCAGCAGGCGCGGCTGGTGGCGCTGGCGCCGGAGCGTGCCTCGGCCTCGATCTCGCTCAACTCTTCCTCGATCTACCTCGGCCAGGCCCTCGGCGCCATGGGTGGCGCGGCGATCTACGCCACCGCCGGCGCCGGCGCCCTGCACTGGGGCGCCGCCGTGCTGATGCTGCTGGCGCTGGGCGTGTCCCGGCGCGCGCGCGTGCTGGGCTGCCGCTGGAGCCAGCGCGAGGCACCCGCGCCACAGGCCTGAGCGCGCGTACCCGGGTCTGCGCTCAGGCCGGCATGCGCTCCGCCGCCGCCAGCGCCGCGATGTGTCGATAGAAAGCATCAGCGCCCGCCCGCGCCGATGGCCGACACGGCTGGCTTTCTGCTAATGTTTGGCTCTTGATACAAGCAGGTACCCCCCGTGCTGTAATAGTTTGTAATGGGGTGGAGGGCGCCGCCACTAGCCGCCGGCGGTCCCGATCCTGTACTAGTAGCGGTTTTGTCGCGAGTCGGCACTGGTTCCCAGAAACCGGGCCGTCGGGGAGCGGCGCCTGATGCGCGCACTGTAAGAGAGTCCTCACATGAAAACGAACGGCATCGACCAGGCCAAGGGCTTCGTCGACGGTAAGTGGAGTCCAGGCATGGGCACGGGAAAGGGACGCGTCTCCCCATGGGTGCTGGCCGTGGTCCTGGCCGCGCTGGCAGCGGGCGGATGGTACGGCTGGCGCGCGTGGCTGGCGCCCAAGCCCGCCGCAAAGGCGCCCGCCACGGTGGTGGTGAGCACGGCCGTGGTCCAGCAGGGGGACGTTCCGCTGAAAGTAAGCGCTAACGGGACGGTCAGTGCGCTGTCCACGGTCGAGGTCCGCCCGCAGGTCTCGAGCACGGTGCGCGCCGTGCACATCAAGGAAGGCCAGACCGTCAAGCCGGGTGACCTGCTGTTCACCCTGGACACCCGCATGGACGAGGCCAACCTTGCCCGCGCGCAGGCCCAGCTGATGCGCGACCAGGCCGACCTGTCCGACGCCCGCCGCACCCTGGCGCGCAGCAACGAGTTGCTCCAGCGCAACTTCATCTCCAAGAGCGCGGTGGATACCGCCCAGGCCAAGGTCGACGGCTTCGAAGCCACCATCCGCGCCGACCAGGCCGCGATCGAGGCCGGCCGCGTGGCGGTCAGCTACGGCGCCATCCGCGCCACCATCGCCGGGCGCACTGGCGTGATCAATATGTTCCCCGGCTCGCTGGTGATGCCCAACAGCGCGCTGCCGATGGTCACCATCGCCCAGATCCAGCCCATCGCCGTCACCTTCACGCTGCCCGAGCGCCAGCTCGCGGCGCTGCGCGAGGCGATGCACGCCGGCCCGGTCACCGTCACCGCGCTGCCCAACGACGGCAGCAAGAGCCCGGTCACCGGCAAGATCAGCTTCGTGGATAACACGGTCGACCCGCAGTACGGCAGCATCCGCATCAAGGCCCAGTTCGGCAACGAGGAGCAGCGCCTGTGGCCGGGCACCTATGCCAACGTCGATGTCGTGGTGCAGACCCTCAAGGGTGCGTTGTCGGTGCCGCCGCAGGCCGTGGTGACCGGCCCCGAGGGCCGCTTCGTCTACGTCGTGCAGCCCGACAACCGCGTCAAGCCGGTGCCGGTGAAGGTGCAGGTCTCGACCGCCGGCGCCGCCGTCATCGAAGGCGTGCCGCCAGGCACGCGCGTGGTGGTGGAGGGCGCGCAGAACCTGCGCGCGGGCAGCCTGGTGCGCGAAGGCGCGCCGGCGGCCAAGGCCGTCGCGGCCAGCGCCGCAGCCGCCGACGCCAAGCATTGAATTCCAGAGCCCCAACGCCATGACCCTGTCCGAGCTCTGTATCCGCCGTCCGGTGATGACGGTGCTGCTGTGCCTTGCGGTGATCGTCACCGGCATCGCGCTTTACCCCACCATCCCGATCGCGGCGCTGCCCTCGTTCAACTCGCCGGTGATCCAGGTCACGGCGACGCTGCCCGGGGCCAGCCCCGAGACCATGGCGGCCTCGGTGGCGACGCAGCTGGAAAAGCAGTTCGCCACCATTCCGGGCGTGTCGGTGATCAGCTCGTCGAACACGCTGGGCAACTCGAGCATCACCATCGAGTTCAACAACGACCGCGACATCGATGCCGCGGCCGTGGACGTGCAGGCGGCGCTGTTCCGCGCGCAGCGTTCGCTGCCGATCGAGATGACGGTGCCGCCGTCGTACCGCAAGGTCAACCCGGCCGATGCACCGGTGCTGCTGCTGGCGATCAACTCGCCGGCCATGAGCCTGGCCGAGCTCAACGCGTTCGGCGACAACCTGATCTCGCCCACGCTGGCTACCCTGCCGGGCGTGGCGCAGGTCCAGATCTTCGGCCAGAAGCGCTTCGCGGTGCGCGTGCGCGCCCATCCGGATGCGCTTGCCGCGCGCGGCCTGACGCTCGACGAGCTGGCCACCGCGCTGAACCGCGCCAACGCCAACACCCCGGTCGGCACGCTCGACGGCGCGCGCCAGACGCTCACCATCCAGGCCAACCGCCAGCTCGCCAGCGCCGACGCCTTCCGCAACATCATCGTGGCCAGCCAGCCCAGCGGCGCGCTGGTGCGGCTGTCCGACGTGGCCGAGGTGGAGGACAGCGTCGAGACCATCAAGACCGGCAGCTGGCTCAACAACGAGCGCTCCATCGTGCTGGCCGTGCTGCGCCAGCCCGACGCCAACACGGTGGCGGTGGTCGACGCCATCAAGAACGCCCTGCCCCGCCTGATCCAGCAGATGCCGGCCTCGGTGAGCGTCAACGTGGTCAATGACCGCTCGCAGTCGATCCGCGAGTCGATCCACGATGTGCAGTTCACACTGGCCCTGACCGTGGCGCTGGTGGTGCTGGTGATCTTCCTGTTCCTGCGCCGCGCCGCGGCCACGCTGATCCCCACCGTCTCGCTGCCGATCTCGCTGATCGGCACGGTGGCGCTGATGAAGGCGTTCGGCTACAGCCTGGACAACGTCTCGCTGCTGGCCATCACGCTCGCCGTGGGCCTGGTGGTGGACGATGCCATCGTGATGCTGGAAAACATCGTGCGCCATATCGAGGAAGGCGTGCCGCCGCTCAAGGCCGCGCTGGTCGGCTCGCGCGAGATGGGCTTCACCATCCTCTCGATCTCGATCTCGCTGATCGCGGTGTTTATCCCGATCTTCTTCATGCCGGGCGTGATCGGCCTGCTGTTCCACGAGTTCGCCGCGGTGGTGTCGCTGTCGATCCTGGTGTCGGCGCTGGTATCGCTGACCCTGATCCCGATGCTGTGCGCGCGCTTCCTCTCGGCCGAGAACGTGCCCATCGACGAGTCCCAGCACGCGTATGGCGACCACGCCGGCGGCGCGCACGCACCGGCCGTGGCGCAGAAGCAGACCATCGGGATGCGCTCCACGCAGTGGTTCGAGGACCTGTTCGAGTTCACGCTGCACCGCTATGCGCGTGGGCTCGACTGGTGCCTGGCCCACCGCAAGTCAGTGCTGGCGGTGGCCGGGCTGACCTTCGTGCTGACCGCGGTGCTGTTCGCCACCATTCCCAAGGGCTTTTTCCCGGAAGAAGACATCGGCCAGATCCAGGTCAACGCCGAAG
The DNA here is from genome assembly GCF_056397345.1 of Cupriavidus sp. 05N38. Classification (NCBI taxonomy): domain Bacteria; kingdom Pseudomonadati; phylum Pseudomonadota; class Betaproteobacteria; order Burkholderiales; family Burkholderiaceae; genus Cupriavidus; species Cupriavidus sp. 05N38. The sequence goes on from NZ_JBFTNF010000024.1 coordinate 13,543, forward strand.
GCCCGCAGGACATCTCCTTCGACGCCATGGCCGACCGCCTGCGCGACGCCGCGGAGCGCATGCGCAAGAATCCCGCGGTGCGCAGCATCGTGGTGTCGATCGGCGGCGGCAACTCGCCCGCCATCAATACCGGCCGCATGTTCGTCGAGCTCAAGCCGCTGGGCGAGCGTCCGCGCATGGCCAAGGTGGTGGAATCGCTGCGCCGCGACGTGGCCGGCATCCCGGGCCTGGCGGTCTACTTCTCGCCGGTGCAGAACCTGCGCCTGGGCGGGCGCCAGAGCAAGAGCCGCTACCAGTACACGCTGCAGAGCGTGAAGGCCGGCCAGCTGCAGGAGTTTTCCGACAAGCTGATGGTCAAGATGCGCGCCGACCCGGTGTTCCGCGACGTCACCAGCGACTCGCAGCAATCCGGCCTGGAGGCGCAGCTCTCCATCGACCGGGACAAGGCCAACGCGCTCGGCGTGCAGATCCAGGACGTGCGCCAGGCACTGTATTCCGCCTTCGGCGAGCGGCAGGTCTCCACCATCTACACGCCGATCGACAACTACTACGTGATCCTGCAGGCGGCCGACATCGACCGCGCCGACGAGACCGCGTTCTCCAAGCTCTACGTGCGCAGCAAGACCGGGCAGATGGTGCCGATCTCGGCCTTCTCCACCACCGAGCGCCGGGTCGGGCCGATTGCCGTGAACCACCAGGGCCAGCTGCCTTCGGTGACGGTGTCGTTCAATCTCGCGCCGGGCGCGGCGCTGGGCGACGCGTCTTCGAAGATCGATGCCTACCGGCAGGAGATCGCCATGCCGACCTCGATCTTCACCAGCTGGGGCGGCGACGCGGCGGTGTTCCAGTCTTCGCAGGCGACCCAGGTGCTGTTGCTGGTGGCGGCCATCGCCGTCATCTACACGCTGCTGGGCGTGCTGTACGAAAGCTACATCCACCCGCTGACCATCCTGGCCGGCCTGCCCTCGGCGGCGGTGGGCGCGCTGCTCACGCTGTTCATCTTCAATATCGAGCTGTCGCTGATCGCCACCATCGGCGTGCTGATGCTGATCGGCATCGTGAAGAAGAACGCCATCATGATGATCGACTTCGCGCTGGCGGCGCAGCGCGAGCAGGGCATGGCCCCGGCGCGCGCGATCCGGCAGGCCTGCCTGCTGCGCTTCCGCCCGATCCTGATGACCACCTTCGCCGCCGTGATGGGCGCGCTGCCACTGGCGCTCGGCCTGGGCGCCGGCGCCGAGCTGCGCCAGCCGCTCGGCCTGGCGGTGGTGGGCGGCCTGCTGTTCTCGCAGGTGATCACGCTGTTCATCACGCCGGTGATCTATCTCGCACTGGACCGCTTCTCGGGCACCGGCCCGCTGCAGATCGATGCCGAAGGCAATCGCATGCCGGTGCTGGTGGGGGGCGAGGCGGCCGTCGAGCGGCACTGAGCGCACTCACCGCGGTTGCATCCACGCCAGGGGGCGGTGCCGGTCAGCCGGCACCGCCCTTTTGCCTTGCGGCCGGCCCCGCAGGCCACATCGGTGTGGCATGGGCGGCACAATGCCTCTGCATGTCTGCTTTACAAATCGTTACCAATTGATAATAATTCGCATTCTCAATAGAGCGTAGCCGGCTGTGCCGAGCTGCGCCTGACCACGCCAGCCAGCCACCCGCACCATCGCTCCAGCCAGCCAGCGTTTCGTTTTCATATGGGGGAAAATCCATGAAACGCCGCTGTCTGGCGCGCCTGCGCGCCTCCGTCCGAGTCACGCCCATCGCCGTCTGCGCCACGCTGGCCTGCCCTGCCTTCGCCGCCGGACCGGCCGAGGAGCCGGTCCGCCCGCTGAGCGAGGTGGTGGTCACCGCCACCCGCACCGAGGAGCGCGCCGATGCGGTCGCCTCGACCATCACCGCCATCGAGGCGCGCCAGATCGAGCGCACCCAGCCGGTCGACGAAGCCGGCCTGTTCGCCGACGAACCCGATGTCGACGTGCCGCGCGACCGGCGCCGCTTCGGCACCGGCAGCATCAATATCCGCGGCATCGAGGACAACCGCGTGCTGCTGATGGTGGACGGCGTGCGCCTGCCCGACTACTACAACGGCGGCGGTCCCTCCAACCTGTCCAGTGCCACTCGCGACGCGCCCGAGTTCTCCTTCCTCAAGCGCGTCGAAGTGCTGCGCGGGCCGGCTTCCAGCCTGTACGGCTCGGACGCCATCGGCGGCGTGGTGTCCTATGTCACCAAGGATCCCGAGGACCTGATGCGCGGCAATGCCGCGGGCGGCGAAGCGGGCCTGTCGTGGAACGGCATCGACAGCGGTTTCGGCCAGACCGCGGGCGTGGCCGGCGGCAACGAAACCATCAAGGGCCTGTTCATGTACGCGCACCGCAAGGCGCACGCGGTGCAAAGCATGGGCGGCGACGATTCCACCTCCACCGGCCGCTCCGTGGCCAACCCGCAGAACAGCGAGACCAATGCCTGGCTGGGCAAGCTGGTGTTCGATCCCGCCGCCGGCCATCGCTTCAGGCTGACCTACGAGCACCGCGAGGGCGATACCTTCACCGATATCCGCCGCCTGTCGCCGTCACTGCCGCGCGTGACCTCCGCCAGCGGCACCGAGGACGTCTCGCGCAACCGCGTCAGCCTGGACTACGAATGGAAGCCGGCCAGCCGCGTGCTCGACCGACTCGGCGCCACCGTGTTCTACCAGGAGAGCGAGAACCGCACCGTGACCGACCAGGTGCGCAGCCGCACCAGCGCCGGCTGCTCCGGCTCGACGGCCGGCACCAGCCTGTGCGACGTGCACCTGCTGTTCGGCTTCCGCCAGCAGCAGACCGGCTTCAACCTGCAGGCGGACAAATCGTTCGCCATCGGCCCGGTCGGCCACCTGTTTACCGGCGGCGTGGATTTCATCCGCGTGCGCTCGAGCGAGAACCGCGACGGCACCGCGTACAACCGCACCACGGGTACGGTATCGAAGTCGCTGGCCGGCGACAACTTCCCGATCCACGATTTCCCCAGCGGCGAGACGCGCCAGACCGGCGTGTTCGTGCAGGACGCGCTGCAGTTCGCCGGCGGCCGCTTCACGCTCACGCCGGGCCTGCGCTTCGACCACTACTCGCTTGGCCCGGACGACGACAAGCTCTACAACAGCGTGGCCTCCAAGCCCGCCATCAGCAAGAGCGACTCCGCGCTCTCGCCCAAGCTGTCCGCGCTGTGGCAGGCCACCGACCGGATCAACCTGTGGGCGCAATACGTGTTCGGCTTCCGCGCGCCCAACTACCAGGAAGTCAACGGCAGCTTCCGCAATACCATCCAGGGCTACGGCGCCGCGCCCAACGGCGACCTCAACTCCGAGAAGAGCCGCTCCTTCGAGATCGGCGCGCGCTACTCCGACGAACGCGTGCAGAGCAGCGTGGCGCTGTTCGACAACCGCTACAAGGACTTCATCGAGCAGGTGCAGCTGAACTGCCCTTCCGACCCGGCCTGCCTGGCGGGGCTGCGCGCCACCTACCAGTATCGCAACCAGAGCAGCGTGCGCATCTACGGCGCCGAGTGGCGCGGCAGCTATCGCTTGCTGCCGCAATGGCGCGTCGATGGCGCGGTGGCCTATGCGCACGGCACCAACGAGCAGACCGACCGCCCGCTCAACAGCGTCTCGCCGCTGCGCGCCAGCGCCGCGCTGACGTGGGAGCGCGGCAGCAACAGCCAGGGCCAGGGCGCCAGCCTGCGCTGGCGCGGCGCGCGTCCCGTCACGCGCACCGACGACAGCAGCTTCACCTACTTCAAGCCGGGCGGCTATGGCGTGACCGACGTGCAGGCGTGGTGGCGCTTCAACCGCTACGCCAGCATCGTGCTGTCGGTAAACAACCTGTTCGACAAGAAGTACTGGCTGTGGGGCGACGTGCGCCAGTCCGGCGTGGCCGCCAGCGAACCGGGCCTGGATTTCTACACGCAGCCGGGCCGCACCTTTGCCGCCAGCGTGAAGCTGTCGTTCTGACCGAAAGGCGCATAGAACAAACCATGTCCCCACAAAGAAACGACTGCCTGCGTCTTCTGCGCGCGCTCGGCCTGCTATGGCTGGCCTTGCTGGCGTTCGGCGCCCAGCACGCTGGCGCGGCGCCGCCGCGCATCGCCGTGCTCACCACCTCGCCGGTGCCGGCCGGCAAGTTCGAGCCGCTGCAGGCGATGGCGCGCGCGCATGGCATGACGCTCGGCGCGCGCTATCTCGAACGCATGAGCGCGCAGGATGTGGCGCCGTTCATCGACGGCGCCGCAATGCTGATCCTGGATGCGCCACGCGATCACATCGTGACCGACATGCTCGCCAGGCTCGGGCCGCTGTGGACGAACGCGCGCGTGCCGCGACTGCTGATCGCCACCGACCGCTTCGAAGCGCACGGCGTCGACGCCGCGCTCGGCAAGCGCGTGCACGCGTACTACGTCAACGGCGGCCGCGCCAACTTCGACGCCATGATGCGCACGCTGGCCGCGCAGCAATTCCGGCTGCGCGCCGCCATGGGCGAAGACAGCACCATCCCCGCGCCGGTGATCTTCCCCAAGGCCGCCTACTATCACCCGCGCCTGGCGAGCGTGGTCACCGAATCGCCGGATGCCGCGCTCGCCGTCTCCGGCCATGCGGGCGAGCCGGTGATCGGCGTGGCGATCCACCAGGCCTATGTGTCGGGACTCGACAGCGCTTTCGTCGATGACCTGGTCGCGCGCATCGAGGCGCGCGGCGCCCGCGCCCTGGTGTTCTACAGCCCCGTGATGGATGCCGACGGCGTGCTGCGCATGGCCGCGCCCGGCGGCAAGCGCATCACCGACGTGCTGGTCAACGGGCAGATCATGCTCAACGCCGCGGGCCGCAAGGCCGAGTTCGAAACGCTCGGCATTCCGGTGTTGCAGGTCATGCCCTATCGCCGTGGCGACGCGCAGGACTGGGCGCGCGACCCGCAAGGCATCAGCCTCACCGACACGCCCTTCTACCTCGTGCAGCCGGAACTGGCCGGCGTCAGCGATCCCATGCTGGCGGCCGCCACTTCGCAGAAGGACGGCAGCATCGTCAGCCTGCCGGCGCAGCTCGATGCCGTCGCCGACAAGGCGCTCGCGCTCGCGCGCCTGCAGCGCACGCCGAATGCCGACAAGCGCGTGGCGGTGCTGTTCTACAACTATCCGGCGGGCGAGAAAAACCTGTCGGCATCGTTCCTCAACCTGCCGCGCAGCCTTTCGTCCACGCTTGCTTCGCTGCATGCCGCGGGCTACCGCACCGAAGCCGCGAACGAAGCCCTGCTGCAGCGCGAGCTCGGCGCGCTGCTCGCGCCCTTCTATCGCGAAGGCCAGCTCGGCCGCCTGCTCGACGCAGGCCGCGCGGCATGGATGCCGATGGCGCAATACCGCCGCTGGTACGACGCGCAGCCGGCCGGATTCCGCGCCGAGGTCAAGGCGCGCTGGGGCGAACCCGAATCATCGGCCATGGCGACCCGCCGCAACGGCGAGGCGGGTTTTGCCATCCCGCGCCTGCAGCTCGGCAACGTGGCGCTGATGCCGGTGCCGCCGCGCGGCGAGCGCGACGAAGCCGCCGAGAAAGCGCTCTACCACTCCACCAGGACGCCGCTCAACCATTTCTACATGGCCGCCTACCTGTGGGCGCGCGAAGGGCGCGACGCGCTGGTCCACTACGGCACCCACGGCACGCAGGAATGGACGCCCGGCAAGGAGCGCGGCCTGTCCGTGACCGACCAGCCCTACCTGGTGCTGGGCAGCGTGCCGGTGATCTATCCCTACATCGTCGACGACGTGGGCGAAGCGCTGCAGGCCAAGCGCCGCGGCCGCGCCACCATCGTCAGCCACCAGACCCCGCCGTTCAAGCCGGCGGGCCTGCATACGGATCTCTCCACGCTGCATGACCAGCTGCACAACTACCTGCAGCAGGACGAAGGCGCGGTGAAGGACACGCTGCGCGACGACATCCTCGCGCGCAGCGATCGCCTGCACCTGCTCGACGACATGGGCTGGCCGCGGGCACTCGCCGGCGCGCAGTTCACGGGCTTCCTCGATGCGTTGCACACGCACCTGCACGAACTCGCCGGCGCGCTGCAGCCGTACGGACTGCACACCTTCGGCGAATCGCAGCAGCCCGAGCTACGTCTCTACACGGTGATGGCCATGCTCGGCCCGGCATGGCTCAAGCGTGTGTTTCCGCAGGAGCCGGAGGAACTGTTCGCGCTCGACTACAGGCAGCTCGCGCAGACCGCGCCCTACGCCATGCTGCGCCGTTACGTAAACGACGGCGCGCCGCTGGCCAGCCTGGCCGATGTGCGCCAGCGCGAAGACATGCAACGCGCCCGCACGCTCTACGCCAGCCTCGACGCAGCGCCCGAGGGCGAAGCGGTGCTCACCGCGCTGGCCGGCCGCTATGTGCTTGCCGGCACCGGCGGCGATCCCGTGCGCAATCCCGATGCGTTGCCGACCGGGCGCAACCTGTACGGCTTCGATCCGTCCAAGGTGCCGAGCCGCGAGGCATGGCAGGCGGGGCAGGCTGCCGCTGAAGCGATGATCGCGGACTGGCGCGCGCGCCACGGCAGATGGCCCGCCAAGCTCGCCTTCTCGCTGTGGAGCGTGGAAACCATGCGGCACCAGGGCATGCTCGAGGCACAGGCGCTGGCTGCCATGGGCATCCGCCCGCAGTGGGACGGCGGCGGCCGCGTGATCGGCGTGGAAGCGATCCCGGCGGCGGAACTCAAGCGTCCGCGCGTGGATGTGGTGCTGTCCGCCACCGGCCTCTACCGGGACCACTTTCCCAACCTGATGAAGTGGCTGGCCGAAGCCGTCAGGCTGGCCGCGGCGCAGCCCGAGCCCGACAACGCGGTGGCCGCCGGCACGCGCCTGGTGCGCGAGCGCCTGGCGCAGCTCAAGGCGCAGGACATGAGCGCGGAGCGCATCGAGGCGCTGGCGCTCACGCGCATCTTCGCCAGCGAGTCCGGCAACTACGGCACGGGCCTCAACGACGCCACCCTCGCCAGCGACAGCTTCGGCAGCGGCAAGGCGGCGGATGCGAAGCTTGCCGGCCTCTATCTCGCGCGCATGCAATACGCCTACGGCCCCGATGAAAAGACCTGGGGCGAGAAGCTGCCGCAGCTCAATCTCTATGCGGAGAATCTCAAGGGCGTGGAGGGCGCGCTGCTGGCGCGCAGCTCCAACCTGTATGGCATGCTCACCACCGACGATCCGTTCCAGTATCTCGGCGGCATCGGGCTGGCGGTGCGGCACCTCACCGGCAAGGCGCCGGAGCTGCTGATCTCCAACCTGCGCGACGCGAACCACGCGCGCACCGAAACGGCAGCGTCCTTTCTCGCCACCGAACTGCGCACGCGTTACTTCCATCCCGGCTGGATCGAGGGCATGAAGGCCGAAGGCTACAGCGGCGCGCTCAATATGCTCGACACCGTCAACAACTTCTGGGGCTGGACCGCGGTGGCGCCGGAGATCGTGCGCGACGACCAGTGGACCGAGTTCGCCGAGGTCTACGTCAAGGACAAGCACAAGCTCGGCCTCGACGAATGGTTCGAGCGCAACGCGCCCCAGGCCCAGGCGCAGGTCATCGAGCGCATGATGGAGGCCGCGCGCAAAGGCTACTGGAAGGCCGATCCCGCGCTGCTCAGGACGCTGGCCGAGCGCTGGCAGACGCTCGCGCAGCGGCACGATATCCGCAGCGACAACCGCAGCTTCAACCGTGACGTGCAGCAACAGGCTGGCGCGGCCGGCGCGCCGGGCTACGGCATGCAGGCGCCCGCGGCGGCGCCGTCCGGCGCACCAAAGCCCGCGGCACCGCAAGCCGCGACGCCGCCGAAGCCGCGGCAGCAGGCCGAGCCGCAGCCACGGTCGCCGCAGCCCGCGCCGCCTGCGCAGACGCAAGCGGTGCAAGGCATGCAGCTGGTCGAGCGCAAGCCGCCCGCCGCGGCCATCGTGCCGGTGCTGTCCTGGCTCGCCGCGGGCATCGCGCTGGGCGGGGCGCTGCTTGGCGGCGCCATCAGCGCGCGCCGCCGCGGCGGCGTCGCGCTTCTCCCCGAAAAACACACCAAGACCCACTGAACATCATGACCCCTACCCTGCTTGAAACCCTGATGTATGACGTCGGCCAGTTGTTCCTGTACCCGACGCTCGCCTTGATCGGCCTGCTCTTTCTCTACGCCTTCTGGGCGCTCGGCGAGTTCGCCATGCAGGCCTGGCAGCGCCGGCGCAACGCCATCGAGAGCGGGCGCGGCTACGCACTGGTGACATTCGCGCTGCGCCAGCGCGTGCAGGACCCCGACGCGCTCGACGTCGCCGCGCACCGCCTGCTGGAATGGCCGCGCATCGCCACGCGCGTGGCGCCCATGCTGGGACTGGTGGCGACCATGATCCCGATGGGCCCCGCGCTCAAGGGCTTGTCCGGCGGCAATCTCGCCAATGTGGGCGAGAACCTCACCATTGCCTTCTCCGCCGTGATCCTGGCGCTGATCGCGGCCAGCATCACGTTCTATGTGGTCAACGTGCGCCGGCGCTGGCTGGCCGAGGAACTGGTCTGGCTCGGCAAGCACCAGCCGCAATGGGAGGTGGACGCATGAAATTCCTCGAAGAGAGCGAAGCCGACGATCCCATCCTGTCGGTGGTGAATCTCATCGACGTGTTCCTGGTGGTGATCGCCGCGCTGCTGGTGGCGATCGCGCAGAACCCGATGAACCCGTTCACGCATGCCGACGTCACCGTCATCACCAATCCGGGCAAGCCCAATATGGAGATCGTGTCCAGGCAGGGCGAGAAGGTCGTGCGCTACCAGGCCAGCGGCCAGGTCGGCAGCGGCGACGGCACCAAGGCCGGCGTGGCGTATCGCCTGAAGGACGGCTCGATGGTGTATGTGCCGGAAGGCGCAACTGGACAATAATAGTCACGACGCGCCGCCTGTGCCGATGGCGCGCGTGGCACGCTTCGTGCGGCGCGAATGCCCGTACAAGCGCCGCGAGCAACAACCGTAGCATTGAAACAGGACCACCCCGCCATGCCCACACTTACCCGCCTTGCTCCTCGCCGCGCCGCCGGAATGGTGATCGCGTCCGCCATCCTGGCGGGACTGGCCGGTTGCGCCGGCACGCCGCCCGCCGCCGTCGCGGGGGATGTCGCGCACCAGTTCACCGGTAAGACTTACGTGCTGCTGGGCGAGGTGCACGACAATGCCGACGGCCAGAAACGGCGCCTGCTGGCGCTGTCGAGCGCGCTCGAGGCAGGCTGGCGGCCCGCCATCGCCATGGAACAGTTCGACCGCGAACGCCAGGCCGATATCGACCGCGCGCGCCGCGAGCGTCCCGGCGATGCGGCCTACGTGGTCGCGCAGGCCGGCGGCACGGGCTGGCAATGGGAGCTGTACACGCCGGTGGTGGCGCTCGCGCTGCGCTACGACCTGCCGCTGGTGGCGGCCAACCTCTCGCGCGCCGATGCGGGCAAGATCGTGCGCGGCGGGCTCGACGGCCTGTTCGATACGGCCGAGCGCAAGCGCCTCGGTCTCGCCGCGCCGCTGCCCGCCGACGTGGCCAGCGAACAGACCGCCGTGCTCGAGCGCGGCCACTGCGGCAATTTCCCCAAGGCCATGCTGCCCGGCATGCTCGACGCCCAGGCCGCGCGCGACGCCGTGATGGCCGCCGCCATGCGTGCCTACGCCGACCGCGGCGCCGTGCTGATCGCCGGCAACGGCCACGTGCGCCGCGACGTCGGCGCGCCGCGCTGGCTCGCCACCGAGCAGGGCAAGATCTACAGCGTGGGCTATCTCGAACAAGCCGGCGCCGGCGAAGTGGGCGCCTATGACCGCGTGGTGCTGGTGCCCGCGCACAAGCGGCCGGACCCGTGCAAGGATGCGAAACCCGGCGCGGAGGCCGCGCCGGCCTGAGTGGCCAGACCGGCTTGCGCTGCGCCAACTGCGCGGCGCATGCCCTGCCCGCGCACTCGGCCAGCGCCAGCCGGACTCAAGCCGGCTATCGGCCGGCTATCAACCGGCCATCAACCGTATCAGCCGCCTATCAGCCGAACAGCTCCTCCGCCACCGTCGGATGCAGTTGCACCGTGGTGTGCAGGTGCGACAGCTTCACGCCAAGGCGCAGCGCTACCGCGAAGGCCTGGATGATTTCCGGCGCGGCGTTGTCCATCATGTGCGCGCCCAGCACGCGGCCGCTGCGCGCGTTGACCACCAGCTTCACCATCGATGCCTGCTCGCTGCCGCCGAAGCGGCTTTCCAGCGAGACGAAGCGGCGCACCACGCTCTGCACGCGCTCGGCCTTGCCGGCGTCTTCGATGGCCTGCCGCTCGCTCAGGCCGACGCTGCCGATGGCGGGTTCGCAGAAGACGGCCGTGGGCACCATGTCGAAATCCGCGCGGTCGCCGCGCCGCCCGAACAGGCGGTCGGCCAGCCAGCGTCCCTGGGCGCTGGCCACGGGGGTAAGGTGCAGGCCGTCGATGACGTCGCCGACGGCGTGGATCGAGCGTACCTTGCTGCGGAAGGAGCGGTCGACCTGGATGCCGCCCTTCTCGGCCCGTTCCACGCCGAGCGCTTCGAGGCCGAGACCGTCCCAGACCGGCTCGCGGCCGATGGCGGCGAGCGCGGCCTGCGCGCGCACGGTGTGGATGCGCTCCTTGCCGCCGTTGCCGCCATTCCCGCCATTCCCGCCGTTGCCCGCTTGCCGGTAGCACACGTCGATGGCGCCGTTGGCCTGGTTGAGCAGCGTGACCTCGGCATTGAAATGCAGGCGCACGCCCTTGGCGGCGAGTGCTTCGGCCAGCGCCGCGGCGATCTCGTGGTCGAAGCGCTGCAGCAGGCGGTCTTCGCGCACCAGCAGTTCGACCTTGACGCCGTAGCGCGACAGGATCGAGGCCTGCTCCACCGCGATATAGCCGCCGCCGATCACCACGATCGAGGCAGGCAGGCTCTGCCAGGTGAAGATGTCGTCGGAGCTGCTGGCCAGCTCGCCGCCGGGCACCGGCAGCGTGCGCGGGCGCGCTCCGGTGGCGATCAGGATGCGGCGTGCGCGGATGGTCTCGGCGCCGACCAGTACCTGGTCGGAGGCGGTGACGGTGGCCTCGCCGTGCAGCAGTTCCACGCCGGCGTTCTGCAGGTTGTGCGTATAGGCCACGTGCAGGCGCGCCATCTCGGCGTTGACGCGCACGATGGCGTCGCTCCAGTCCTCGCGCCCGCCGGTGTGCGAGAGGCAGCCGGAGAGGATGGCGGCCAGGGTGCCGCCGTAGGAGAGCATCTTCTTGGGCACGCAGCCGCGATTGACGCAGGTGCCGCCGATGGCGTCGCGCTCGACGAGCACCACGCGCGCGCCGTGCGATGCGGCGCGCCGTGCCGCGGCCACGCCGCCGGAGCCGGCGCCGATCACCACGAAATCCGCTTCGCGCTGCGCGCCGGACTTGCGCTTGCCGCGGCGCGGCACGCGCTCGACGGCCTGCTCGGTTGTCGCCCTGCGTGCGCTCTGGCGCTCGCTTGCCGGTCTTGCCTGGCGTTTTGTCATCAATGCCTCCTGTGGCGGCCTTGGCCGCATTGCACATCGTGATGACAGAGCCGGGCGCCGGACCGGCGCGTTGTTGCCCGCTACGCGCCGGCGCCCAGCTCCGTCTTCATGACAGACGGCCAGTCGCGCAGGAAGGTTTCCGCGTCGCGCTGGCCGAGTTCGTAGGCACCGATCATCGCGCCGGGCTGGGTGTAGTCCCAGCTCGAGATCGGTACCCGTTGCGAAGGTTGCAGATAGAGCCGCCGCTGCCCGCCCTGCTGCAGCACGAAGCGCTGCGGGCGCGGATAGAGCCTTGTCACCAGTACCAGGACGTTGCCCGGCGTCGGGTCGAGCGCGTCGACCGGCACGTTGTCCACCATGCCGCCGTCCAGCACCGGGCGCCCGTTGCGCCGCAGCACCGGCGTGAACGGCGGCGTGGATGCCGATTGCAGCAGCAGGTCGGCCAGTTGCTCGGGCGAGGCGCAATCCTGCGCGCGCACGAATTCCGGATGGAAGCCGAGCTTGCGCCCAAGCCGCGGATGCAGCGTCTTGAACCAGTGTTTCTCGATGTTGTACGCCAGCAGCCCGGCCWTCACCGCCGTGCGCGGCCCGCTCCAGCGCGGGATATGCGCCACGCCGATGCGGATCTCGGGCGCGTCCTGCAACTGCGCCAGGCGGCCGTCGGCGAAGATATTCAGCAGCGCGGTGCGGTAGATGCCGTAGTGCGGAAACACGCGCTGCCTGGTCAGCAGGTTGCTCCAGTAGACATTGCGGCGGTTGCTGGCCAGCACGTCCTGGTAGTACGCCATCACCTGGCGCGCATCGTGCGTGTAGATCATGCACGCGGTGGCGGCGCCGGCCGAGATCCCGGCGATCACGCGGGGGCGCAGGCCCAGCTCAGGCGCCACCTTGTCCCACCAGCCGGCCTGCCACCAGCAGCGGTTGCCGCCGCCGGCGAACACGACCTGGTCGAAGGGGGAGGCGCAAGGCGAAGCGCCGGGCCGGAGGGTTGCGGGGCTCATGCAGTGAGGGTCATGCGCCGGATGGCGCGCAATGTCGGTGGGCAAGCCGGGCGAAGCGCCGCTCACAGCAGCGCGTAGGTTGTGGTGGCCTGCACGGCCAGCTTGCCGTCCGTGCCGGTCAGTTCGATCTCGCCGAACACCACGGTCTTGCCCAGGCGCAGCACGCGGGCGTGCACCAGCACGTCGCCCTTGATCACGGGGCGCATGAAGTTGGTGGTCAGCGTGACGGTGGTCATGGGGCGGAAGCTGCCCAGCGCGCTGGCGATGGCCACGATCATGGCGGTATCGGCGGCGGACATCAGCACCTGGCCGCACACCACGCCACCCGCGTGGCGAAACGATTCGTCGAACGGAAGCCGCAGTGTTACGCCTTGCGCATCAACGGCTTCGGCGCGCAGGCCGAGCTGGCGCACCCAGGGTGCCAGCACGCGCTGCAGCATGCCGTCGATATCGGCGGGCGTGAGAGTGGATTCCGGCATTGGCTCTGGCATGGCAGTCCCGTCTGTCCTGGGTGGCGGCCGGCCAGGCTGCTACTCGGTCTCCTCCGGCGCGGCGCGATGTTTGAGCCAATGATACAGGGGGCCGGTGCACAGCACCACGAAGGCCATCCGGATCACATGGAAGGCGGTGACCAGCGGCACGCCCAGCTCGAGCACCTTGGCGGTGATGCACATCTCGGCGATGCCGCCCGGCGTGGTGGCGAGGATGGCGGTGGCCGGATGCACGCCCGACAGCGCCGACAGGAGCCAGCCGAACAGCGCGGACAGCACCAGCGCCACCAGCGTGTAGAGTGCCACGCCGGTCAGGAAGCGCGGCGCGGTGTGCAGGAAATCACGCGAGAAGCGCGCGCCCAGCGAAACACCGATCAGCAGCTGGCCCGCGCGGCTCATCCAGGTGGGAATGGCCGACAGCTCGATGCCCGATGCCGTCAGCACCGCCGCGGCCAGCAGCGTGCCGATCACGAAGGGATTGGGCAGGTTCGCGCGCCGCGCGAGCAGCGCCACGCTGACGGTGATGGCGATCAGCACCAGCAGCCCGGCGTAGTTCACCGTGCGCGGGCCCGGGACATAGGGATCGAGCCCGTGGATGCCGCCGTACTGGAACAGCGCCGGCACCGCCACCACCACCATCAGCACCCGCAGCGAATGCGCGGCGGCGACCTGGTCGATGCGCGCGCCGTTGCGCTCGGCCAGGTTGGCCATCTCGGATGCGCCGCCGATGGCGGTGGAGAAGTACGCCGTCTTGAACGCCACGCCGGTGCTCCCGCGCAGCAGGAACGCGCCGCCGCAGCCCAGCGCCAGGGCGAACAGCGAACCGGCCACGATATAGGGGAGGAACTCCAGCAGCCGCGCCACCACGTCGGCGGTGAAGTAGAGCCCGAGCGAGGTGCCGATGGCCCACTGCCCGGCGTTGCGCGCCTGCGTCGGCGCGCGCAGGTCGGCCCCGCGCATGCGCGCGATGGCTACGGCCAGCAGCGGACCGATCATCCAGGGCAGCGGCGTGTGCAGCAGCGTGCAGAGCAGCGCGGCCGTCAGGCCGAGCAGCAGCGTCAGCACGACCGGACGCCAGCGGTGATAGAGAGTGGACATGTGGCGGCGGCCTGGCGAATGCGCCAGGACCGTCTGGAATGACGGCGGTGCTTGCTCCCGCGCCCCTCAGGGGCGGAGGGGAGAATGCATGCGCGATATCAGGTTGGTCAGCAACAAAAAAAAGCCCGGCACCGCGAAGTGCCGGGCCTTGCCCGCATTTTGCCCCGGATCAGCCGGCGGCGTCGGCTACCTCGCCGCGCCGCGCCGAGCGCCGCGCGAGCCAGCCCAGCACGCGCGGGATCACCACCACCGCCACGGTCATGGCGAGGATGGTGGCCGAGATCGGCTGCGTCACGAAGATCGACCAGTCGCCCTGGCTGATGGACAGCGCGTTGCGCAGCTGCTTCTCCGCGATGGGACCGAGGATCATGCCCACGATCACCGGCGCGGTGGGGAAGTCGAAGCGGCGCATGGCCATGCCCAGCACGCCGATCACGAACAGCAGCAGCAGGTCGAACCACGACTGGCGGATGCCGTAGGCGCCCAGGCCCGCGAAGATCAGGATGCCGCCGTACAGCAGCGGCGTGGGGATGCGCAGCATGCGCACCCACAGGCCGATGGCCGGCAGGTTCAGCACCAGCAGCATCACGTTGCCGATGTACAGCGAAGCCAGCAGGCCCCACACCAGGTCGCCCGAGGTCTGGAACAGCATCGGGCCCGGCTGCAGGTTGTAGTTCTGGAACGCCGCCAGCAGGATCGCGGTGGTGTTCGAGGTGGGGATGCCCAGCGTCAGCAGCGGCGCCAGCGTGGCGGTGACCGCGGCGTTGTTGGCGGCTTCGGGGCCGGCCACGCCTTCGATCGCGCCGACCGTGCCGAACTCGCCCTTGTGCTTGGACAGCTTTTTCTCGGTGGCGTAGGACAGGAAGGTCGGGATTTCCGCGCCGCCGGCCGGGATCAGGCCGAACGGGAAGCCGATGATGGTGCCGCGGATCCAGGCCGGCACCGAGCGCTTCCAGTCCGACTTGGTCATCATGATGCTGCTGAGCTTGTTGAAGCTGCCGCCGGGCTGCGGGAAGAAGGCGTTGAACAGCGCCTCGCCCACCGCGAACAGGCCCACCGCCACCACCACGATATCGACACCGTCGTACAGCTCCTGCACGTTCATCGAGTAGCGCGTCTGGCCCGACAGCGAGTCCATGCCGATCAGGCCGATGCCAAGGCCCAGGAACAGGCTGGTCATGCCACGCAGCAGCGACGAGCCCAGCACCGCCGACACGGTGGTGAAGGCCAGCAGCATGATCATGAAGTACTCGCCGGGGCCGAACTGCAGCGCCACGTCCGCCGCCACCGGCGCGAACATCGACAGCAGCACGGTGGCGATGGTGCCCGCCGCGAACGAGCCGATCGCCGCGGTGGCCAGCGCCGGGCCGGCGCGGCCGCTCTTGGCCATCAGGTTGCCTTCCATGGCGGTGACCATGGTGGACGATTCGCCCGGCGTGTTCATCAGGATGGAGGTGGTGGAGCCGCCGTACATGGCGCCGTAGTAGATGCCGGCGAACATGATCAGGGCGGCGGTCGGTTCCACCTTGGTGGTCAGCGGCAGCAGCATCGCCACCGTCAGCGCGGGGCCGATGCCCGGCAGCACGCCGATGGCGGTGCCGAGGAAGCAGCCCACCAGCGCCCACATCAGGTTGATCGGGGTGATGGCGACGGCAAAGCCGTGCATCAGCAAATTGAGAGTGTCCATGGATCAGCTCCGGTCAGAACCCGGCGACGGGCAGCAGCGGCAGGTTGATGCCGAGCAGGAATTCGAACAGCGCCCACATCGGCACCGTGATGCACAGGCCGATGAAGCCGTCGCGCAGGAAACGCTTGCTGCCGTAGCCACGCGCCACGCAGATCATCAGCAGCGTCGACGCCAGCACGAAGCCCAGCGTGCCGATCAGGGCCATATTGGCCACCAGGCCGGCCGCGACCCACAGGAAGCCGCGGAAGTTGTGCGGGGCCGAGGGCAGCTCCGCATCTTCCTCGGGCATGTTGCGAAAGCCGCCGCGGATGCCTTGCCAGGTCAGCGCGGCGCCGCACACGGCCAGGCCGATGGCGACCAGCGTGGGCATGAAGCGCGGCGACAGCCCGGCATAGCCTTCGTCGCCGGAGATGCCCGGCAGGCCCACGAAGTAGAACAGGGAGAGCAGCAATACGGCAATGCCGATCGCCAGGTGCGAGGGTTTCATCAAGGACTCCTTCGGGCGGCCGTGCGTGGCGCGCCGCGGTTTGTCGCCCCGCACGCGGCGGGGGCCCGGCGACTTATGGTTTGGTTATTGGGTATCGCAGGTGGACACCAGGCCCCCGACCGCCGCGCACGCACCGGGCATTCCGGTGCGCCGCAGGCAGGGCCGACAGGTGAAGCGATGAAGCAATGAAGCGGTGATGCGGTGATGCGGTGATGCGGTGAATCCATGATGCTGCTGGCCGGCGCCGCGCGCCGGCGCATCGCTTACTTGGCCACGCCCAGTTCGCGCAGCGTGCTGCCCAGGCGGGTCGACTCGCTGTCCACGAACTTGCCGAACTCGTCGCCGGTCAGCAGGAACGGCGTCCAGTCGTTCTTGGTCAGCGTTTCCTTCCACACCGGCGTCTCGGTCGCCTTGACCACCGCGTCCACCAGCGCCTTGCGCTGTTCGGCGGAGATGCCGGGCGCGCCGTACACGCCGCGCCAGTTGTAGATTTCCACGTTGACGCCCTGCTCCTTGAGCGTCGGGATGTCCGCGGTGCGCTCCTTCGAGGTCACGGCCAGCGCGCGCATCTTGCCGCTCTTGATGAAGGGCAGGAACTCGGACACGCCGGCGATGCCGACGGTCACGTGGCCGCCCAGGATCGAGGCCGACGCTTCACCGCCGCCCTGGAAGGGCACGTAGTTGATCTTCTTCGGATCCACGCCGACGTCCTTGGCGATCAGGCCGGCCAGGATGTGGTCGATCGAACCTTTGGAGCCGCCGCCCCAGCTCACGCTGCCCGGGTTGGCCTTGAGCTGCGTGGTCAGGTCCTTGACCGACTTCAGCGGCGAATTCGCCGGCACCGTGATCACCATGGTGTCCGCGAACAGGCGCGCCACCGGCGTCGCGTTCTTCAGCGTGACCGGCGGCTTGTTGGTCTCGATCGCGCCCACCATGACCGCGCCGGTGACGACCAGCGCGTTGGGGTTGCCCTTGTCGGTGTTGACGAACTGCGTCAGGCCGATGGTGCCGCCCGCGCCGCCCTTGTTGTCGTACGAAGCCGTCTTGGCCACGCGGGCGGACACCAGCGCGGCGCCCAGCGAACGGCCGGTCTGGTCATAGCCGCCGCCCGGGTTGGCGCCGATCATGAACTTGACGTTGTCGAGGGCGAATGCGGGCGCGGCAGCCACGGTGGCGGTGATTGCGGCCGAGGCCATGACGACATGGGCGAAGCGATGAATCGAACGGCGCATTGCGGTCTCCTGCTTGTTTTAGGGTTGCCGGTGATTGGAGCACGGAGTTTGTGGCGCCTGGCGCGCGCCGACCCGGGGAGCATCCGGCTGGCATTCCAACGGGCTTGCGGGGGGCGGGGGGGCATTCCGGCGCGCCGGGCAGGACCCGGTGGCGAAGTGTTGTCTCCCGTCCGCTGCTCAGCGTGCATGCCGGACTTGTTCTTTGATTTTTGCCAGGCGGTATTTTGCCCGGATGGCCGCTATGCAGGCCATGGGGGGCATTCTAGGTGGGGGAAACTGTCAAAAGGCTGTCAAATTGACAGGTATTAGGCTGGGGTTTACGTGGGGGTGGATGTATGGAACATTTGCATTCCGGCCTTGGCAATGCCCTGGCGCGGCGACGCGCTCAGCCCGCTGCCGGCAACCCCAGCACCGCCCTCACCCCCTTGCCCTGCACCGCCTCGCCCAGTTCCACCGTGCCTCCGAAGCGCGCCGCCATCTCGCGCGAAATGGCCAGTCCCAGCCCGGAGCCGGGCTCGGTATTGCCGACCCGCCGGTAGAACCGCGCGAACACCTTCTCGCGCTCCTCGGGGGGAATCCCCGGCCCGTCGTCTTCCACCACGAGGCAGGCCGTGTTTCCGGCGCGGGCAGCAAAGAGCGTGATGCGGCTGCCCCTCGGCGAATACTGGATGGCGTTGTGGACCAGGTTGGCGAAGGCCTCGCGCAGCAGCGCCGCATCCGCGCGCACCGGCAGCACCAGCCCGGCAGGCCGCTCCCAGCCGAAGTCCTGCTGCTTGCCGCGCGCCAGCGGCAGGTAGTCCAGCGCGACCTGCTCGGCCACCGCCACGGCGTCGGTCAGGGGCGCCGGTTCGGCGGCGTCGCCGGGGTTGTCGGTGCCGGCTTGCTGGCGCACGCGCGCCAGCGCCAGCAGCTGGTTGGTGAGGCGCGCGGCTTGCTCGAGCTGGGTGACGATGCCCCCCACGGCTTCGCGGGCGGCCTGGGGCGCGTGCGCGGGATCTGCGCCGGCGCTCAGCTGGCGCTGGGCGAATTCGGCCTGCGTCTTGAGGATGGCCAGCGGGGTGCGCAACTGGTGCGCGGCGTCGGCGATGAACTGGGCCTGGGCCTGGGTCATCGCGTTGGAGCGCGAGACGTGCAGGTTGACGGCGTCGACCAGCGGGCGCACTTCGAGCGGCACGTGGTCGAAGGCCAGCGGCGCGAGGTCTTCCGCCGGGCGCGCCTGCACGTCGTCGCGCACGCGGGCGAGCGGGCGCAGCACGTAGGTGATGCCGGCCACCAGGATGGCCGCGCTGACCAGGATCAGCAGCACGTCGCGCGCCAGCGCGCCGCGCCATACGGTGGCGATCAGCTCCAGGCGCGGCTCGGCGCTTTCGGCTACCTGCACGATCACGCGCATGTGCGCATTGGGCCGGTACACGGGATGCGCCAGCACGGCGATGCGGACCGGGTCGCCGCGGTAGTCGGCGTCGTAGAAGCGCGACTGGTTGCTGGGCAGCGCACCGGCTGGCAGGGGCAGGTCGTCGTAGCCGGTGACGGTCTCGATGCGGCCGTCGCGCTCGAGCGAGACGCGGTAGAACACGTGGGTCTGCGTGGCCGTCTCGAACATCTCCATGGCGGCGTCGGGCAGCGCGATCTGCACGCTCTCGCCGGCCATGCCGATGGCGTTGTCGATGGCACGCACCGAGCCGTACAGCGAGCGGTCGTAGGCGGCATTGGCGGCGTCGCGCAAGGTGCCGTAGGTCAGCCAGGTATCGAGCGCCATCATCGCCGCCAGCGCGGGCACCAGCAGCAGCAGCAGCTGGCGGCGCAGGCTGCCTTGCAGCCAGTGCCGCAGCCAGTGCCGGGGCAGGCGGCGCAGCATCAGGCCTGCCCTTCCGGTTCCAGCAGGTAGCCGAAGCCGCGCAGCGTGACGATGGTCACGCCGTGGCCCGACAGTTTCTTGCGCAGGCGGTAGACCAGCACTTCGATGGCGTCGGGGCTGACGTCGGCATCGAGCGAGAACACCTTGTCGAGCAGTTGCGCCTTGGTCAGCGGCTGGCCGCTCCTGGCCAGCAGTGCGCCCAGCAGCGTCGATTCGCGCGGCGTCAGCGCCAGCGGCGCACCACCCAGGGTGAAGCTGCGGGTCTCGCCGTCGAACACCAGCGAGCCGCATTGCAGGCGCGGATGGGCGCGCCCGCGGCTGCGGCGGATCAGCGCCAGGATGCGCGCCTCCAGCTCGGCGATGGCGAAGGGCTTGGGCAGGTAGTCGTCGGCGCCCAGGTTGAGGCCGCGCACGCGCTCGTCGAGCGTGTCCTGCGCGGTGAGGATCAGCACCGGGGTGCGGTCGTCGCGCCCGCGCATGGACTTGAGCACGGCCAGGCCGTCCTTGCCGGGCAGGCGCAGGTCCAGCACCACGGCGTCGTACTCCTCGGCCATCAGCCGCGCCTCGGCCTGCAGGCCGTCGGCCACGTGCTCGATCACGAAGCCGCCCTGCTCCAGCGCGCGCGCCACCCAGCGCGCCAGTTCGATTTCGTCTTCCACCAGCAGCAAGCGCACGCCGGTCCTCCCATGCTCGATAAACGTCCGTTGTTCACAATGCGGCACCGCCGCCGCCGCGGGGGACTGGCCGCGGGCGCCTATAATAACCCCGCCCCGGGCCGGGYGCGGCGAGCGCGCCAGGGCCCTCCCAGCCACCGATGTCAGCACCGATGGTTCCAGCCTTGCGCAAGTTGCTCCCCGTCTCCGCTCCGCCCGCAGCCTCTTTACCGCCCCTGTCGCCGTCTGCCGCGCCGCGCACCGCCGGCCTGCCGCCGAGCCCGCAACGCCGCCGCGTGCTGGCCGGCGCCGCCGCGCTCGGCGCCGGGCTGGGCACGGGATGGAGCGGGGCACTGCGCGCGCAATCCGTGCCGGCGTTGCCGGCGGGCTATCCGCAGAGCTACGCGGAGATCATCGCGCGCGCGCTGCAGGAAGGCGTGGTCAGTGTGCATGCCTCCACCGACACCGAGGTCGCGCAGCCCCTGGTGAGCGCCTTCGAGGCGCGCTATCCGGGCATCAAGGTGCGCTACCGCGATCTCAACACGCTGGAGCTCAACGACCGCTTCCTGGCCGACAGCGCGCGCCTTGCCGCCGGCCAGCCGCCTGGCGCCGACACCGCCGACGTGCTGTGGAGCACGGCGATGGACCTGCAGATCAAGCTGGTCAACGACGGCCATGCGCTGCGCTACGCCTCGCCCGAGCGCGCCGGGCTGCCGTCATGGGCGGCGTGGCGCGACGAGGCCTGGGGAACCACCTTCGAGCCGGCCGTGATCGTCTACAACCGCCGCCATTTCGCCGGCATGCAGGCGCCGCGCAGCCGCACCGGCCTGGCGCGGCTGCTGCAGGACAACACGCCGCGCTGGCGCCAGCGCGTGGTGACCTATGACGTGGAGAAATCCGGGGTGGGCTACCTGCTGGCGCAGCAGGACGCGCGCATGGGCGACGAGTTCTGGTACCTGGCGCAGGCGCTGGGCCGCTGCGGCGTGCAACTGTCGGCGTCGACGGCCAGCATGATCGAGCGCATCGCCTCTGGCGAGTTCGTCATGGGCTACAACCTGCTGGGCTCGTATGCGCTGTCGCTGATGGAGCGGGGCGCGGAGATCGATGTGATCGCGCCGCGCGACTACACCCTGGTGATGTCGCGCGTGGCCTTTATCGCGCGCCGCGCGGCCCATCCCAATGCGGCGCGGCTGTGGCTGGACTTCCTGCTGTCGCGCGCGGGCCAGACCGTGCTGGGGCAGAGCGCCTCGCAGCTCTATACGATCCGCTCCGATACCGACAGCGTGCACACCGCGGCGGCGCTGGCCGAGCGCCTGGGCTACGCGCTCAAGCCGATCAGCGTGGGTCCCGGCCTGCTGGCGGCGCAGGACACGCTGCGCAAGCGCGCCTTCTTCGCGCGCTGGCGCGACGCCACGCGCGGCTGAGCGGGCGGCTGAACGGACCGAACCTCAGCCGGGCTGCGTGGCGCGCGCGGCCTTCTGTGCCGCCTTCTGCGCGGCCTGCCCGGCTTCCTTGGCCTGGGCCTCCTGGCACATCGAATCGATTTCCTCGTTCAGCGCGGCCACCGGGCGCGCCACGTAGCCCTGGCGCAAGGCGGGCGACAGCCTGAGCGTGTCGATGAAGGCGTCCGCCACGCGCGCGGCGTTGGTCTCGAGATCGAAGTCCTCCGGCGCGAACAGCCAGTGCGACAGCATGCCGCCGATGGAGGCATGGAAGACGTTGACGGCGAGATCGAGGTCGAGGTCCGCCGGCAGCTGGCCGCGCTCCACCGCCAGGCGCAGGTGCTCGCGCATCTTGACCGTGCCTTCGTGGTGCGACTGGCGCTGGCGCTGGAAGATGGCGCCGTTCTCTTCGACCATCTCGCACTTGTGGAAGACGATCTCGAACACGCGCCGCCACTGGGGGTTCTCCACGGTCTGGCGCAGCGCGAAGGCGCAGATGTCGCGGATGCTGCCCAGCGGATCTTCCTGGCTGGCGATGCGCTCGGGCTCGCACAGCGCCTCGAGCGGCAAGTGCACGCGATCCGACATGGCGGCAA
Source organism: Cupriavidus sp. 05N38 (assembly GCF_056397345.1). Taxonomy (NCBI): domain Bacteria; kingdom Pseudomonadati; phylum Pseudomonadota; class Betaproteobacteria; order Burkholderiales; family Burkholderiaceae; genus Cupriavidus; species Cupriavidus sp. 05N38. The sequence goes on from NZ_JBFTNF010000024.1 coordinate 35,610, forward strand.
ACACATCGCTCTTGTTCTTGAAGTGCCAGTAGATGGCGCCGCGCGTCACGCCGGCGGCCTCCGCAATGTCGGCGAGTGACGGGCGGGCCACGCCGCGGGCGTGGAACACGGCCTCGGCCGCGTCGAGAATGCGGTGGCGCGTCTCAAGCGCCTCTTCCTTGGTGCGTCTGACCATGATGTTCTCAGCTGCCGGCCACGCGGGCCGGTCTGGTTGTCTCTCCCGGGGTGCCGGCGGTGGGGCCGCCGCGCACGAGGGTGCGCTCCACGAGCGCGCCAGGCCATCGCCGGGCCGCCGATATATGGGGCAAGTATCGACGCATTGCAACAGGCACTTACATACATGCGCGGATGTATATATAATACGCGTTCGCCTGACTTTCGGCCAGCCAAACGGTCCGGAGTGGCGCCGCGATCTCCTTCGTCTCCGGCGGCTGTTCGCCGGCTTGTTCGCGGTGCCCGGTCGGCATGTCGTTACCGGCTTTTCGCCATTCGTCGCTTTGGCCCTGCCAGGGCAGCCCGAAGTGGCTAACGTCCTTCTTTTTTGCCTGCCGCCGGCGTTGCCGGCTGGCAGGCCGCGCCGTATCCGGACACGACACCGGGAGCGCATGCGGCCGATTTCAAATTGCCATCATGGGGTTATCGATGAGTAAGTCCCAACGTATCACCTGCGTTGCCGCTGCCGTACTGTCGGCGCTTGCGCTCACCGCCTGCGGCGACAAGAAGCCGCAAGCCGGCGCCATGCCGCCGCCCGAGGTGGGTGTGGTCACCGTGACGCCGACCACGGTGTCGGTCATCAATGAACTGCCGGGCCGCCTCGAAGGCGTGCGCACCGCCGAAGTGCGGGCGCGCGTCGCCGGCATCGTGCTGTCGCGCAACTATCGCGAGGGCGGCGAGGTCAAGGCCGGCCAGCTGCTGTTCAAGATCGACCCGGCGCCTTACCAGGCGCAGGCCGAGTCTGCCAAGGCCAGCCTTGCGCGCGCCGAGGCCAATGCCGTGGCGGCGCGCCAGAAGGCCGAGCGCTACAAGCCGCTGGTGGCCGTGAACGCGGTCAGCAAGCAGGAATACGACGAAGCCGTGGCCGCCGCCGGCCAGGCCAGCGCCGACATCGCCGCGGCCAAGGCCGCGGTCACCACCGCCCAGATCAACCTCGGCTACACCGCCGTGACCGCGCCCATCAGTGGCCGCGTGGGCCGCGCGCTGGTGACCGAGGGTGCGCTGGTCGGCAGCGGCGAAGCCACCAAGCTGACCATGGTCGAGCAGGTCGACCCGATCTGGGTCACCTTCACCCAGCCCGCCAGCGAAGTGATGAAGCTGCAGCGCGCCATCGAGAGCGGCAAGGTCAAGGGCGTCGACGGCGGCGCGCGCGTGCACCTGTTCATCGAGGACGGCCGCGAGTACGGCGAGACCGGCAAGCTGCTGTTCTCCGACATGACGGTCGACCCGACCACCGGCGCCATCACGCTGCGCGCGCAGTTCCCCAACGCCCGTCGCGAGCTGCTGTCGGGCACCTTCGTGCGCGTGAAGATCGAGCAGGGCGTCGACGAGAACGCGCTGACCGTSCCGCAGCGCGCGCTGATCCGCACGGCGCAGGGCGCGTCGGTGCTGGTGGTGGGCGGCGACGGCAAGGTGGCTTCGCTGCCGGTCAAGGCGCCCCAGGCCATCGGCGACAACTGGATCGTCACCGAAGGGCTCAAGGGCGGCGAGAAGGTGATCGTCGAGGGCTTGCAGAAGGTCAAGGTCGGCGCGCCCGCCAGGGCGGTGCCGTTCGCCGCGCCGGTCACCGCCGCCTCCGAGCCCGCCGCGCAGCAGGCCGCCGGCGGCGCCTCGGCACCGGCCGCGGTCGCCACGGAAAAGGCCGACAAGAAGGCCGACGCCAAGCAAGGCTAATCACAGCGCAATACCAAGGGAGCCAGTTTTATGGCCAAGTTTTTCATTGACCGGCCGGTCTTCGCGTGGGTTCTCGCGCTGATCATCGTGCTGGCCGGGGTGTTGTCGATCCAGCAGTTGCCGATCGCCCAGTACCCCAACATCGCACCGCCGACGATCTCGGTCACGGCGACGTACCCGGGCGCCTCGGCCAAGACGCTGGAGGATTCGGTCACCTCGGTGATCGAGCAGGAACTCAACGGCGCGCCTGGCCTGCTGTACTATCAGTCCACCAGCGAAGCCACCGGCCTGGCGTCGATCACCATCGCCTTCGAGCCGGGCTCCAACATCGACCTGAACTCGGTCGAGGTGCAGAACCGCCTCAAGCGCGTGGAAGCGCGCCTGCCGGCGGAAGTGCGCCAGCAGGGCGTGCGCGTGGACAAGGCCGGGAACAACTACATGATGTTCCTGACGGTCTCGTCCAAGTCTGGCCAGGCTGACGCCATCCAGCTCGGCAACTATGTCTCGGCCAGCGTGATCGACTCGATCCGCCGCGTGCCGGGCGTGGGCCAGGCCGACCTGTTCGGCACCGAGTACGCCATGCGCATCTGGGTGGACCCGTCCAAGCTGACGGGTTTCAACCTGACGCCGCAGGATGTCACCGCCGCCATCGCCGAGCAGAACGTGCAGGTCGCCGTGGGCGAACTGGGCGGCACGCCGTCGCCCAAGGGCACCGAGCTCAACGCCACCGTCACCACCGAAAGCCGCCTCACCACGCCGGAGCAGTTTGCCAACATCCTGCTGCGCGTGAACCCGGACGGCTCCTCGGTGCGCATCAAGGACGTCGGCCGCGTCGAGCTCGGCGGCGCCGACTACTCCACGCTGGCACGCACCAACGGCAAGCCGTCGGCGGCCATCGCCATCAAGCTCGCGCCGACCGGCAACGCGCTGGCCACGGCCACCGCCGTGCGCGCGAAGATGGAAGAGCTCTCGAAGTTCTTCCCGGGCGACTACGAGTACAGCGTGCCTTACGACACGTCGGCCTTCGTGAAGATCTCGATCGAGGAAGTGATCAAGACCCTGCTCGAAGCCGTGGTGCTCGTGTTCCTGGTGATGTACCTGTTCCTGCAAAATTTCCGCGCCACGCTGATCCCCACGCTGGTGGTGCCGGTGGCCCTGATGGGCACCTTCGGCATGCTGCTGGCGTTCGGCTTCTCCATCAACGTGCTGACGATGTTCGGCATGGTGCTGGCGATCGGTATCCTGGTGGACGAYGCGATYGTGGTGGTGGAAAACGTCGAGCGGATCATGAGCGAGGAAGGTCTCTCGCCCCGCCAGGCCACGCGCAAGGCGATGGGCCAGATCACCGGCGCCATCGTCGGCATCACGCTGGTGCTGACCGCGGTGTTCATCCCGATGGCGTTCTTCGCCGGCTCGGTGGGTAACATCTACCGCCAGTTCTCGCTCTCGCTGATCTCGTCGATGGCGTTCTCGGCGCTGCTCGCGCTGACGCTGACGCCGGCACTGTGCGCCACATTGCTCAAGCCGGTCGAGGCCGGGCACCACCACGAGAAGCGCGGCTTCTTCGGCTGGTTCAACCGCACGTTCGCGCGCGCGGCCACCGGCTACCAGAGCATGGTGGGCCGCATCCTGGGCCGCGCCGGCCGCTACCTGATCATCTACGCCGTCATCCTGGTCGGCGTGGTGGTGCTGTACAAGCGCCTGCCCTCCTCCTTCCTCCCCGAGGAAGACCAGGGCTACATGATCACCGTGGTGCAGCTGCCCAACGGCGCCACCCAGGAGCGTACCCTGGGCGTGCTCAAGCAGATCGAGGACTACTACCTGGAGAAGGAAAAGAAGGTGGTGGACCAGATGATCACGGTGGCCGGCTTCTCGTTCTTCGGCCGTGGCCAGAACGGCGGCATCGCGTTCGTGAAGCTCAAGGACTGGAAGGAGCGCACCGGCGCCAACGAGACCGCGCAGGCACTGGTGGGCCGCGCGTTCGGCGCGCTGTCCTTCATCAAGGACGCCATCATCTTCCCGCTCAACCCGCCGGCTATTTCCGAGCTGGGCAACTCCTCGGGCTTCGACTTCCGCCTGCAGGACCGCTCCGGCCAGGGCCACGCCAAGCTGATGGAAGCGCGCAACATGATGCTGGGCATGGCGGCCAAGAGCCCCGAGCTGGCCGGCGTGCGTCCTGAAGGCCAGGAGGACGCGGCGCAGCTGCAGATCGACATCGACCGCGAGAAGGCGCGCGCGCTCGGCGTCTCGGTGGCCAGCATCAACCAGACGCTGGGCATCGCGTTCGGCTCGTCCTACGTGAACGACTTCATCTACGAAGGCCGCGTGCGCAAGGTGATCGCGCAGGCCGAAGGCGGCGACCGCAAGCTGCCCGACGACCTGACCAAGCTGCGCGTGAGGAACGCGAGCGGCGAGATGGTCGCGTTCGCCGCGTTCGCCACGTCGAAGTGGATCATGGGCTCGCCGCGCCTGGAGCGCTACAACGGGCTGCCGGCGGTGAAGATCGCCGGCCAGGCCGCGCCCGGCCGCAGTACCGGCGAGGCCATGAAGATCATGGAAGCGAACTTCGCCAAGCTGCCGCCGGGCTTCGGCTTCGAGTGGTCTGGCCAGTCCTATGAAGAACGCCTGGCCGGCTCGCAGGAGCCGATGCTGTACACGCTGTCGCTGATCATCGTGTTCCTGTGCCTGGCCGCGCTCTACGAGAGCTGGTCGATCCCGGTGTCGGTGCTGCTGGTGGTGCCGCTGGGCGTGCTCGGCGCGCTGCTCGGCGTGACGCTGCGCGGCATGCCCAACGACGTGTACTTCAAGGTCGGCCTGATCGCCACGATCGGCTTGTCCGCGAAGAACGCCATCCTGATCGTGGAATTCGCCAAGGACCTGCAGGCGCAGGGCCGCAGCGTGATCGACGCGACGCTCGAGGCGGTGCACCTGCGCTTCCGCCCGATCCTGATGACGTCGATGGCCTTTATCCTGGGCGTGCTGCCGCTGGCGATCGCCAGTGGCGCGGGGTCCGGTGGCCAGCGCGCCATCGGCACCGGCGTGATCGGCGGCATGGTCACCGCCACGGTGCTGGCGATCTTCCTGGTCCCGGTGTTCTTCGTGGTGATCCGCAGCCGCTTCAAGGGCCGCAAGCCCGAGGCCGACCACGAGCAAGAGCAAGAGCAGAAGTGGCTCGAACCCAAACAGGAACTTTGACATGACAAAGACACTGACCACGCTGTTGCTGGTGGCGGGCGTCCTCTCGGGCTGCACGCTGGCGCCGACCTATGAGCGTCCCGCCCCGCCGGTGGCCACGCAGTATCCGGGCGCGCCGGAAGGCTACGCCGCGGCCGAGGTGAAGAGCGGCGAGACCCGCCCGGCCAGCGCGATCGGCTGGCGCGAGTTCTTCCACGACCCGCGCCTGCAGGTGCTGATCGCCGCCTCGCTCGAGAACAACCGCGACCTGCGCACCGCCGCGCTGCGCATCGAGGAAGCGCGCGCGCAGTACCAGGTGCAGCGCGCGGACCTGCTGCCCACGGTCAACGCCACCGGCGGCTACACGCGCCAGCGCCTCTCGGGCGCGCAGTTCGGCGGCCAGGCCGCCACCGCGGTCTCGGAGTTCTACCAGGTTGGCGCCGGCATCACGTCGTACGAGCTGGATTTCTTCGGCCGCGTGCGCAGCCTGTCGAACGCCGCGCTGTCGCAGTACTTCTCCACCGAGGAAGCGCGCCGCTCGGCGCAGATCTCGCTGGTCTCGGAAGTGGCCAAGGCCTACCTGTCCGAGCGTTCCTTCGCCGAGCAGTACGAGCTGGCGCAGAACACGCTGAAGACGCGCGAGTACACGCTGAGCCTGTCGCGCCAGCGCTTCAACGCCGGCGCCACGTCGGCGCTGGACCTGCGCGACAACGAGTCGCTGGTGGCGCAGGCGCGCGTCTCCGCCGCGCAGCTCGCGCGCCAGCGCGCGCAGGCCCAGAACGCGCTCGAAGTGCTGGTGGGCAAGCCGCTGGGCAGCATCGAGAACCTGCCGCAGGCCATGCACCTGTCGGACGAGCGCATCATCAGCGACATCCCGGCCGGGCTGCCGTCGGACCTGCTCGAGCAGCGCCCCGACATCCGCCAGGCCGAGCAGCAGTTGCTGTCGGCCAATGCCAATATCGGCGCGGCGCGCGCGGCCTTCTTCCCGCGCATCACGCTCACCGCCAACGCCGGCTCGATCAGCCCGTCGTTCTCGGGCCTGTTCGATGCCGGCACCGGCGTGTGGTCGTTCGCGCCGCAGCTGGTGCTGCCGATCTTCGACTACGGCCGCAACCTGTCCAACCTGGATCTGGCCAACGTGCGCAAGAACATCCAGATCGCCAACTACGAGAAGACCATCCAGACGGCCTTCGCGGAAGTGGCGGACGCGCTGGTGGCGCGCGGCACGCTGGAAGATCAGGTGCAGAGCCAGGAGCAGGTGCGCAATGCCGAACTGGCGCGCTTCGAGCTGTCCACCGTGCGTTTTCGCAGCGGCATATCGAGCCAGCTCGACCAGCTCGACGCGCAGCGCGAGCTGTTCAACGCCGACCAGGCGCTGATCCAGGCGCGGCAGCTGCGCCTGAACAACGCCATCGACCTGTACCGCGCGCTCGGCGGCGGACTGATCGAGTCCGGTGCGGTGGCCTCGGCCGACAGCGTCAAGCCGGTGGTGAACACGCAGTAAGACAGCAGTCTTTTTGTCCTGCCTTCCCCGGCATGCCGGGGAAGGCCTGAAGCGAAGCGCTCCGGCGCTTCGCTTTTTTTGTGCCTGCGCGCACCGGCCCGGCGTGCGGAACGACGTTTGCGAATCGTCCTGCCTGCGTTAGGATGGCGATTCCCAGATCTCCAGCCAGCCGCAAGGAAGCCAGCCATGGAAGTGCGCGAACTTGGTCCCGACGATATCGATCTCGTTTGCCGGCACCGGGAGGAGATGTTCCGCGAGGCCGGCCGCAGCGACGACGTGCTGCGCACCATGACCGGGCGCTTCCGCCCGTGGCTGGCGCCGCGCCTGGGCGATGGCAGCTACTTCGGCTTCGTGCTGATGGATCACGGGCAGGCGGTGGCGGGCATCGGCCTGATGGCCATCGACTGGCCGCCCCACCCTGCCCACCCCACCCAGGACAAGCGCGGCTACGTGCTCAATGTGTACGTGGAGAAGTCACACCGCAAGCAGGGCCTGGGACGCAGGCTGATGCAGCTGGCGGAGGACGAATTCGCACGGCGCGATGTCCAGTACGCCATCCTGCACGCCACCGAGATGGGCCGCTCGCTCTACGTTGCGCTGGGCTGGCATGCCACCACCGAGATGGCGAAAGGCGTCAGGCAGGCCGCGTAGTCCAGGCGCACGCCGGCGGTTGGCTGGCACGCGCCTGTGCGGGAGCCGCGCTAGGTCCTGGAGCGGGTACGCATCCAGTCGTCGAGCGGATTGCTCGGGAAGACGATGGGGGGATGCTCGCGCGCCTCGCGCACCGCCATGCTGGCGACGGCGGCGCGCGTGGTGCCCTCGTTGCGTGCCGCGCGGCGCGTCTTGCGCGCGGCCGCCGCTTGCGTCTCGGCGCGTTGCGCCTGTTCTGCCATCAGTGCATTCAGCGTGTCCTGCTCGGCGCGCGCTTCGGCATGCTGGGTCTCGCCGATCCGGAACACGTCCTGCAGCGCGCACAGTTGCTGGCTGGCGGGCACCGGCGTCTTGAGCGCGGCGATCACCATCGCGCTCAGCTGGGCCAGCACGTGCGCGTCGCTCATGTCCCTGCCCTGCGTGAAGGCCGGCAGCAGCTTGCCCAGCTCGTCGCCGGCCAGCACGCCGGCCAGCGCCTTGAGCGCGAAGTTCAGGCGCCAGCCCAGTTCCTGCGGCGGGATTTCCGGCAGCGCGCGGGCGAACGCGTCGGAGAAGCGGCCGAACACCGGCGCGTAGTGGCCGCGCAAGTAGGACTGGATGAACGGCGAGGTGTCGGAATACACGCGCCCCAGCAGCCGCATGAAGGATGGCCCGCCGGTCTCGGGCTCGCGCGCCATCTGCAGCGCGGGCACGAACAGCGCGCCCATGACGTGCTCGCAGCGGATCTGCTTGCCCGGCCAGCGCGCCTCGCAGGCATCCAGCACGGCAAGGCGCCGTGTGTTGAGCGGATCCAGCCGGCGCCCCAGCACCGCCTGCATCATGATTTCCTTGCTGCGGAAGTGGTAGTTGACGGCAGCCAGGTTGACGATCGCGCGCGATGTCACTTGCCGCAGCGACGTGGCTTCATAGCCGACCTCGATGAACAGGCGCTCGGTGGCATCGAGAATGCGGGCCTTGGTGTCTCCTGCGGTCCTTTTTCCTGTCTCCATGGGGGGCGTCTCTCTTATCGTCATGCGTATGACCCCTGCGAAATTCAAGGCTGTGCCCGCCCGGCGCCCTGCCGGCAAACGGATGCTTGAAACGGTTGTACGGAGCCTATCGAGTGCCGCGCGCGTTTCACAAGCGCGAAATTGGAGCGTTGGTTCTAATTCCGCGCCGCGCCGCGCCGCGCCGCGCTGAGGCTGGTCGCGCATGCCGCGGCCGCGCACCGCGCCCATGCCGCTACAATGTCCGCGGCGCCGCTGCCCCGCATGGCCCGCGCGGCGCCGCCCCCTGCAACTCTGCCGCGGTTCGCCGCGCCCCACCGCGCCTCGCGCGCAACGCCCATGCATATCCGCTGGCTCGAGGATTTCGTGTGCCTGGCCCAGGCCGGCAGCCTCGCGCGCGCGGCCGAGCTGCGCAATGTCACGCCGCCCGCGTTCGGGCGCCGCATGCAGGCGCTCGAGGTATGGGCCGGCGCGCCGCTGATCGACCGCAGCGTCTTCCCGGTGCGGCTGACCGACGAAGGACGCCAGTTCCTCGAAGCCGCGCAAAGCGCGCTGCGCACGCTGGACGAGGCGCGCCTGTCGCTGCGGGCGGCGCATCGCGCCGATGCCAGCACGGTGGTGATCGCCACCGGCAAGACGCTGGCGCGTTCGATGGTGCCGGCCTGGCTCGCCGGCCTGCGCCAGGCGCTGCGCAACGACCCGGTGGCGGCGGGTTTCCGCACGCGCCTGTCCACCTTCTCCACGCATGACGCGCTGGCCATGTTCACCGAAGGCGACGCCGATTTCCTGCTCTGCTACAACTCGCCCGCGCAACCCGTGACGCTGGACGACACACGCTACCTGTGCCACCTGGCGGGCGAGGAGCGGCTGGTCTGCGTGAGCGCCGCGGCGGACGGCGGCGGGCCGCAATTCAGGCTGCTCGCGCGCGGCCAGCGCGCGCCGGTGCCGATGATCGCGTACGCCGAGACGCTCACGCTCGGGCGCATGGTCAACGGCGAGATCGCGCGGCGCCGGCTGGCCGGCCGGCTCGAGGTGATCGCCGTGAGTGACTTCGCCGAATCGGTGCACGAGATGGTGCGCCAGCGCATGGGGCTGGCCTGGCTGCCGGCGCGGCTGATTGCCGACGATCTCCACGCCGGGCGCCTGGTGCGTGCCGGGCTAGAGCCCGGCGGCGAGGCCGACCTGGCGATGCAGATCCTGCTCTACCGCACGCGCGCCGCCATGCGGCCGCTGGCGGAGTCGTTCTGGCGCGCTGCCGTGGCTGCCGCCTAGCGCTTGCCCGCGCCTTGCCGAAACGGCAAGCCGCATTGCCAAAGCCGCACGTTGCTGCGCCCGCACGCTCTCTAAGATCGCCGCATATCCACAGATGTCCGCGATTGCGCGAATCCACAAAAGGGAAGAGAGAGCCATGAACAAACTGCTGCGTGCGGCCGCCACCGCATCCTTCTGCCTGCTCGCCGGGGCTGCCGGCGCCACCGGCACCGCAAGCTGGCCCGCCAAGCCGATTTCGCTGGTGGTGGGCTACACCGCCGGCGGCAGCGTCGACCTGGTGGCGCGCACCATCGCGCCGGAACTGGGCAAGCGCCTGGGCCAGAGCGTGGTGATCGAAAACCTGGGCGGCGCCGGCGGCACCATCGGCGCGTCCAAGGTGGTCAAGGCCGACGCCGACGGCTACACGCTGCTGCTGGGCTCGGGCAGCGAGGTCTCGATCGCGCGCCTGACCAACCCCGCCGTGCGCTACGACGGCGAGCGCGACCTGGCGCCCATCACCTTCGTCGGCACGCAGCCGATGGTGCTGGTGGGCAAGTCCGCGCTGCCGGCGAAGAACGCCGACGAACTGATGGCGCTGGCCCGCGCGCAGCCGGGCAAGCTGGCCTACGCCTCGTCCGGCGTGGGCACGCCGCTGAACCTGGCGGGCGAGCTGATCAAGCAGCAAGGCAAGGTCAACATCACGCACGTGCCCTACAAGGGCGCATCGGCCATGTCCACCGACCTGCTCGGCGGGCAGATCGATCTCGCCGTGATGGTGCTGTCGTCCGCCCTGCCGCATATCCAGGCCGGGCGCGTCAAGGCGTACGGCGTGACCGAGTCGCGCCGCGCCCAGGTGGCGCCCAATGTGCCCGCGCTGGCCGAAAGCAGCGCGCTCAAGGGCGTGGACATGGGCGTGTGGTTCGGCCTGATGGCGCCGGCGGGCACGCCGCGCGCGGTGAGCGAGCGCCTGAACACCGAGATGCAGGCCGTGCTGGCCATGCCCGACGTGAAGAAGAAGCTGGCCGAGGCCGGCGTGGAAGTGGCGCCCGGCGGCCCGGCGCAGTTCGGCGCCTTCATCAAGCGCGAGACCGTGAAGTACAAGACCATCGTGCAGACCGCGGGCATTCACGAATAACGTCACGACCAACGGCGCGCGAACGAAGCGCAGCAGGCGTACCATTTGCCTGCTGCCGGCGGTGGCCGCACGGGCCGCCGCGCTTCCCGATCCCCCCGCTATCACAGGCAAGCTGCCAACCACACACATGACCACCCCAGCCCCCACCTTCGACGCCTATCCGGTCGAAGTCGAGTTTCCCGATATCCGCCCCTACGCCGCCGGCAACGCAGGCGTGCCCTATGTGCACACCTTCGACAGCGGCGTGCCCGGCCCGCACGTGATGGTCAACGCGCTCACGCACGGCAACGAGGTGTGCGGCGCCATCACCGTCAAGGCGCTGCTGGATGCGGGCCTGCGCCCGCGCCGCGGCCGCCTGACGCTGGCCTTCGCCAATGTCGACGCGTACCACACCTTCGATGCGGCCAGGCCCGATGCCTCGCGCTACGTGGACCAGGACTTCAACCGCGTGTGGACCGCCGCCGTGCTCGACGACACCGGCCGCGACTCGTCCGAGCTGCGCCGCGCGCGCGCCATGCGCCCGGTGATCGACACCGTGGACCTGCTGCTGGACCTGCACTCGATGCACGAGAAGAGCCTGCCGCTGATCGTCTCCGGCCCGCTCGACAAGGGCATCGGACTGGCGCGCGCGGTCGGCGCGCCGGCCAATGTGATCGTCGACGAAGGCCACCCCGAAGGCCGCCGCATGCGCGACTACGAAGGCTTCGGCGACGCCGCCAGCGCGAAGAACGCCCTGCTGATCGAATGCGGCCAGCACTGGGAAGCCGCCGCCGTGGGCGTGGCGAAGGACAGCACCGCCCGCTTCCTGCTCGACGCCGGCATCATCGACGCCGCCGATGTGCCCGCCGGCTGGCTGCAGCCGCTGCAGCCGCTGCAGCCGCAGCGGGTGGTACGCGTGACCGAGCCGGTGGTGGCCTCCAGCATGGACTTCCGGTTCGCCGGCCCCTATACCGGGCTGGAAACCTTCCCCGACGCCGGCAGCGTGATCGGCTGGCGCGACGGCGAACCGGTGGTGACGCCGTACGCCGACTGCGTGCTGGTGATGCCCTCGCTGCGCCAGCTTCGCCCCGGCGTGACCGTGGTGCGGCTGGGCCAGCTGGTCGGCTGAGCATGGCCGGGAAGGCAGCGCTCGCCGCGCACAGAGTGTGGGGGCTGCCGCAGGAGCTGCAGGAGCCGCGTCAGGCGGTGGARGTGTTCAGGCTGGCTTGGCGGGGGTTGCCGGCGTGCCGGCGGTGGCCGGCTTCGGCCGCATGCCCGGCAGCAACTGGTCGACCAGTTCCTCGATCTTCATCTCGGGTGGCACGAAGTTGCTCAGGTTGATGCCGCCGGCGCTGCGCAAGGCATCGTATTTCGCCTGGCCGGCGCGCTCGCCGTTGATATAGACGACGATATCCACCGTACTGATGAAATCGCGCCAGTAAGACTGCCGCTGCGCGTTGTRGGTGGCGGTATAGGGACACGCTGCCACCGACGAGCCGGGCCCGAGCACCTTGAACTCGAAGCCGCGCGCCTGCACCGAATCGCGCATGGCGTCCAGGTAGGCGTTGCCGCTGGCCTGGTTGCTGATCACGCAGAACAGCGTGCCGTCGGCGGGCTGCACGGAGGCGATACGGTCGCCGCGGTCGACCGGCACGACCGCCTGGTAGGTGGCGCAGCCGGTGGCCAGCAGGCCTAGGCTGGCGGCTAGCAATGCTTTTTTCATGATGTTCCTGGGCGCATGGCGTGGGCACGCGTGCAGTCGGTGCGCGCGCCCGCCAACTTTAGGCGATCGGTGCGCGGTCAATCGAAGGAACAGAGCAGGAAAACGGGTCCGCCGGCGCGCGGCGTGCGCGCGGGGACCGGCTCGGAACACCGGCTCAGAGCACGAAGGCCTGGCGGCAGCGCAGTGCCATCACCTGCGCTTCGAAGGCGCGCGCGGCACGCCGGGCAAACTGCTCGCGGCGGTGCTGTCGGGAGCCGGGATCGGCGCTGGCGGCAGCGGAGCAACCGGCGGCACGGCCGGCGTGGCCCTCGCGAGGCTGTCCGGCCGGGCCGGTGTGTGCATCGTTGTGCCGCTCGGCCGGTCCCGGCGAACCACCTTCTGCAACCTGCCATTCGCGGCGCGTGATGGCCAGGATGCTGGCGAGTGCCTGGGCTTGCGGCGTGGTGATACTGCCCGGGAGAAGGTATTCCATCATGATGTTCGGCCCGGCCTGCGTTACTGCCGGACTTCGGCGGAGCGCGGTGGCGGTTGTCGCCTCGTTGTCATTTGTTTGTATCGTGATGGAAAGATAGACGGCGCCGCCGCTCTCTATCATCGACGCCGCGCCGATCCTCCTGTGGGATGTGTCCTACAAGTATTGAGGGCGGCGCTTTCGGCCGGGCGCGAACGGAAAAAGTACCGCATGCGCCGCGTTGGCGCGCCATGAAGTGCGCCGGCTGCCGCCTGGCCGGGCACTGAGCCAGGCGCCTGGCTGGTCACTTGGCTGGCCGCTTAGCTGGCCGCCAGCGGGGTCGACAGGCTGCCGACCGCCACCAGGCAGATCGCGGCGAGGAAGACCCCCACCAGCAGGATCTGCAGGCGCCCCACCGGGCGCCCTTTCAGGAAGGCATTGCTGATGAACGGTGGCGAGACCACGCCGACCGCGGTCACGATCAGGATGGTCAGGGCGAGGACGGAAAGCAGGGTTTGCATGCTGGGAGACGAGAATTGGCGCCGGAACCGGGCGGCGCGATCGGGGACAAACGCGGTGGGCGACTAGTTCGCGCCGCCGCGCACCAGGCAGTCATCCAGAATCGGCGAGCCCTCTACCTGGCCCGCGCCGGTGCATTCCACCGCCACCTTCTGGCCGCGCCGGACCATGGTGGCGCGCGCTTCCACTCCGCACACGCGCCCGGCCGGCCCGCAGATCTGCTGCGGCAGCAGCTTGGCGCGCACCACCAGGGTCGGGCTGTTGGAGCGGATATCGAGGAATACGGTATCGCCGCTCTCGCGCCGCACGCCGCTGGCCACGCCTTCCACGATGAAATACTGGCCGCGGTAGCGGCCGTCCGCCGCGCCGGCGTTCTCCTGGTAGTCATCCACCATCTTGTCGGCCTGGTACTGCGGCAGGATATCGGTGGAGCGTTGCGGGTCGATGCTGATCGGGTCCAGCGTGCCGTTGCGCGGCACGCCGCGCGCGATGCTGGCCGCCTCGGCGGCGGCGGCCGAGGCATCGGCTGCCGCCACTGCCGGCGCGGCTTGCTCCGCGGCGGGCTCCAGCATCTGCTGCTCGTGGTTGCCGGTCAGCCAGAGCATGCCGAGCACGGCCAAGGCGACGACGGCGATAAGGATCTTCTGGGTACGGTTCAACATCCGGGGGTTCCTGCGATAAAGGTGGGGGTGGCGCGAAGTCGTGCGGTGGGCGGGGAGGCGTCGGCGGCACTGCAAGGCGGGTTTCCCACAGCCTTGCCCACAACCTTACCCACAGCTTTGCCCACAGAGTTGTTCAATCTTCTCCACAGACTTGTCCACAGGCGCGGCGCTTGCCGGGACGGTGCCGGCGGTGCGCCACCGCGCGCGTCCGGGGTGACGGGGGCCGTGCCGCGCCGGGCTCAGTGCAGCCGCCGCAGCCCGGATTCGCCGTCGTCTTCCTCTTCGGCTTCCCAGTCCTCGTGCTCGATGCCGAAGTCGGTCGCCATGTCGAACACGGTGGAGTGGTGCTGCACCGTGAACCACTCGCGGAACTGCTCGAGCGTCAGGTTCTGGGGCCAGACGGAWTCCTCGAACCACTCCCCCAGCATGAACTCGAAGAAGGCGCGCCAGCGCTCCTCCACCCACTGCACGGCTTGCGGGGCGCTGGAGATTTCGTCCGGCGCCAGGAAGGCACTCTGGTCCTCGCGCACATTCTCGAGCGTGAGGGAGGGTACGGGGTCGGTGTCCACGGCCATGATCCAGTCGAAGAACGGCTGCTGGGGCACCAGGATGACGAGCGAGCGATTGAGGGTGTAACGCGGATGATCGGACATGGCAGTGGCTCGTTCGCTAAAACGGCCTATTGTAGCCCTTGCCGCGCTTCGCAATCGGCTTCATCTCGGCTTCATCTCGGCGCCGGGGCCGATATGGCGGGGGCGTCCGCGTGGCCTAGAGCGTGGGACGGCCCGCGGCAGGCTCGGCGCCGCCGTATGCATCGCGCGCCACTACCTCCGCCGGCGGGGGCGGCGCGGGCGCGGGCATGCGCACCGGGAACAGCACATCCTTGCGCCTGAGGAAGTGCTTTTCGAGCAAGTGCCAGCTCAGCAGCGCCGCCGCGACCGAGGCGGCCACGCACACCGCGGAGAACGCCAGCTGCCACGGGATCTGGCTGCCGAACAGCAGGCGCGGCTCGCCGAAGGCTTTGGCCGCCACCACGCGCACGATGGGGTGGAACACATAGAGCGCGTAGCTGTACTTGCCCAGGAACACCAGCCAGCGCTGGCTGAACACCGGATGCCCGCGCGCGCCGCAGGCCGTGTAGACCAGGCCCGCCGCCACCAGCGCCACCACGGAAAGGCCCACGGTGTAGATCCACGGGCTTGACTCCACGCGCGCACCCGTTGCCGCCAGCGCGCATACCAGCGCCACCAGCGCGAGCGGCGCCGCCTTCACCAGCCAGGGCTTGAACACCAGCCCGCGCCGCACCGCCATGGCCAGCAAGGCGCCGGCCACCAGGCCATCGAGCCGGGCCGGCGTGAATACCCAGATGGTGTCCGCGCTGACGCCCTGCGCCGCCATGCTGATGCGCAACGCGAGCGCGACCGCCAGCAGCACGAGGCAGAGCCGGCGCATGGCGGCCAGTGGCAGCAACAGCACCACCAGCGGCCACGCCGCGTAGAACTGCTCCTCGATGGCAAGCGACCACAGATGCCCCGCCCCCGCGCCGAAGAAGGTGCCCGCCAGCGCCTGCTTGAGATTGGACAGGTACAGCACGAACCACGGCCAGCTCGCCCGCACCGCTTCGAGCTTGGCCTGCTCGGCGTCGCCCATGCGGTGCGAGATCAGCGGGAACAGCACCAGGAACAGCAGTGCCAGGTAGGCGTAGTACAGCGGAAAGATGCGCAGTACCCGGCGCCCGTAGAAAGAGCGCAGGTAGCCGGGCGAGCCCTTGCTGCGCAGCAGGATGCCGGTGATCAGGAAACCCGACAGCGCGAAGAAGATGTCCACGCCGATCCAGCCCGTCATCGACAAGCGGTAGAAGATCCGGTCCACCGCGAGGTCGGACACCACACCGACATGCGCGAAGTGATACAGCATGACAAGCAGCACCGCCAGGCCGCGCACGCCGTCGAGGGTGCAAACGTGGTTACCGTCTTTGTTCATCGCCGCTCCGTGCCCGCCTGCGTCCTGAATCTAGCGCGCCGCTCCGATGCGCTTCTGTGCGCCGGCATACCAAGGGTGCCGGCCGCGTCCATGTGACTGCGCGGATATGTGCGACGACGTGCGACGAAGTGCGATGATGTGCGAGGACTTACGGCCAGGCGTGCCGCAATGGTGTTCGCGTGTTCCTCCAGCCCGCCTGAACGGCGGCGATTGCCCGCGGCGGCCGGCAACATCACCGCGCGTTCGGTGCTAACGTGGCGGATACGGGCGGCGCGATCTGCCGCGCGGCCCGGGAGCATCCACCATGGGATTCAAGGTCGGATTTGCATTCGTGGCCGAGGCGCTGGTGTTCGCCGCGCTGCTGTTCGGCGCGGCGGGCACGCTGGCGTGGCCTGCCGCGTGGGCGTACCTGGCGCTGTTCTTCGGCGGGGGCATCTGGGTGACATGGCGGCTGGCCCGCCATGACCCGGCGCTGCTGGCCGAGCGCATGAAGCCGCCGCTGCAGCGCGGGCAGCCGCTGTGGGACCGCATCTTCATGCTGGTGCTGATCGTGGCGTGGTGCGGCTGGCTGGTGCTGATGGGGCTGGACGCGGCGCGCTTTCGCTGGTCGGCCATGCCGTTGTGGCTGCATGGCCTGGGCGCCGTGCTGCTGGCGCTCTCGCTGGTCGCCATCGACCGCGTGTTCCGCGAGAACACCTTCCTCGCGCCGGTAGTGCGGATCCAGCACGAGCGCGGGCATCGCGTGGTCTCGAGCGGTCCCTATGCCGTGGTGCGCCATCCGCTCTACGCGGCCGTGCTGGTTTTCCTGCCGGCCAATGCCCTGCTGCTGGGTTCGTGGTGGGGCGTGGCGGGCGCGCTGCTGCTCGCCGGCGGCATCGTCTTTCGCACGGCAATGGAAGACCGCGAGCTGCTGCGCGGCCTGGACGGCTACGCGGCTTACGCGGCCCGGGTCCGGTACCGGCTGGTGCCGTTCGTGTGGTGAACCATGGCGGCCATCGTCACCGATGCCCGCCATGCAATCGTGTCCAGCCGCCGGTCAGTGCACCTGCATGCCGCGCATCGCGTGGATGCGGTCGTGGTGCCACTGCATGCCTTCGTACTGGCGCTGTACCACCGCGCGCACGTCGGCCGGCATGTCCTGGGTCAGGGCCGACTGATATTCACGCCTGGCGGCTTCCTCGTCGCGTTCGCACAGTTGCAGCACGGCATCGTCGTTGTGCGGCGCGATCACGTGCATCACTTCCATCCAGCCGCGGTGCAGCGTGCCACCCATGCTGCCGCGGTCGCGCGGCTCCGCACCCATCGAAGTCACCAGCGCCTGCAGTTCCATCACCGAGGCGCGGCAGGTTTCCGCGGTGCCGGTCAGGATGGCGCGTATCTCGGGGTTATGCACTTCGCGGGCGCCGGTCATGCAGCTCATTTCGCCGTCCTTGCCGACCTCGATCAGGTGGTTCAGCGTGCCGACGAGTTGTCCTTGCGCATTCATCATGACGTTCTCCTTGCCTGGGTCCGGGCCGATGTGAATCCGCGCGTACACCAGCACCGGCGCGTAACGCTGCGCGCGGAGGCTGTTCCAGTATAGGAGGATGCGGGGGCCGCGCCGCCCGCGCGCGGCCTACTTGCCGATGCAGAACCGCGTGAAGATCGTGCCCAGCAGATCGTCGCTGGTGAACTCGCCGGTGATGCTGTTGAGGTGGTCCTGCGCCAGGCGCAGTTCCTCGGCGAACAGGTCGAGCGCCTGCGCCTGCTGGTCGGCGCGTTCGGCGGCCAGGTCGAGGTGGGACTGCGCGTTGCGCAGCGCGGTGAGATGCCGTTCGCGCGCAAGGAAGGTGCCTTCGTTGCCGGACTGCCAGCCCACCAGGCGCAGCAGCTGGCGGCGCAGCAGCTCGATGCCGGCGCCGGTGCGCGCGGAGATCCACACTTCGGCCGGGTTGGGGCCGTTGGCGGCCACCACGTGCGGGCGGTTGGCGCCGAAATGCTGCTCGCCCACCGCGGGGGCGAGGTCGATCTTGTTGACCACGCGCAGGATCGGCGAGCCGGGCGGCAGGTGGCCGGAGAGGCGGTCGTCGATGGCGTCGTCGATCTCGGACAGGCCGTGCTCGACATAGTCGGCGGCGTCCACCAGGTGCAGCACGAGGTCGGCGCGGCGCACGGCTTCCCAGGTGCGCTCGATGCCGATGCGCTCGACTTCGTCGCTGGCGTCTTCGCGCAGCCCGGCGGTGTCGACGATATGCAGCGGAATGCCCTCGATCTGGATGGTCTCGCGCACGCGGTCGCGCGTGGTGCCGGGGATCGGCGTGACGATGGCCAGTTCCGCGCCGGCCAGCGCGTTGAGCAGCGACGACTTGCCCACATTGGGCTGCCCCGCCAGCACCACCGACAGGCCCTCGCGCAGCAGCGAGCCTTGCCGGGCCTGCGCCAGCACGCCGCACAGCGCATCGCGGATGGCGGCGAGCTGGCCGCGCGCGTTGGAGGCTTCGAGGAAATCGATCTCTTCCTCGGGGAAGTCGAGCGTGGCTTCGACCAGCATGCGCAGGTGGATCACCTGCTCCACCAGCGCATGGATGGCCTGCGAGAACACGCCTTCCATGGAGCGCGCCGCCGAGCGCGCGGCCGCTTCGGTGCTGGCTTCGATCAGGTCGGCCACGGCTTCGGCCTGGGCCAGGTCGAGCTTGTCGTTGAGAAATGCGCGGCGCGTGAACTCGCCGGGCTCGGCCAGGCGCAGGCCGATCTCGCGGCCCGCGTGCAGGCAGCGCGCCAGCAGCATCTGCATCACCACCGGGCCGCCGTGGCCCTGCAGTTCCAGCACTTCCTCGCCGGTGTACGAATGCGGCGCGGGGAAGTACAGCGCGAGGCCGTGGTCGATGGCCTTGCCGTGCGCATCGAGAAACGGCAGGTAGGTGGCGTGGCGGGGCTTGAGCGCCTGGCCGCACACGGCATGCGCGATGGCGCTGACATCGGGGCCGGACACGCGCACCACGCCGATGCCGCCGCGCCCGGGCGCGGTAGCGATGGCGGCGATGGGGGTGGCGCCGGCGGCGCTGGAGCGAGGCTGGGAGGCAGTCATGGCGATATTGTCGCAGATCGGTCCGGCGCGGGTGGCGGCGGGGGCGCATCCGGCGCGCCCGGTCCCGGCATGTTCAGGCACTCGGTCATCAGGCGGCGCGCCACGGCGCCGTCGAGCAGCTTGCCGAGCCGGCTCTGCCGCTTGACCAGCTTGTGGCGCAGTCGCGTGGCATAGCGCCCGGACAGCACCGGCGCCAGCGCCTCGATGGCATAGCGCAGCCGCTTGCTGCCGATGCGATAGCGGTGCACGCGCTCGAGATCCTCGCTCCGCGCGGCGCGCGCCAGCACCTTCACCCGCATGCGCGCGCGGCGTACGCGGCGGCGCGCGAACGCGTCCAGGCGCGCCCCCGCCCTGGCGCCCCCGCCGCGCGTGCCGCCTCGCGTCAGGTGGGTGAGATCGCGATGCAGCACGGGCAGCGGCCAGTGCTGGTATTCGGCCAGCTKCGCCACCATGGTCGCGCGCGCATAGTGCCGGCGCATCGAGGCGGTGTCGCACAGCGCGGCCAGCACCGGATCGTCCGGTTGCGCTTGTAGCGCCGGTTGCAGGGTCTCGCTGATAAACACGTCCCAGTCGCGCACATCGGTGGCGGCCCGTGCCAGCTGGCGCAGGCCCGCCTGCCAGCGGGCGCGGATGGCCTTGGGCAAGGCCGGCCCGAACACCCAGCAGACCGCGCGCAGGTGCCGCGTCGCCACGCGCAGCGCATGCACGTCATCGGGATGGTCGCGCCGGGTCAGCGCGGCGAGCTGGTCGGCAATGGCCACCAGCCCTGCATCGGCCAGCGAGACAAAGGCATCCACGGCGCGCATGCCGGGATGGATAGAGCCGGGAGCGTTGGCGGCGCGCATGATGTGTCCGCTTTGCATCTCTGTGGGTGAGATCCCGCGAGCGGGGACGGTATGACCCAGTGTAGGCGATTGTGCCGGTTGCGCCGCACAAACTGCGCCCGGTGACCGCCGGCGCACTCCATTGACAGGGCGGCCGCTTCGCGCTGCAATGAGCACGCATGGCGACGAGCGTAGATATCTTCGCTGGCGCCACCTCTTCCACAAGCCGTACCCGAGCGCTCCCGCGCGAGGAGACAAGCATGTCCACCGAACAAGAACGGCGTTTGCTGCGGGACACCATCGAGGCCGGCTTCCGTGACGCGGCCTTTGTCACGGACGTGGGCATCCGCCTGGTCGATTGCGGGCCCGGCTGGTGCGAGAGCGAGCTGCTGGTCACGCCGCGCCACCTGCAGCACGGCGGCATTGTGCATGCCGGCGTGCAGGCCACCATTGCCGACCATACCGCCGGCGCGGCCGCCACCACCATGCTCGATACCGGGCGCCACGTGGTCACCGCCGAGTTCAAGATCAACCTGCTCAGGGCCGCCCGCAGCGAACGCCTCACCTGCCGCGCCGACGTGCTCAAGTCCGGCCGCACCATCATCGTGGTGGAAGCCGATGTGTTCGCCAGCGTGCACGGCGAGGCAGTGCTGGTGAGCCGCTTCAACGCGACGATGAGCGTGCTCGACCTGGCCTGAGCGATGTTTTCCCAAGGAGAAGCCAGAAGATGATCGATCACACCGGAGTCGGGGTCAGCGATTTCGCCAGGAGCCGCGCTTACTACACCGCAGCGCTCGCGCCCATCGGCATGGTCAAGGTGATGGAGCTGCCGGCCAGCGTGACCGGCCATGCCGACGTTGCGGGTTTCGGGCCGCCGGAGAAGCCGGAGTTCTGGATCCACGGCGGCACGCCCAACCAGCCGCCGCTGCACCTGGCCTTCCGCGTGCAGACGCGCGCGCAGGTGGACGCCTACTACCAGGCCGCGCTGGCCGCGGGCGGGCGCGACAACGGCGCACCGGGCCTGCGGCCGCACTACCACCCGAACTACTACGGCGCCTTCGTGCTCGATCCGGACGGGCACAACATCGAGGCCGTGTGCCACGAGGCACAGTAGGCGGAGTCGTCGTCAGGTGTAGATGGCCTGACGGATTTCTTCCCCTCTCTCCCGCTTGTGCGGAGAGGGCGGATGTCGGCAAGCTCTAAACGCTAAACGGCGAAGCAAGCCAAACAAAAAGCCCGGCGCATGCGCCGGGCTTTTTTTTGCCGCCGGCGGGTTTGCACCCGCCGGCCGGAGTCACATCTCAGGTTCAGGCCTTGGCTGCCGCCGTGGCCTTGCTCTTGCCGAGCATCCGGTTGATCTGCCATTGCTGGGCGATCGACAGGACGTTGTTGGTCACCCAGTACATCACCAGGCCGGCCGGGAAGAAGAAGAACATGAACGAGAACACCAGCGGCATGATCATCATGACCTTGGCCTGCACGGGGTCCGGCGGGGTCGGGTTCAGCTTGGTCTGCACGAACATCGACACGGCCATCAGCACCGGCAGGATGTAGAACGGATCCGGCACCGACAGGTCATGGATCCAGCCCGTCCACGGCGCGCCGCGCATTTCCACCGACGACAGCAGCACCCAGTACAGCGCGATGAACACCGGGATCTGGATCACGATGGGCAGGCAGCCGCCCAGCGGGTTGACCTTCTCGGTGCGGTACAGCGCCATCATCTCCTGGTTCATCTTCTGCGGATCGCCCTTGTGGCGCTCGCGCATCGCGGTCATGCGGGGCTGCAGGTCCTTCATCTTGCCCATGGACTTGTAGCTTGCCGCCGACAGCGGGAAGAACACCAGCTTGATCAGCACGGTCAGCGCAATGATCGACCAGCCCCAGTTGCCCAGGAAGCCGTGGATCTTCTCCAGCAGCCAGAAGATCGGCTTGGCCAGGATGGTCAGCCAGCCATAGTCCTTCACCAGCTCCAGCCCCGGGGTGATCTTCTCGAGCATGCGCTCTTCCTGCGGGCCGGCGAACAGGCGCGCATCGGTGGTCACGGTGGCACCCGGGGCGACCTGGCCCAGCGGCTGCTGCACGCCCACGCGGAACAGGTTGTTGTCGATCTTCTCGACGTAGAAGCTGTGCTCCTTGCCCGACTGCGGGATCCAGGCCGAGGCAAAGTAATGCTGCACCATCGCCACCCAGCCGCTGGTGGTGGCGGCCGGTACGCTGGCCTTGCCCTTGCCGATGTCGTCGAAGGTGATCTTGTGGTACTTGTCGGCGTCGGTGTAGATGGCCGGGCCGGTGAAGGTGCTGTAGAACTGCGACTGCTCGACCTTGCTGCCGTCACGCGTCAGTTCCAGGTACAGCGTCGGCGAGACCGGCTTGCCGCTGTCGTTGGTCACCGCGAAGCGCGTGTCCACCACATAGCTGCCCTTGTGGAAGATGTACGTCTTGGCCAGCTTGACGCCATCCTTCTCAGCCGTCAGGGTCACTTCCACCTTGTCCGTGCCAGCCAGGTCGCGCGGACCGGCCGAGGCGGCAAACACCGTGGTGTGGTTGGGCATGTCGCCGCCGATCAGGCCCGAGCGGGCCATATAGGTGCGGGTCGCGTCGCGCTCGAACAGCACCACGGGCTTGCCGTCCTTCTCGTGCTGGTTCAGCAGCTCCAGTCGCGAGAGGATGCCGCCGGCGGTGTCGATCTCGGCACGCATCACGTCGGTGCTCACCACGATCTTCTCGCCAGCCGGCTGCACGGCGGCAGCGGGTGCGGCAGCCGGGGCGCCAGCGGTGGCGCCGGCGCCTGCATTGGCCTTGGGCACGTCGCCCTGCGCGGCCGAAGCGCCGCCGGCGCCTGCCGGCGCGGCCTGCTGGGTCGCGCTCGGGAAGAACATCGACTGATGACCGTTGGCGCGCTGCCAGTTGTCGTAGAGCAGCACGAGGGCCATCGAGAAGATGACCCAGAGTATGGTGCGTTTGATATCCATGTCTCGCTGTGGTCGGGGGAAATCAGGGGCGGGGTAGCCGGATCGTGACTGGCGGCTGGCCAGACGCGGCGGGTGCCCGGTCTTGCTGTGTTGATGTCGCCGATACCGGCGGCACCGGATCATACCCGCCATCCGTGAACGGATGGCAACGGCATAGCCGGCAGGCGGCCAGCCAGCTGCCGCGGCCTGCGCCGTGGCGCACGATCGCTTCGCGGGCGTAGTCGGAACAGGTAGGCAGGAAGCGGCACTGCGAGCCGAAAAACGGGCTCAGGGCGATCTTGTAGATGCGCAGCAGGGCTAGCAGGATTCGCTTCATGGCGGCGGGCGGGTCAGGCTGGCGTGCCGGAGGGCGCGGACTTCGGCGGCGATACGCCGGAAGGCGCGGCTGGACGCGGTGCAAGCGGACGCACCGCGACTTCGAACAGGCTGGTCAGCTCCGCCAGGCACACCCGGCGCACCGCGCTGCGGCTGGCAAATTCCGCACGCGGAAACTTGGCCTGCAGGCGCAGCAATACATCGCGGCCCGCGAGTTGGTCCTGCCGCTGGCGGAACAGTTCCCGCACCATGCGCTTCACCAGGTTGCGTTCGGCGGCGCGCGCCGCGAACTTCTTGCCCACGACCACGCCAAGGCGGGCCTGCGGCAGGTTGTTCTCGCCCACATACAGCACGAAGTGCTGGCTGCGGCGGCGCGGGCGCAAAGCAAAAACGGATGAAAACTCATCCGTCTTTGTGAGCCTCGCGGCTTTGGGGTAGGCATAGGTAGTCACGCTGGGCAAAGCTAGCGGTAAAGCTGCACCTGGCTGCGGGCTCCCGGCCATCCGAAAGGCGAGGCGTTTGGCCACGACAGCGCACGCGGCGCCATCATGGCCGGTCGCCAGGCCCTTAGACTGCCAGGCGCTTGCGGCCCTTGGCGCGACGAGCGTTGATGACGGAACGGCCGCCACGGGTCTTCATGCGCACGCGGAAACCATGGGTACGCTTGCGGCGGGTAACGGAAGGTTGGTATGTACGTTTCATGTTGCACTCTCTGGTTGATCTTGGCTCGCCCGGCCTCCGGCGTGAGCCGGGGCCCCGTGGCCGCCGCGTATGGTTCGCTTGGGCTGCCGCGGATGCGGTCTTGCCGACTGCGGTGATTGTCTTGCCGCCGGCCGTGTATCTCGCGTACCGACAATGTCGGCGTGCGCGACGCAGGTTCGGGAGGGAATCCAGCCGGACCGGATCATGATTCACCCATCCGTCCCGACCCCGTCGGCCTGCTTGGCCCGCTGCCTGTTCCGGCCAATCCAGCCATTTCCAGGACCGTTTCAGCCAGCCAAAGCCGCGTGAAACGAAACCGGTCTTGCACGGAACAGGTCAGACCCGGCGATGCGCATACGTGATCCCCTGCCGCATCGCAGAACCCGCCATTTAACTGATTTTCGCGCGATGTGTCAAGGCTGCAGATGGCCRAGAGACGTGCGCGGCACCCTTGCCTGAAAAATGCGCAACAGGCTGTTGTATTTCATTGTCCACAATCGCCGGTGGGTAAGTTTTTTTGTTCCGGGGGTGCCTCCGGGATGGTCAGAGGGAGAGCGAAGTCTCTGTTTGGATTGGCTTTTCGGGCGTTTTACCTACCCGGAAACCCGCGCCAAACAAGGGGTTGTGCACAACAATTCACTGCTTCTTCACAACTTATCCACAGACTTATCCTTTGTGGATAACTCGGGGCGGGGGGTACAATCCGGGTCCAAACACCACACGGGCTGCGTGGCGCAAGCGCAACCCGGGACTCACCCCTGGCATGCCGGATAACGGACGCGCAGCGGGCAGCGGCGGCTTCGTCTCATTTCGCCAACCTGTCCGTCAGCGGCTCCCGCTTATCGCGTCGATCACCATGGGGAGCCCGGGCGGCGGGGTCAATTGCGGACCGCGACTGATCTCGACTGCGGTCGCTTTACCTGGCTTGAGAATGACGGATTGCCGGCAGGGATGCACCACCGACCCCTGCCTGCAGTCCATTGGGCCGGACTGTCCGCGCACCCGTGGCGAAAACCGAACAACAAAACAATGCAAGATTTCTGGCAGGCGGCAGCAGCGCAACTCGAGCGCGAGCTGACGCCGCAACAGTTCAAGACCTGGATCAAGCCGCTGGCGCCAGTCGCCTTCGACGAGGAAGCGCACGCGCTGCGCATCGCTGCGCCCAACCGCTTCAAGCTCGACTGGGTGAAGAGCCAGTTCTCCGGCCGCATCACCGCGCTCGCCTGCGAGTACTGGGAAGCCAACGTCAGCGTTCACTTCGTCCTGGACCCCGCCGCCTCGGGCCGGGCCGCTGCCGGCTACCCGCAAGGCGGCCAGGCCGGCCAGCCCGGCATGCAGCCGCAGCAGCCTGGCCCCGGCTACCCGACCGGCCAGCCGCTGTCGCAGAATTTCGGCCAGCCCGGCATGCAGCCGGGCCAGGGCGCGCCCGGCTATGGCAACCAGGGCAACGCTGGCCAGGGCGGCCAGCGCGGCGCGCAGGCGCCCTACCCCGGCAACTACCCCGGCGGCCAGCAGGCCCATCCCGGCCAGGGCGCCAATATGGGCGGCATGGGCGGCATGGGCGGCATGGGTGGCATGGGCGGTGAACTGGTCGATATCGACGTGCCGCAGCTCGACCCGGCCGAAGCCAGTGCCCGCTCCTACCGCGTGCAGCAGCCCCAGCAGCCCATGCAGGGCGGCCAGGGCCACCAGGTCGGGCACCAGGGCAGCCATCAAGGCGGGCATCCGGGCGGCCATCCTGCCAACGCGCAGGGCGGCCACCAGCAGAACGACACGGTGCACGAGCGCTCGCGCCTGAACCCCATCCTGACGTTCGACAACTTCGTCACCGGCAAGGCCAACCAGCTCGCGCGCGCCGCCGCCATCCAGGTGGCCAACAATCCGGGCAAGTCCTACAACCCGCTCTACCTGTACGGCGGCGTGGGCCTGGGCAAGACCCACTTGATCCACGCCATCGGCAACTTCATGTTGCTGGAGAACCCGCGCGCGCGTATCCGCTACATCCACGCCGAGCAGTACGTCTCCGACGTGGTCAAGGCGTACCAGCGCAAGGCCTTCGACGAGTTCAAGCGCTACTACCACTCGCTGGACCTGCTGCTGATCGACGATATTCAATTCTTCTCGGGCAAGAACCGCACGCAGGAAGAGTTCTTCTACGCCTTCGAAGCACTGATCGCCAACCGGGCGCAGGTGATCATCACCAGCGATACCTACCCGAAGGAAATCAGCGGCATCGACGATCGCCTGATCTCGCGCTTCGACTCCGGCCTCACGGTTGCCATCGAGCCGCCCGAGCTGGAAATGCGCGTGGCGATCCTGATGAAGAAAGCCGCGGCGGAAAACGTGAGCGTGCCCGAGGAAGTGGCCTTCTTCGTCGCCAAGCACCTGCGCTCCAACGTGCGCGAGCTCGAAGGCGCGCTGCGCAAGATCCTGGCCTTCTCGAACTTCCACGGCAAGGACATCACCATCGATGTCACCCGCGAAGCGCTGAAGGACCTGCTGACCGTGCAGAACCGCCAGATCTCCGTGGAGAACATCCAGAAGACCTGTGCCGACTTCTACAACATCAAGGTCGCGGACATGTACAGCAAGAAGCGGCCCGCCAATATCGCGCGGCCCCGCCAGATTGCCATGTACCTGGCCAAGGAACTCACGCAGAAGAGCCTGCCGGAAATYGGYGAGCTSTTCGGCGGGCGCGATCACACCACSGTGCTGCACGCSGTSCGCAAGATCGCYGACGAGCGCAGCAAGGACGCGCAGCTCAACCACGAACTGCACGTGCTGGAACAAACGCTCAAGGGGTGACCCGCGGCACGCTGTGATGCGCGCCCAATGACAGATGGCTTGCTCGCTTTCCCGCAAGCGAAAGCGGGAGYAAGCCAGGCGTTCTTTGTAGAATTTTCTCCACGCTTACGACACTTTGTGCCGCAAACGTGGATTTGCAGGCCCCGTCACGCGGGGCTGGCATACTGTAGGGTACGCGCCGGGCTGGGTCCGGCGCATGAATCAATCGGCAAGCATCGCCGGGAACATTGCCTGTCATTGACGCGAAAGCGGCCTGGGCTAAGGCTTTGCGGTGAGTCGGGACGAGCGGGCGGAGGGCGCGGCCGGAACAAGGTCGTGGAAGCCTGGAAATTGTGCTTGATGCTGCGCAATTTTCCCCTCCTGTCGCGCTTCTCCCGCTTCACCGCAGCGGCTTATCCTTGGTACAATGTCAAATTAACTCCTTGATTCCTAAGTGGTTTTGGAATCAACGGAAGTTGAGGCGCAACCCGCGGTCGCTTACTACAAACGACGAAGGATAAATTCAATGCAATTGGTCAAAACCTCGCGAGACAATCTGCTGCGTCCGCTGCAAATCGTGAGCGGCATCGTGGAGCGCCGCCACACCCTCCCGATCCTGGCCAACCTGTTGATTCGCAAGTCGGGGTCCAACGTATCGTTCCTCTCGACCGACATCGAGATCCAGATCACCACGCACGCCGAATGCGGCGTGGGCAGCGACAGCGTGGCCACCACCGTGGCCGCCCGCAAGCTGCTCGACATCCTGCGCGCCATGCCCGACGGCGAAGTCGCCCTGTCGCTCAACGACAAGCGCATGACCGTGCAGTCCGGCAAGAGCCGCTTCGCGCTGCAGACCCTGGCCGCCGAGGAATTCCCCACGGTTGCCGAAGCCAGTGAGTTCGGCGCCTCGGTCAGCCTGCCGCAGAAGACCTTCAAGCACCTGCTCGCCATGGTCCACTTCGCCATGGCCCAGCAGGACATCCGCTACTACCTCAACGGCATGCTGCTGGTGGTGGACGGCAAGAAGGTCATGGCAGTCGCCACCGACGGCCACCGCCTGGCCTACTGCGGCGTGGAGCTGGACACCGCCGCCACCGGCGAAGGCGCGCGCCAGGAAGTCATCATCCCGCGCAAGACCATCCTCGAGCTGCAACGCCTGCTCGAAGACAACGACGATCCCGTGCAGGTGCAGCTGGCCGCCAACCAGGTCAAGTTCACCTTCGCCAATATCGAGCTGATCTCCAAGCTGGTCGAAGGCAAGTTCCCGGACTTCCAGCGCGTGATCCCGAAGGGCTACAAGAACGCCTTCGCCATCGACCGCGTGAAGCTGCAGCAGGCGCTGCAACGCACCGCCATCCTGACCACCGACAAGTTCAAGGGCGTGCGCTGCATCCTCGACACGCACGTGCTCAAGATCAGCTCCACCAACGCCGACCAGGAAGAGGCGCAGGAAGAGCTCGAGCTCGATTACTCGGGCGACGCCCTCGACATCGGCTTTAACGTGACCTACCTGCTCGACGTCCTTGCCAACCTCAAGAGCGAGCAAGTGCAGGTCAGCCTCGGCGACTCCAATTCGAGTGCGCTGATTACCGTGCCGGAAGACGACAACTTCAAGTATGTCGTCATGCCGATGCGTATCTGATGATCCGGTAGAAGGTAAAAGGAAAACAACATACGTAACACCGGAACATCGAACGGCAGGCTACGGCTCTCGCCTGGCAGGCGAAAGACGCACCGCAGCACGCAGGGGCCGGATTCTGGCAATCCGCCCCTTTTGCCGTTTTTATG
This sequence comes from Cupriavidus sp. 05N38, assembly GCF_056397345.1. Classification (NCBI taxonomy): domain Bacteria; kingdom Pseudomonadati; phylum Pseudomonadota; class Betaproteobacteria; order Burkholderiales; family Burkholderiaceae; genus Cupriavidus; species Cupriavidus sp. 05N38. The sequence continues at coordinate 63,970 of NZ_JBFTNF010000024.1, forward strand.
TAACCCGCCATGCGGCCCATCGCAGCGCGCCCGACCGGGCGCCGCGCGAAACGCCGCATTCGCCGTGAGTAAGAGAACATGACCGAACAGCAACAACCGCAACCGCAACAGGAAAACAGCTACGGCGCCGGCTCGATCCAGATCCTGGAAGGCCTGGAGGCGGTGCGCAAGCGGCCGGGCATGTACATCGGCGACACGTCCGACGGCACCGGCCTGCACCACCTCGTATTCGAAGTGCTGGACAACTCCATCGACGAAGCGCTGGCCGGCTGGTGCACCGAGATCCAGGTCACCATCCACAGCGACAACTCGATCTCCATCACCGACAACGGCCGCGGCATCCCGCCCCTGGTGAAGTTCGACGACAAGCACGAACCCAAGCGCAGCGCGGCCGAAATCGCCATGACCGAGCTGCACGCCGGCGGCAAGTTCAACCAGAACAGCTACAAGGTCTCCGGCGGCCTGCACGGCGTGGGCGTGTCCTGCGTGAACGCCCTGTCCAAGTGGCTGCGCCTCACCGTGCGCCGCGACGGCCAGGCCCACCTGCTCGAATTCGCGCAAGGCGCGGTGCAGAACCGCGTGGTGGAAACCGTCAACGGCCCCGACGGCCAGCCCGTGGAAGTCTCGCCGATGAAGGTCATCGGCCCCACCGACAAGCGCGGCACCGAAGTCCACTTCCTCGCCGACGAGGCAATCTTCACCCACGTCGAGTTCCACTACGAGATCCTCTCCAAGCGCATCCGCGAGCTCTCGTTCCTGAACAACGGCGTGCACATCCGCCTGACCGACCAGCGCACCGGCAAGGAAGAAGACTTYGCCTTCTCCGGCGGCGTGAAAGGCTTYGTCGAATACATCAACCGCKCCAAGASCGTCCTGCACCCSAMCATCTTCTACGCCAAYACCGARAAAGACGGKATCGCCGTGGAAGTCTCCATGCAGTGGAACGACGGCTACAACGAGCAGGTGCTCTGCTTCACCAACAACATCCCCCAGCGGGATGGCGGCACCCACCTCACCGGCCTGCGCGCCGCGATGACCCGCGTCATCAACAAGTACATCGAAGAAAACGAGATCGCCAAAAAGGCCAAGGTAGAAACCACCGGCGACGACATGCGCGAAGGCCTGGCCTGCGTGCTCTCCGTCAAGGTGCCCGAGCCCAAGTTCAGCTCCCAGACCAAGGACAAGCTCGTCTCGTCCGAGGTGCGCCTGCCCGTGGAAGAACTCGTCGCCAAGGCCCTCTCCGACTTCCTGCTCGAGACCCCCGGCGACGCCAAGATCATCTGCGGCAAGATCGTCGACGCCGCCCGCGCCCGCGAAGCCGCCCGCAAGGCCCGCGAAATGACCCGCCGTAAAGGCGTGCTCGACGGCATGGGCCTGCCCGGCAAGCTCGCCGACTGCCAGGAAAAAGACCCCGCCCAGTCCGAACTCTTCCTGGTGGAGGGTGACTCCGCAGGCGGCTCCGCCAAGCAAGGCCGCGACCGCAAGTTCCAGGCAATCCTGCCCCTCAAGGGCAAGATCCTCAACGTGGAACGCGCCCGCTTCGACAAGATGCTCTCCAGCCAGGAAGTGCTCACGCTCATCACGGCGCTGGGCACCGGCATCGGCAAGGAAGACTACAACCTCGAAAAGCTGCGCTACCACCGCATCATCATCATGACCGACGCGGACGTGGACGGCTCCCACATCCGCACGCTGCTGCTCACGTTCTTCTACCGCCAGATGCCCGACATCATCGAGCGCGGCTACGTGTACATCGCCCAGCCGCCGCTCTACAAGATCAAGCACGGCAAGGAAGAGCGCTACATCAAGGACGACACCGAGCTCAACGCCTACCTGCTGCGCCTGGCCATGGAAAAAGCCGCGCTGGTCAACCCGGACGGCACCGAAGTCTCCGGTGACGCCCTCACCGAACTCGCCCGCCAGTACCAGCTGGCCGAAGGCGTGATCGGCCGCCTCTCCCGCATCGTAGACACCGACGCCCTGCGCGCCATTGCCGACGGCGTGGAACTGGACCTGGACAGCGCCGCCGCCGCCGAAGCCTCAGCCACCGCGCTCAAGGCCAAGCTCAGCGAAATGCACGCCAAGACCCTGCTCGGCGCCGCCGTGAACGATGACGGCACCGCCGATGTCTACGCCCAGTTCGACGAGAAGACGGACAAGCACCGCCTGATGATCGCCCGCCGCCATCACGGCAACGTGCGCCTGTCTCACCTGGACGCGGACTTCGTGCATGGYGCGGACTACGCTGCGCTGTCGCTGGCCGCCAAGACGTTCCAGGGCCTGATTCCCGAGGGCACCAAGGTACGCCGTGGCGAAGGCGAGAAGATGCGTGACCAGACCGTGAATGATTTTCACGGGGCCATGCAGTGGCTGTTGTCTGAGGCTGAGCGTGGGGTTTCGCGTCAGCGGTACAAGGGGCTGGGGGAGATGAATCCTGAGCAGCTTTTTGAAACCACGCTTGATGTTACTCAAAGGCGACTGCTTAAGGTGCAGATTGAGGATGCTATTGCTGCGGATCAGATCTTCACCACCCTTATGGGGGATGAGGTTGAGCCGCGGCGGAATTTTATTGAGAGTAATGCTTTGGTGGCTCGGAATATTGATGTTTGATCCGCTGTCTCGGCGAATTTCAGCGTTCCCACGACACGTACACCAATAAAATCAAAGGGTCACAAGCAAATGCCTGTGACCCTTTTTATATGCAATCTTATTGATCGCTACTAAACCACTGTGGCAGGCATACCGTTGAGGTAAAGCACACAACGGATTCATGAGTGGCTTGTGCAAAAGCTTGTAGATAACTGCGTCTCTTCTCGGGAGTTCCCGCGTATGTCAATACCCAATTCGGGTATGGCGTACCGGGCCGTTGCCGTTCTTCCAAGTCCTTCTCTGCCACGGGGTTCCCCTTGACTCGGACATTCCGATGTAGCTCATAGCCCCTATCGCCATCCTTGGATGCTCGTGGTCAGGGATGCCTTTGCTGCCTCTGTCTTGATGCGATGAATTTGGCGATCCATCCGGTCGCTTGGGATTAGTCCGTTTGTCGTGCCACATATCTGAGCGCCTCGTGGCGAGGCGCAGGCCTCTCAGCTCTAATGAACTCGATATTTCTGCCGTTAAGTTCACGTAATGGGGCCGTCAAAAGAGCCTCGGGTTCCGCAGGCTTGAACCCCGGCGGAGTCAGAATGGACTCGAGCATCATCTTGCCGCAGTGCTGCGCAGACTTTCCTTCTTCAATGAAGCCGAGTTTGCGAATGAGAGGGTTTTTGGCCTTGCCATGCCTGCGGAAGAGAGATCAGTTGCCGTTGTCGAAAATCGGTAACGAACTATATACTAGTTGAATGTTGCGGATGTACATCGTACTTTTTGGGGATACTTCGAAAAAATGACGTCGCCATATTGCATCGTGAAGGGCTATGAGGCCGATGGAATCGCAAAGATCATCGGGGTAAATGGTCCACGGCGAACGATCGAGTACTTTGATTTTCCGACTATTGGCGGCCGCGTGGTGCGCGAAGTCGAGGCGCCTCAGATACGGCCCAAAGTCTTAGGAAAAAACACTCGCGTTTATGTCTTCGACGAAGGCAGCATTCGCTGGCGAGTAGGGCGCGTCATTGAAGACGATGGTGAGGGACTGTTCATCCGTTTTTCGCACAAGCACGACGTATATCTTACTTATGAGCACGTGTTTGTCCGTTGGAAAAGGCCGATCGAAGATCCATCGCTGTTCCTGGCGCAGCAGATCACCGAAACGCCGCAATATGCTGAAGCACGCACTCAGTTTCTGAGTTCGTACATCGCTCAACGCGGCTTGGCTCATGGCATGTCAGCCTTGCTGTCTTCGGCAGTCGAACTAGAGGCGCATCAAATTGGCGTCGTGCGACGAGTCTTGACTGACCCATCTCAGCGGTATCTGTTGGCTGACGAGGTCGGGTTGGGAAAGACGATAGAGGCGGGTATCGTCGTTCGGCAAGCGGTACTCGACGATCCAGTCAATCATCGCATCGCTATCCTCGTGCCACGGACACTAGTGACCCAATGGCGCCGTGAATTGACGCGTCGATTCGGATTGTTCGATTTTCTTGATATTTCAGTCTTCGTTGTGGCTCATGACGATAGCGAGGGGGCATTAGTCGCCGTGGAGATGGCCACATTGCTGATCATCGACGAGGTCCATCGTATTGCCGATCCGGGGGCCGGCGATCAACATCGACAATTATATGAATTGGTAAGTCGTACCGCGAGAATTGTGCCGCGAGTGCTCTTGCTATCAGCGACACCCATTTTGCGGAACGAAGAGGGATTTCTGCGAATGCTGCATTTGCTCGAACCCGCAGTTTACTCACTGGGTGACTACGATTCGTTCCGTACAAGGATTGCACATCGCCAATCCCTTGCAGAGACCGTCGCCATGCTGGAACCGTCGCAATCCTTGTTCCTTGATGGCGTTCTAGATGATTTGCTCGATAAAATTCCTCACGACTTACGTCTCCGGGAATTGACGTTCGCCTTGAAGGCGCTACTGGTAGGCGTTCCGGAAGAAGAAGACCCGGAATTGATAGATGCGATTCGGCAATTGCGCGCGCACATCTCAGAAACCTATCGCTTGAACCGGCGTATTTTGCGTAATCGGCGTCGGCGAATTAGTGGAATAACGCCTCTGCGGAAAGGTGCCCAACCGTGGACGATGCATGACTCTTCGGCGCGTGCCATTGAGGCCACCCTTGAATCCTGGCGAATCTCCGCCGTAGCATCGCTGCGCGGGCCGGAAGATGTTAAAGACCAAGCGCCATTGATCAGCTTCTACTGGGAATGCATAACTGCCCTGCTTGAGAATATGATGGAATTCAAGCTGGTATGCAATAAAAGGAGGCAGACAATACACGCACTATCCAATGCTGTCACCGCGACCTTTGACGATGAGGATGACTATCTGGTCAAACTCCTGGCCCATTGTGACGAAGACGACTGGTTGGCGCAGCGCAGCGCAATGATCTCCGATCAGGTGCGGCAATTCTCTGCCAATACTAAGGCCATTGTCTTTTGCTCTAGTTCCGAGGTGGCAGACACTGTTTTTTGGCATCTACGAAGCAACCATGTCTCGGCGGTACGCCACGCCACGATGGAGGTCGATGACCAAGGCAGCGATCCCGACTGGGTGCGCTTTAACTCGGACGATAGTGTCAAGGTGATTGTCTGCGATCGCGAAGCCGAGGAAGGCATCAATCTCCAGGGTGGGAGCAAGGCTATTGTTCATTTCGATCTGCCGATCCATCCCAACCAAATCGAACAGCGAATTGGCCGAGTCGACCGGTATGGGTCCGGGATGCCTGTGCAGTCATACGTCCTCCTCGAGGCTACATCGACGTTGCAAAGTGCTTGGTTTGACGTGCTCAATTCCGGTTGGAACGTCTTCGGGCAATCTATCTCCAGCCTCCAGTACATCGTCGATGCGGAAGGCATCCGGTTGCAGGAAAATATCTTTCTGCACGGTATTGAGGCAATGACAGAACTCGTGGCTCGCCTGCAAGGTCCGCAGGGTCTGGTCGCTACCGAGTTGAAATTGATCGATCAGCAAGATGCACTCGATGAATTGGCGCCACTGTCTGAAAGCGATATCGAGTCGCTGCTCGAATTCGATAGCGATTGGAAGTCAATCAAGYAATCGACGCTGTATTGGATTACGGATACCTTGTTTTTTGTGCCGATACCTGAAAAAACAAAGCTACCATCTGTAGATGTGCCCACGCGCTTTCAATATAGCCCACCGGAGCAGGGTGGAAGGGCGACATTAATACCTATGTCGGGCTTTCTAGAGGATTTTTTGGGTGCCATAGATTACGAAGCCCCCGGCAGTTCATCCTTACATCCGCTTTCCTATCCGCACACGGCACATCGAACTACGGCCGTCCGGCGTGGCGTGAGGCCATTGCGGTATGGTGATGCGTTTGTTGAAGCCGTTAAGTCGTTTTCGGAAGTCGACGACCGTGGCCGCAGTTTTGCCATGTGGCGCCAGATCCATGAAGGCTTTCCAACGGATCGTTTGGAAATGTGCTTTCGCTTCGATTTTCTGATTGAAGCGCGACTTGATGAGGCTGCCGCCATTCTTGCCCAGTATGGGGAGGCGTCGAGATCTGACCTCGCAGTTTTACGCCGTCGTGGGGATGCGTTGTTTCATCCAATAGTGACCCGTGTATGGCTTAACGAGGATGGGGAGGAGTTGCCGGCCGACTACATCGCGACCTATCTTGCGCCGCGATACGCGAAAGAGGGGGGGGCCGGCTATATCGATAAGAATCTTGATTTCGAGCATTTTCGCGCCTTGAAGAAGGCAGCCCCCGATTCGCTCGCCAACTGGTCACAACGCTGTCTTCGAATGCGCGACTGTGCGTTCGACTTCGTGATGAGGCGCCCAGAGCTTAGGGCGAGCCAGCGCGAAGCAATCGACAAGGCTGTCCAGGAGGACGCGGGACGATATGCGCAATTGACTACCCGTATTCAGTCGTTGGCAGGCGCGGAGGCCGCTGCCGAGCATGCGCAATTGACCCTGGAGAAGATGCTGAATGCGGCACTGCACGCCGGTATTCAAACACCGATAATCAAGGTCGACGTGGCAGGTGTGGTCTTTCTGAGCAGCGAACCGGTCTCCGTTCTCGAACAGTCGACCGGTGGCCTCCAATGAGCTTTCTCTTTGCAGACTTGCAGTCTCTGTTCAGCGACTGGCCAGCGGCGGATCTCCCACAGCACGACGTCGGCAACCCGATCTTCACGCGTATTTTTCAAATCTTGCTTGATGCGCGACGCTCAAGCGCGAATCAGAAGTTGCACGCGGATTTGCTTCCGTTGGTCCGGCAGTGCTTGCTTCGTGAAAGCGCACAACAAGGGCACCAATTCAAGTTGCGTGTGCCGGCCAATCCATCATGGCCATCTGCAGAAGCGTGGACTGCCCACGGTGTACAGACTTTGGCCGCGGCTGATGGTAAGTCCTATCTGTTGACGGCGCAACCGTGGTCGCCAGACTGGCTAGACAGCACGGACGACGGCGCCTTTCATGATGCATATTCAGAGCGCCTGGTCCGCACCTCTGGTCAATGCCCAGCCGACCCCTTCATAACCGACGCGACCGGTTTTACTCATTATTCTTCACCCGGCCAGCGCGAGGCGGTTCGTGCGTCTTTCCTAATTCCCCCGGGGGAGACCCTCCTCGTGAATTTGCCGACGGGGTCAGGCAAAAGCCTAGTTGGGCAGGCGGGCGCACTCGTACACAAGGAGGCCGGTCATCTGACTGTCTTTGTAGTTCCGACGGTAGCACTGGCGATCGACCAGGAGCACGCCATGCTGAAGTATTTTCGGCAAGCCGATCCGATGCATGTGCCATGGCCGCTAGCCTGGTATGGCGACTTATCGAAAGAAGGACGCGCAGAGATCCGCAAGCGCCTCCGCAATGGCACCCAGCGGATTCTATTCACTTCGCCAGAGGCATTGAATACATCGCTATTGGGTGCTGTCACCGACGCAGCTCACGCGGGTATGCTGCGTTACTTGGTCATTGACGAGGCTCATTTGGTGACCCAGTGGGGCGACGAGTTCCGCCCGACATTCCAGGCGCTGGCGGGCTTGCGTAATAACTTGTTGGCAAGCGCTCCACACAGTTTCCGGACGCTATTGCTGAGCGCCACCTTTAGCGAAGAGACGGTCGAGACGCTTGCTCACCTCTTTGGCCCTGCTGAACGAGTGCAAATGGTTGCCGCTGTACACCTACGGCCGGAGCCACAATACTGGTTTTATCGTGCCACATGTCGGGCCGACAAGCATATGCGTGTGCTAGAAGCGTTGCGTCATGCGCCACGGCCATTCATTCTATATGTCACCAAGCGCGAAGATGTGCGCGAATGGGATGCGGTGCTTAGGTCGAAGGCCGGAATCCGACGGATCGCCTGCTTTGATGGTGGCACACCCGCGCGGCAGCGATTGGAGATCATCGACAACTGGCGGAAGAATAGGCTCGACGGCATTATTGCCACGTCGGCATTTGGAGTCGGTATCGACAAAGCTGATGTGCGAACCATCGTCCATGCCACGATCCCAGAAACGCTTGACCGGTTCTATCAAGAGGTTGGCCGCGGCGGCCGTGATGGCCGCGCTGCCGTCAGCCTGCTGGTATTTGATGATACCGATTGGGTGCTGCCTGCCCAAATGTCGCAACCGAAGTTGGTCACTGAGGAGATGGGCTTCACTCGCTGGAGGGCCATGTACCAGAGTCGGGAGCCTGCCGGAGAGGAGGACTTGTACCTCATCAATATCGATGCAGTACGCGATGGGCTCCCAGGCGGGAACGAATACAACGTCGACTGGAACATGCGAACACTCATCCTCATGGCCCGCGCGGGCATGATATCGCTAGACGTGGAACCCAACCAAGATCCAGACGAGGAAGGGGACGGATTTGGCTCATCACGGCTTGCTGCTAAGGCAAAAATTCGCGTTCGTATCCTCGACAACGGCCATCTGTTGCCATCGGTGTGGGAGCAACATGTGACCAGTGCACGCGACAAAACGAAATCCGCGGCTCAGAAGAATTTTTCACTCATGCAGCGATTGCTGAACGGAAAGACGGAGGWTGGAGGAGCGCTTGGTGAACTGTATCGGATTCGCTTGCCGCAGTGGCCAGTGGGCGTTACGCAAGTATGCGGTGGGTGCAAGGAGGATCGCTTCTCTGGCAATGCGACGCGGACCTATCGGCTGCCGTTCCCGATTCCCATCGCGCGGACCTGCCAAAGCGATTTCTCGGCATGGAACCAACGATTTAGCTGGATCGATCCGGCCTTCGTTTATGTCTTTTACGATGCAGATGCGCCTGCGCTGACACAGTCGATAATCAAAGTTGTCGGGTGGCTCGTGCAAGAGTGCGGCGTACGGGAAGTGGCAGCAGATGCCACCTCTAGCGTCTGCGGAGAGCCCGCCTGGTGGTTGCTCTACCGCCGTGCTCGTGCCGGCGTCGTGATTCATCAAGGCCTCGACGAAAGTAATGGAGAACCGTACACGCCACTGGCGCGCGTCACAGTCTTGGGACGCGACGTGGCACCGGACGTATTCGAACGTGTTCAACTCCTACAACGGCCACAGCATCTCATCTTCCTGCCTCGCAGTTCTCTGGATCCCTCAAATTCCCAGCGTCGCTTGGCCGACATCAGCCCCTACGCCACGCATCTTGAACATTTACTACTTACGATCAGCCAGTGACTATCAACAATCTCGCCAGTGACGGCTTGCATTCGCACATGATCATTCTGGCTCGCGCGCTTTTCAAGCAAGGTCCATTAGCTAAAGAGGAATTGGTTTCCATGTGCTCACCGCCAAGCGTTGAGACCGGAAAGGACCCGGACCTTACGCGCCTGCGTGCCGCAATGGCGCGCTGGATTGAGTTGGGGTTGTTCTCCGACGACGCCGGCGTTGTGCGACTCACTGAAGAACGCCTGCGCGGCGAGACCCTGGAGACTTGGACAGATCGCCTGCCTGCAAGATGCCGTTATCTTATTCTGCAATCAGAGCACTGCTTGCCAATCTGGGGGGCCTTAGGTAGCGAAAAAACTGAGGAGGGAGCCGCACGGGCCGCGGACTTTGCGCGAGCCCTGTCATGGGTGCTGGCGCAAGACATTTACGCGTTGCCGAACTCTGACATCGAGCACCTCGAACGCACGCAAGTCCCTAGCCCACATTTCATTTTTATGAACGATTCTCGCTGGCCGGGCATGCGCGTCTGGGCGCGCTATCTCGGCTTCGCAACGGGTGACGACAATAGCTTCTTCCTCGATCCAACCGAGGCAGTACGCGGTGAATTGGCGCACGTGCTGCCGAGCCAACAGGCTGTGCCGGCGGATGCCTTTATCGATGCGTTGGCTACGCGGCTGCCGGTCCTCGATCGCGGACAATACCGGCGCCAAGTCGAAGAGATATTGCGGTCAGAAAACTGGCGTCGAACTCCTGCCGAACATCTGTCCATGTCGCTGTCGTTGGCTCTGCGCCGCCTTGAGTTGAACGGCAACATCGCGCTAGAGAAAAGGGCCGATGCTGGCACCGCACTGACGCTCACAGGCCGCGCGTACCGTACCTGGTCCAGCTTTACCCATGTCCGCTTCTTGGGAGACGCCAATTGAGTTTGCTGAATTACTGGCCCACCGCAGAGGAAGTCAATAGCTGTATCAAACCGGAAGCCGAAGGTGCTCCGGAATCTGTGCTATTGGCAGTGCATCAGCCATCGCCGCTCTCGTACCGGCAGTTGCCGAGCGGAGAAAAGTTGCCGGCATCCGAAGATGATCTTTACGAGTACTTCATGACGGCCAATGTGCCGACTGGCGCCCATGTCGTCCCGATTACCGGCTCGTCGGGTGTGGGCAAGTCGCACTTGGTACGTATTCTGGCCGCTCGGTTGCGTAGTCTGCCGCAGCCAGATCGCTATCTCGTAATCCGGATTCCCAAGAGCGCAAGTTTGCGTAGCGTAGTCGAATTAATCCTGGCGCCTTTGCCAGACAATCAATACGGTTCTGTCAAACAGGAATTTAAGAAGGCCCTTGCCGAGATCACTATTGACACGGCGGTGATCAGTTTTCAGGCACAACTTGAAATCGCCCTGGAGGATCTCGCCAAGGACTTAAGGGAGCAGGTACAGGCGAATCCGACCAATACGGTTCTGAAGGAGCAATTGGCGCACGCACGAATGCTACCAAAGTTCCTGGCCGATGCCTCTGTCGTTGATCATATTCGTGCGCAGGTCTYATCGAAAGTGGTTAAACGCGCTGTTGCTGGACAGTCGGCTGAGGGGCAGTCGGCGAGCTCCGACGACTTCTGTGCTGATGACTTCGTGCTGCCGGACTCGATCGACCTCGACAGGGATGCATCGCTGACGGTGAGACAATACTACCGTATGCAAATGGAGGCCCGTGAGGGCCATGGTAGGCGCGTTGCGGCCAACCTGCTAAATGGGCGCGTTGTTGATCAGGCAACCCGGCAGTTGTTTCAATTGCATGAAGCGATGGGCGGGATGACCTTGCAGGACGTCATACTCGAAATTCGGCGCCTGCTGTTGAAGTCAGACCGTGAACTCGTCATCCTCGTCGAAGATTTCAAGGCATTAACCGGCATCCAGGAAACGCTGTTGAACGTCCTTATTCAGGAGGGGGTGCGCGACGGGGTTAGGGAATTCGCGACAATGCGCTCGGCCATTGCCGTCACCGATGGCTACTTGACGGGTAAGGACACCATTGCGACCCGTGCAAAGCGCGAATGGATTGTCGAGAGTCATTTGAGAGACAAGGAGGAGGTCCTGCAGCGCACCACCCGACTGGTGGCCGCCTATCTGAATGCGGCGCGTTGGGGCGAAGCCGCACTGGCGCGCCACTATGCGCAGCGCGACCACTCTAGAGAGAATGCGCGTGCTTGGATCCCGCCGTATCGACATCCAGACGATGGAGGAGACAACAAACTCGTTGCTTTCGGTAAGGTCGACGATACGCCCTTATTTCCGTTCACGACATCGGCAATTGCTTGCCTGGCCGAGATGACGCTCCGACAAGGAGATGCCTTGGTATTCACTCCAAGGCTTATCATCGATCATATTATTCGTAGTCCGCTGCTGATCGGACGTGGTGCCTTCGATGAAAAGCGATTTCCGCCCCCAGGATTCGCAGGCCCAGCCAACAATGCGGATGTCTCGCAATGGCTAACGGCGCAACCATTTACCGCTGATCAAAGGCGCCGCTATTCCGCGGTGGTAAGCATCTGGGGCAATCAGCCGCAAAGTCGCGCAGACATCGGACGAATTCCGCGTGAGGTGTTCCAGGCGTTCGACCTGCCCGTTCCCGACGTCGATTTTGTTCCTGAACCCCAACAGCCGATCGGCCCTGGGCCCGAACCGGCGCCGCTGCCAACGTTGCCGCCCGGCCCATCATCGGAAGAACGAACCCTGCAGGAAACCCTTGAACGCTGGGTGCAGGAAAACGAGCGACTACCGTCGCGCATCGCAAACGATATTCGCAAGGAACTAGCGGCAGCGATCAGTGAACGCATTGACTGGAATGGCGAGCGCTGCCAGAGGATGCCGCTGCAACCCGATCGCATTTCCATACCAAATGCCCAGGGCCAGGGAGGTGTTGCCGCGCAGTCTCTGCAAGTAGCAGAGGATAACCGCGACCCGACGGGACGTCTCCGCAGCGAGTTGATGGCATTGATACGTTTCTACAAGTTCAGAAAGAAGAAGTTCGATTACCCAGAGGCTGATGACGATTTGGCGCGTGTGGGCAACCTCGTATCGCGTCTCGTTCCCGAAGCACGGCGTTTACTCCGGACAGATGCTGAGCAGCGTTTGCGAACCGCAACGCGTGCACTGGTCGCAAATAGTCGCCTACTTGGCATTAACGAGCGTGGCCGTACCCCGTCGAGCTTGATTGCATTCCTTTTTGGCAAACCGCAACTGAAAGAAAGGTCCGCCGAGTTCGCACCGGTAACATATCAGGAGTGGCGCGCGTTGCAGGACGAGGCTCTTTTGCTTCGACCGAGCCTAATACAGTTGGTGTTGGCCCAGTGTGGTTGTTTCCAAGGCAACATTGGGAAGATCGCATATGGCGTCGATATCATGCGAGTGCTCGAGCATCTCGCCAAGGATGACGACCGCGCGGAACCTGAACTCATTCCGCAGGAAATACGGGCACAGGTCACAGCGATGTCAGAGCCACGCGTCGTGGTGCGCGCGAAGAGAGTGCTCGAGGAAGCCGTTCGCATTGCCTCCTCTCTGCAACAGGAACTCGGTGACGATATTGCCAAGCAAGAGGTGGCCGATGCGCTGAAAGAACTTGGCGACGAAATGTCGGATAGAGGCGGATGGAGCCGGGATGATCTCGGAACACCAGCGACATTCAAAAAGCTGTGCGAAGCCTTTCGTGCTGCCGCCCTGAAGGAATCTCTGACTACTCTGCAGGCATCAGTGGCCGATAGCGACCAAGATCAGATCAGACTGATCACCCGTCTGGCACAATTGGATATCAATCCTATGATTATCGCGCAACGATTTGTCAAAGAGGGACGCACGGTCGTGACTAGTGCCCAAAAACAAGTGCAGCTTCTCGAGGCGCAATCACAAGGCATCGATCCGGCAACGCAGGCGCAAAGTATTCGCACCATGTTCGAGACGCTGCTAGCTGATCTGACGACGCTGGAAGCGCAAGGGGAGAAGACATGTTGTTAGACGATGCTTTGCGTGCCACGGAGCGCCTCATACAACTGGATGCCGCCCGCAACGGCGTAGAGGAGGCAGAAATTCTTGCCGGCCTCAGCGAGGAATTGCAAGTTCGGAAAAACCGCCTGCGCGCACTGATCGATCGTGTCACTATGTTGTGCCAGGAGGGGGTACCAATGACGATACCCTCCGATATTCCAGCAGTTAGGGATGTGATTGCTAAAGCATCCGATCGCTTTTCCGAATCGACAAAGTCTTCGACGCTCAAGCAGGGCCAACGCTGGACTCAATTGATCGCCAAACTCGATGCCCTACTTAGTGGCTTCGAGGCAACACAGCGGCAGGATTGGAAACATTACTTCGGTTCGCGTCTATTTGCCGGGCTATCGCCAGATCAGCGGCGCTCGACCTTAGTGCTGCATCTTCCTGGTAACAAGCAGGCAATTGGGCGCTATGCAGAACTCTATGAACGCTTTAGCCGCTATCGGCAGTCGATTCCACCGACCCCTGAAGCCGTTCGCGACGTGCACTACTGCTCCGATGAGTTAGCGAAGATTACATTTATAGAGGCCCATGATATGCCGGCGGCGGTTAAGCGTTTCTTCGACGCATCGGCTACCAGCGCCGGGGCGAGTTTGGAGTTGGTGGGCGCAGAAGTCGTTGCCTGGTTGCACGAGCACGGCCTATTGAGCAGCTATGTAGTTCGCGCGAAATCGTGATGGGATTGCCATGACCACAACAAGAGAGCGCTTCCTTCTTAATACCCTAGACGTGATCGAAGAGCGCGAAGCGCGCTTACTCGCCTGGGGAATTGTTGACGGCCAATTTAGTCGCCAGGAATTTGTCGATTTGATCGACCGTCGAATCGACGAAGGATTGGCCGAGGGAATTGATGACTTTCTTGATGCCGATGCAGTCATTCAGATCTTGCGTTCGCGGCAGTGGATAACTGTCGTCGATTTGGAGGATGGCGCTGTGGCATACCGGTCCCGCATGGCCGAGACCGTGCGATTGCTGTCGCGATTGCGTCAACTGTTTCCCAAACATGCCGGCGAAACGGGCTGGCAACGGGCGCCGACGCTGGTGGCCGATTTCCGATTTTTGCGGCGACCGCGTCAATATCCGAAGAGGAACCGATCAGTTGAGGATGCGCTTGTAGTTCTGCGCAACGTGACATCTAACGCCTCATTGCTACAGGCCGCTCGGGCCTTGTTGACACCCGGTGGCCGCGCCTTCAATCTGGCTGGATTCCAGGTGCGCGCGGCCGAGCGCATCGTTCGTGGTATCGAAACCGATGCGCCACTTGCGACTATAGTCTGCGCCGGCACCGGGAGCGGCAAGACGCTCGCCTTTTATTTGCCAGCACTAGCCTCAATTGTCCGTCATTTGCTCGCCGAAAGCATTTCCAAGCCATGGGTCAAGGCAATTGCGCTGTATCCTCGAGTGGAATTGCTCAAGGATCAGTTGCGGGAAGTATTGAAACGATCGCTTGCTTTGAGACAGGCTCTGTCGAGCGAATTGCGACACACGATCCGCGTCGGCGCCTATTTTGGCGACACGCCAGGTTCGGCCCAGACGTGTAATTGGCCTAAAGTGGGCGATGATCGTGTCTGTACTGTGCTCAATTGCCTGGAGTGCGGTGGCGACTTGCGCTGGCGCGAACAGGATCGGCGTACCGGACGCGAACGACTCATTTGCGCGAAGTGCGCGTTCGAGATAGACGGGGAGATCTTTCCCCTCACACGCGACACCATCAAGAAGCGGCCACCGGACGTGCTGTTCACCACAACTGAAATGCTGAATCAACGCCTATCCGACAGCGCGTCGTTTCATCTCTTCGGTGTGGGCCCTCATGCGATTCGTCCGCCTGAATTAGTGCTTCTGGACGAAGTCCACACCTATGAGGGGCGGCATGGCGCACAGGTCGCGTACTTGATGCGACGGTGGCAACGCTTGCTTGAGCAGTCGTTGCGGTTCGTTGGATTGTCGGCCACGCTGCGCGATGCTACGACATTTTTCTCCGCGCTCACCGGTTGTTGGCCTAGTTTGGTCGAGGAAGTTTCACCTCAACCGCGCGAAATCGAGACGGAAGGTGCTGAGTATCTGCTGGCCCTACGCGGCGATCCGGTATCGCGTGCTGCATTGCTGTCGACGACAATCCAGACGACTATGGTGTTGCAACGGTGCATGGATCCCAAGACACGCGAACTCGCTGATTCCGTCAGCGGGGGCGTCTTCGGGCAGAAGACTTTCGTGTTTACGGACAATCTTGATGTCATCAATCGCCTGTATTTCGATCTCTTGAGCGCGGAGGGGCGTAACAGTTATGGCGATCCCGACATGCGGCACGCGCCGGAAGGCGGATTGGCTTACCTCCGGAAACAGGGCACATCGCACTTTCGCTACATCAATGGGCAGGACTGGCGCGTTTGCGAAAGTCTTCATGGTGATGTGAGGACGCGCCTTAACGTCAAGCGCGTCAGTTCCCAAGACCGCGGTGTCGATCCGTCGGCCGATGTGGTGGTCGCCACCGCGGTCCTAGAGGTAGGCTTCGATGATCCCGCGGTGGGCGCAGTGGTGCAGCACAAGGCACCGCGCGGCATCGCGAGTTTCCTGCAGCGCAAGGGGCGGGCCGGGCGTAGTCGTGGCATGCGTCCATGGACCACTGTGGTGCTCTCCGACTATGGCCGCGATCGCGCAGCGTATCAGTCCTATGATCTGCTGTTCGATCCCGAGCTCCCGGTGCGAACACTACCCGTGGCAAACCGCTATCTCACGCGTATGCAGGCGGTCTACGCCACAATCGACTACCTGGGCCTGCGCCTGCAGGACGCGCCGCCCGGCAGCATCTGGCTGGATTTGAGCGGCCCGACCGGTAGTGCGCAGCGGGGCGCGCGCCTGCAACGTGAGATACAACAGATTCTTGAGACCGATGCCGGCACTCTGCGCCTTGCCCGTTACTTGGAGCGCGCCCTGAAATTGTCCGCCGACGATGTTTCCGCTCTGCTCTGGGAATACCCCAGGCCACTAATGACTACGGTGTTGCCRACTGCCTTGCGACGCCTTGCGACCTCTTGGAGCGCCGAAAACGAAGGGGGCAAGGACTATCAGATTGCCAACAATCCTCTGCCGGAATTCATTCCCGCTTCGCTGTTTGCCGACCTCAATCTTGCCGAGGTCACTATCGACTTGCCCGGCGCTGATCAGGCCAAGCTGTTTGATCAACCTGCCATGTCGATTTTTGCGGCGCTGCGTGAATTCGCTCCGGGCCGCGTCAGCCGCCGCTATGGGGTTCACCACAAATCGGAGCGCTACTGGCTGGCACCGACACAGGCATGGGAAGAGGACGTGCCATGCGGTGAGGAGATCAACACGTTGTTGGATGTGAAGTCGATCGGCCAGTGTGTCTATCTCGGTGACTACCTCGTTTGGAATGGCGATAGCAGTATTGCGATGCCTGTCTATCGACCGCTATCCCTAGAGCCGAAGGCGCCCCCGAAAGCAGTTAAGGATTCTTCGAACTCGATGCTGCATTGGCATAGCCAATTGGTGCCGGAAGTCGAGCCAATTTGGTTGTCGGCGCCCACCGGCGGCATTTGGCCCGATGTGATCGCACAGGTCGGCTTCTTCACTCACGCGCGGCATGCGCCGATTGAGGTTCGGCGGTTTGCAAGTGGTGCTTCAGCGGAGATTGGGGTCGACCAGGAGAAAACGCGAGCTGAGGTGACATTTGCACTGGACGAGTGCCCCGTTGCGTTGGGAGCCAAATTTGCCGCAGATGGGGTGCTGTTTCAGTTGCGCATACCGACAGGCCTTTATTCTCGGCAGGGAAAGGGAACCGAGCGCAAGTGGCAAGCCCTACGCCTGGCGCGCTTCAGTGACCAGGCATGGCGCGGCAAAACCCTAGAGATGGTGCCTAACCCGTTTGCCCGCGAATGGCTTGCGCAGATTTATCTTTCGGCGATTACGTATATCTCGGTTCGGGAGTGCATGAGTTTGGCATCAGCCGATCGGGCGCTTCTATCCGATACGGCCAGCGTTAGTATGGCCGATGTACTAAATATGATGTTTCAGTCGCATATCGTGGAGGCCCATCAAGGAGAGGGGCACGATTCCCCACCTGACAAGCTTCGCCAGGATCTGGACGATTACCTACGTCGCCATGAGGTGCTTGAGGCGCTGCATATGGCAGGTCACGTCCTCTGGGAGCCGATTACGGAAGAATGGGAATCCTGGCTGCAGGGCGTTTATCATGCCACGTTTGCAGCCGCAATCCTGCGGACAGTAACTGACCTGTGCCCCACAATTGATGCTGAGGACTTGAGCGTAGACCTGTCGCGCGGCCCGGTCGCACCAAACCACGAGCAAGGCTTCAACCCCGGCTTGCACGAAATCTGGCTAACCGAGAAAACTCCTGGCGGTAGCGGATTGATTGAGCAAATCATGGGTCATTATGCGGAAGATCCACGTCGATTTTTCTCAATGGTGCGCGCCAATCTGGATACGAGCGAGTTCGAACTGATCGACCATCAGATGGCCGACCTGCTGCGTTTGCTAACGCAGCAAGCCGACTCGGACGTCGCGCGATTGATTCATGAGTTCCGTGCCGCAGGCGGGCATGTCGAAATGACGCGGATTCTAGGCCGCCTGCGGCGCGCGCTGGTCGAAGCAGGATTCTCTCCTTTCCACGGTTTCATCGTCTCGATGGGCAACCGAATCTTACGCCAGGGAGCGGGACCAGCGACAGATCGCTATCTCGCTTCCGTTCTTTCGCGTTGGGACTCAGAGGAAGAGCGCCTTGGCATCGAGATCGACTTGCGCGTCATGAGCTATTTCTTGAGTCAAGCGGATGAGATCGATCACATGGTATCGGAATTTGGCGCCGCAATTGGCGCTGATCGCGGTGCCTGGCGCATTAGTGCGATCTACGGCCTCCTGTGGGCGCGCGGGAAGGCCGTGCGCCAAACCGCGTTGCAACTGCGAAGCGCGTTTTGCGATCTGCCGACGATTGAGCGTCTTCTTGTGGCCGAAACGATCGCCGATGACCGCGTTAGGGTAGACGTTACCGCGACTGACTGGCTTGCGCAGACTGCGGCCCATCTGTCGGACGGTAGACTGGTGACGCTTACCTGCAATGAGAGAGAACGCATGTTGTTGGGTAATGCACTCAACGCTCTCGTGACAAATCCGATTGATGCCGGATACATCCGTGCGTATGCACGCCTGCAGGGAGTGCGACAGTCGGCCGGTACATTACAAGCCGATATCGAATTGATTGAGGCATTGCAATGACATATCTGTATCGCCGCATATTCAAGACTCAGACGACAGGCGCAGTGACGGTGCAGGAATTGCTGCAAACCATGTTTGTCTCCGAAATGCTAAGAGCTGGTGGCGAACTCTGGATTGTCTCGCCATGGATTAGCGATGTCGTATTGATCGACAACAGATCGGGAAACTTCGATTTACTCAATCCCGAATGGGGGCGCCGCGAAATTCGCCTGGTTGATGTTTTGGCGGCCCTGATGACGCGCGGGACCACTGTCTCCATTGTCACGCGCAGCGACGAGAGCAATCGCAACTTCTTGACGAAGTTGCGCCATCTAGTCGAGCAGCACGTGCTCCACGAGCGTGCGACGATTACGATCCATGATCAATTGCACACGAAAGGGATTTTACTGTCGAATAGCTTGCTGATGGGCTCCATGAACCTGACCTACAACGGTATGGTGATCAATGACGAGTGGGTAGAGTTCTCGCTTGACCCGGAGGATCTAGCCCGCACCCGCCTTGAATTTCGCCGCTATGTGGAGGCGTCATGAACGATCGGATTCCCGGCGGAGAGGCCGCTTGGTTGGCGCGTTTCTTCGCTGGGCGCAACGCGCTGCACTGGGACGCGATCACCGGCAACACTGCGCCAATGGCGTGGAGCGAGCAAGTTATACCTTGGATAGACTATTTTCTTGCCACGGAAGGACGGGCGCCACTAATCCTACCCATATTCTCGGCACAGGGTCCGATTGCCTGGTATGCGGTCGCCCACGACAGTAATAGCGCCGCAGCACTGGCGGACGAACTCGCTAGCGTGGTCGGGGCTAGCTACAGCGATTTCCGTGGCCATCCGATCACCCATAACGCCGATGACCCGATCGAAGCCGCTTTGCATGAGCGGTTCGGTCGTCATCTGTTTCGATTTACTGCGGTGTCGGACCGTGCGCGCGTAGGGATCGTCAGCGCCTTGTCTCTCTATTTGACGGTACTGCGGCGGCGTCCGGTCACGCCGGATCGAACACAGCAACCATTTGGTAAATTGCGAGGCGACTTCGATCGCGCCCTGTTAGCCGGTAATGAAAAGGCGGCAAGGAACTTGCTGGAGGCACTTTGTGCCACCGGCCGCGTCAATGTCGAACAGCGCCAATTTCTCGATATCCGTTTGCAGGCAGGCTTGGGGTGGCAGGATGATATTGCGCACAATTACACTTTGATTAAAGCGGTGATGGATCTTGCGTTGCCGCCGCAGACCATCATCGACATAGTAGATTCGCTCTACCAGGCCCACATCGCGCGCATGGAGCATGACCCGGATTCGCGCATCATCATCGCGGAGTTCAAGCAGGCGATCGCCAGGCCATTTAGTGCGCTTTTCAAGGAGCGTAAGGGCATACGACATCCGAATGTGCTCAAGGCCTTCCTGCTGTTCGAGCTGACACAGGACGAACCGAATCCCATTCGCTGCGAGGCGATCCTGAGCGCGTATCCGTTTGGTGCGGCAGGCAAGGAACTCCTGCAGCGGTGGTGGGAGCACGCCAAGAAGCGTACTCCTGGGAAGACCTCCCCAGAAAAGACACTCGACCTAGTCAAGCAGGCTTTGGCGGATGAGGACTATGAGGCGGCGGTCGACTTATGCCAGAGCGCCCTACCCCATTCCTGGGCCTATAGTGGGCTTCTGCGCTGCGCGGCCGAGCTCCACGATTCTGCATTGACCGCGAAGGTCCTGGCGCTTGTCGATGATGCTGATGACTCCGCGCGGGTCATATGGACGGAGCGTGATCAGACCCGCATTGACAAATTGCGCGGTGCCCAGCCTGTGGCAATGCCGAGCGATGTCCGCGCTTCCTGGCTATCGTGGTCTCGTACCGTCGTGGATTGYGCTTACCAAACGTCGCCGATCGCGCTACTTGATCAGTGCGTTACTCAATGGAGCGTGGAAGATTACATAGTCGATGTGAAGTCGTGCGAGACACTCGTGCAACTCATTGGAAATGCTAAAGGTAAGGCAGAGCAAATTTTTCGTGATGCGTATCCTTATCTCGTCGAGTTCTTTGTCGCTCGCCCGGCACAACCCGTGCGCGGATTTATTCCCCTCTATGAAATGCTGATCAAAATGATCGCGTGGAATGATGGGGCATCCCCTGACGAGTTGGCACTGACGTCAGAACTACTTCAGGCTCTAGTGGGCCTTGGGCTAAGCAGAGCGCATTATGTCGAGGCACTCGATGACCTCAGCGAGATATTGACCGCGAACCGAGCGTTCACGCATCTGGACTGGGCCTTAAATACGACGGAAATCTTGGGGTTGCAATCAGCACCGGACCCGGAAGCGAGGTTGCGGTATTTCATGCAAGTGCTCGATCTCGTGCGTGCCTATGCTCATCGCGTGACTGAGTCGCAGCGTATGATCTTGCGAATCCTGGCGAAAGATTACGATTGCCTTGACTTGCTCGACACCCTGCCAGCGTTGGATCAGACTGATGCGAGTCGCGACCATTTCGGCGATTTTGCCGGCCTGATTGGGATCTACACCCTAACCGAATCGGCGGGACAGCGCGCCAAGCAAGTATTGCTAAAACTGCTGCCGCAGGTCAGGGTGGAAATCAACGCTGATCACGCGGCAACAGATCGCTTGCGCCATCTTTCTACGAATGCTGATATCTTTGTCTTCGCCTGGAGAAGCAGCAAGCATCAGGCATATTACTGCGCGAAAGAAGCTCGTGGCGACCGTGGGTTGCAACTTCCTGTTGGCAAGGGGAGTGCCAGTATTCTGGATAGTGTCTTTAAAGAACTGGCACGTCAGGCATGAGGTGATATGCAGTTAACACTGCAGAACTCAGGCACTCTGTAGAGTGCCGTTTTCTAGGCTGGGCTGAGTTCGCACCTATCCCCACTCGCCGGCCGCTCGACGCTGACCTTGGATACGTTTGGCATAACTTGTGAAATACTGCGGTATATGAAAGCGCAAAGACTCTCTAGCGTCGCTGATCCTAATCCAGGGACGTCGTCTAAGAAGTGATGATCGAGTTGTGACCGAATTTTCTGTATCTCTAAGCGAAGCAATCCTAAGTCAACCACCATTCCGGACTCGGTGTCAGGCAACCCGCGTACAAATACCTCAGCATGGTAAGTATGCCCGTGAATTCGACGACTCCCTTCGGTATCGATCTTCCTTTCGAGGGTATGCGCGGCCTCGAAGTAGAATTTCTGACTTAACTCGTATTTCATGGTGTGCCAAAAACTTGTGAGTTTTAATATTTGGGCTTCAAATTAAATTGGCTTCGAAGTATTCAGTTGCCGGAGTAAGTGCTTGTTCTTCTTGATTCGGACGGCGGCCTATGTCATCCATTTATCCTAGCTAAATACCCTTCGAAGCCTTTGCCACGGAGTTCGCACGCCGGGCATTCACCACATCCATAACCCCACGAATGAGCCGTAACATGATCTCCCGTATAGCACGTATGAGCATCATACCTAATGAGATCCACAAACTGAGGCCCCCCCAGCTTTGCAGCTAGCTCCCACGTTTCCGCCTTGTCCAGCCACATCAAGGGTGTTTCAATGACAAGAGGCTGATCCATGCCTAAGCTTAACGTCACCTGGAGCGACTTGAGCGTGTTGTCTCTGCAATCGGGATAGCCGGAGTAATCGGTCTCGCACATGCCCCCAACCAAAACCGTGAGATCTCGGCGATAAGCCACTGCGGCAGCAAAATTGAAGAACATCAGATTACGCCCGGGAACAAATGTGTTTGGAAGTCCGCTTGAGGTGAGTTCGATGGCCTTTGAACTGGTCAAGGCAGTATCGCTTAGTTGACCGAGCACGCTCAGATCGAGAGTGTGATCTTCGCCGAGACGCTCCGACCAGTTTGGGAAGGCCGTACGCATCTTCTTCAGTATGACTTTGCGGCACTCCATTTCCACGCTATGGCGTTGACCGTAGTCGAACCCAATCGTCTCCACATGGGAGTAACGTTGAAGAGCCCAGGCCAGGCACGTGGTGGAATCCTGTCCGCCAGAGAACAAAACTAGTGCGCGCTTATGCATATTTTCATCCATTCACGATACGGCGGGGTTTGCGAAGTAGACGCTTCAGTGTGCGAGTCAAGCAATTCGCGAGGAGATCGATATCTGTTGGCGTATTTTGAATTCCGTTCCACAGGCGAGTGTCATTCGCTGACAGTTCCCAAGTGCCACTAGTCCAAGCAGTGTAAGGCTTCAAGAGTTGCAGGCCAGGAACAAACTCGTCCTTGGTTCTCGCGCCTTCGGTAGCGTACAGAATTTCCATCACGAAGCCCATCGCAACGATTCCAGCGCCGTGACGCAATCGCGATGTTCTCGGGCTCATGCCAACCCATTCTGGTCGGAAGACCTCGACAACAGCTTTGAAGAACTCGTCGATCAGGGATATCGAGATCTCTTCGAAATCGTCTTCCTTGATGTAGTCGCGAATGGCTCCATCGGATGCGGAGTTCATGACCAAGCGGCGCATGGCGGTATCGCTAATCACCCCTGTCGGATTGGTGTGCTGGCGAATTTCTCCGTATAACGAGGAGCCGTGCTGGAAGTTGAGCCGATCAATAACACGAGCCGCAAACTTCCGAGAGGTAAATCTTTCAGGCAAACCATCCACGTTGGGTAGTAGTTCGTAGATGAGCGTCTTCGGTAGGGGGCGCGTGTTGTTGATCAGGACAAACTGCTGTCGCAGTTCGTTGTAATCCTTGCATACTAGTGCGGACACAAAAACCTGAAATCCAGGTTTTGTAATGCCAGATAGCGCGGTGAGTCGCTGCTGACCATCTACCACGAAGCCGGGCTTCCCTTCTTTGGTATTTATCTCAACACTGACGATTCCGCCCCCAAGGTCCTTGATTTTTACCCCATCAATGAACGCGACAATAACAGCGTTCGGAAGCAGGGCATCCTCCCTTTTGAGGTAGTCCCGTATCTCTTTAATGTGTGACGCAACCTGATGCCGCTGAAATCCCTTTAGTTGTCCGCTCTCGGTGCGACCGATTCGTTCGATTTCTGCGAAGGACAGAACCTCCTCAGGCGTTGCCGCAAACGAGAAGACATCGTGATCTGTTGCTTGTTGGGCTCGGACAGCCTTAAATCGAAAGACGCTCACAGACGCTCCTCGAGAATGTTCTGTACATGTTTGTGATATACGCCGAGATTGTGAAATCCCCGGCGCTTGTTGCGATTGCTTGCTCGGAAAATGATGACCTCTACGCCCACCTTGCGGCAGATCGGGCAGTCACATTGTTTCCAAGGTTTGGCTTCCAATGTGCGGGCAATCATGTCCCGTTGCTTCTTTAGTTCCTGTTCCCTCTTCTCTTCGGACACTGCCTCTCCCTGGGTTAGGAAGCGCTGATAGTCGACGAGAGCATCCAGTGCCGACGCAAGTGGCATTTTGCGTTTGTCGAAAGCCCGGATCGAGTCCAGTGCTCGCTGCTCACGACGCAGCAAATCCTCTGTATTGAAGATGCCGCGTTTGATGCCTTGCATCAAACGAGGATTCTCGATGGCCTGGGGAATGCGAATGGCGGCAAAGTAGTCCAGCGTACCATCGCCGTTGCTATGGTAATAATTTGCTTTCGCGTCCTTAAAGGCACGAATCAACGGTGATGTCGAGTCGAAACTCGTTACCCCATAGCCGGTAAAATCTTGAATCTTGTCGGCTTTCGCGAAGCCAAGAAGATGAATATCCGTTTCCGGTTTGATCGCCTTTCTAATGGCTTGCAGGACCTTGTGAATAACGTCGACCTTGAGGGGCACCAGGCCGCCGACCGCCAGATAACGGTAGCCCATCTTCTCGAGTCGCACGGCAGCGTCTGCCATACTCTCTGGCGACCATCCTTGTATTGGTCCCATGGGCTCGAAGGGCCAGTCTTCTTTCTCAGTTAGCCGGATGAACTCTTCAGCGTTCGAAAGGGTAATCTCGAAGCGCTCGATGACGTCTTTGGATTGATCCTCTATGGGAGGGTTGCTGGTGTCACAGGCAAAGATAATGTGGTCCGGCGAGCACCCGTGGGTGAACGYGGCATCCGAGTAAAACTCGACCACTTCTTCGGGGCTATAGGCGGGCCGTGGGTGCTCTACATATGCAAATGCACCGCAGTCCCCCATCAACATCCGATCTTTGTGTTTGGGGCCACCAAACCTCAAGAACTTGCGTGCGCCATCCCGCAACATGCGTTGTTCTTCAGAGGTGGAGTAGCGGACCTTTGAGGTCGCAACACCGTCGGCCTGGCGGATAGCGCTCATGGAGACCAGCAAGCCATCATACGGCGCAGGATCCATCATTTCGTGCGCATAGCAGTCGTCCCAGTACCGCTTGCGGCCTGGGGCATTCCGGTCTTGCAGGAAGTCGTAAAGAGGATCTACGTAATCCTGCGTGTCGGAGTACAAAAACTTCATCTTT
Organism: Cupriavidus sp. 05N38; assembly: GCF_056397345.1. Classification (NCBI taxonomy): domain Bacteria; kingdom Pseudomonadati; phylum Pseudomonadota; class Betaproteobacteria; order Burkholderiales; family Burkholderiaceae; genus Cupriavidus; species Cupriavidus sp. 05N38. Next base: position 88,895 of record NZ_JBFTNF010000024.1, read on the forward strand.
TTACCTGGGTCGCATAGGTACGCACCAGGGCGTCCTGTAATCTCTTAATGTCTTTTGGCGTATTTTGGATCTCGTTCCAAGCTATGCCGAGTAGGTCCCACTGGCCTTTCGTCCAGGCGCAGTGAGGTGCAATCGTCTCCAGTTCCTTGCGGATGGTCTTGTAGTCTTCCCCGACACCAGAGAGCTTTGCATAGATTCGATCCATCAAGACGCCCATGGCCACAATGCCCGCAGAATGCATTAGGCGGCTATGTCGTGGGTCGCGCCCCCATGCATCTGTAAACACGTCTCGCACGGCGGACCAGAAGATCAACAACACACGATACATGGCCTCCACATCCGCCGCCTCGTTTGGCCTTGCCTTGTATGCTGCAAGCGCGCCAAGCGGGTTGCTGAGGCTGTTGCGTATCATGGCAACCACAGCCGTGTCGGTGATGACGGCTGGCGATGCTGATCGGTCCGTCATTCTCTTTATGAGCTTGTGGAATGGTGAGTTTGAGTCGCGATTAAGTAGGTTGCAGAGCTCAGTCGGAACGCGCCGTGCGTTAAGGTCGCGCGGCAAGTGAATGCCCGATGTCTCCGGTAACAACTCATTGATGAGTCGACTGGGCAGCGGTTTCGCCTTGTTTACTAAGATAAACTGTTCTCGCTGCACCTCAATGCTGTCTGACACGAAGCCGATTACTGGGACTGGTATGGAAATATTCTTCGCCTGAGCCAGTGCAAGCGAGCGCTGCTGTCCATCTACAATCCACGCGACCCTCTCGCCAGCCTCAAAGATCGGGATGGTGAGGGTACCTGCTTGCGAAATGCCGGCGTCTCCGGTCGGCTTCGATCCTCGCGCCGCCACAAAGCGAACTTCCGGTGACATCGCCAAGATAATTGCGTTCGGAAAAAGAACGCTGCCCTGATTGAGGTAGTCAACAATTCCCTTTACGTGACTACGTATCTCAGGCCTTTGAAAACCCTTTAAATCATCCGTCGCGTCGCGTTCAATTCGGCTGATGTCGGCGAGTCGTGTGATGTCTCCGCCGCCGATGAAGAAGGCGTAAACATCGAGCCCGTCTCCTTGCGTCGTGTGCAGTGCGCGGACAACAATTTCCTTAGGTTTTGGAGCCATCTTTCTCTCCACGTAAGGACGCGGCCTCTGCTCGAAGCTGTTGCCAAAGTTGACGGAAGCGGCCCTGCTCGCACGCGACTAAAGCGTCGTCGCGTAGAAAGCGAAGCAGTCGAGTTGAACTGCCGCCGTAGTCGCTCCAGTTCTTGCGAAGTAAACCCAGAATTTCGCTGTCGGGGAGCTTGGTACGAGACGGAAGTATCGGAACCTCGCGATCGGATAGGGCATCTTCCACTGCGGCTCGGCCCGAAGCCAAGGCAAGGCGATGGCCCTTAAGTTCCTGGATGAAATGACGGAGTGCGCGCTGAGGGAAGTCTGCGCGAGTACCTGCAAACGGCGTTGCCTCTAAGCGCTCGTCGTAAGGCATGACGCAGCCACGAAGGTGGTCGGGCACTGCTTCGCGACCTTTACCTGATGTGAAGATTCTCAGCTTTTTGGCAAATATGGTGGCGCATTGTCCCAAGTCCGAAGAGACCATCTCGAGGTATCCGCTCGGTAGCGCAAGGAACATCAGCTTTGTGCTGGGCGCTGCAATCAACTTAGCGATAGATGGTCCCTTGTTGAGGGTCAGCCACCAATCGGCAGGGGTAGCTTTGACTTGAGCTAGTGCGGGTGAAATCGAACTGTTCCCGGCAGCCACAGTGAGGTCGTAGTGTGGAACCATCACATTGGCCTGGAGAAGGCCAAGGCCAGCTGAGACGAAGGCAAGCTTCGCACCTGCAAGAGTGGAGGCTTCGCGTGCGTCTACTACCGATCGGCCAGTGTAGAGATCGATCGCAAACTGATGTGCTTCCGCCTGTTCGACGGTCCGTTTCCAGTGACGAGCGAGGTCCTGCACCGACTCGTATCTTGAGCGATGGCTGAGGGCCCAGCTTGCAGCGCCACTTCCGGTCTTCGGACTGCGCTTTCTGCTGGTGCAGTTAGTTAGCACCAGTACGTCCATTGATTGCTCGCTTTCGTGCGCCCCTTGGTGGGGAGGTGAGACAGTTATTTTGCCGCTTCGGATTCTACACCTTGCAGTTATTTGCCTCAAACGCGCGGGCGTCTTCTCAGTTAAATTTGGTGAACGAGCGGGTGGTGACCAAAGCTTTGGGACGTGAAGTCTGCGTCGTGGGCGGCTAATACGGCACTTTGCATCAACCCGGCATAGGAACCCCGGGATCGAAAGAGAAGTAGCGGGCGAGAGGTCGCAGAGGGTGACGGGGCCGGAACTCAGGTATGGCTGGAGGCACATCAGTCGTGCCGGCGAAGGCGGCGCTCCCATCCGCGTGCAACATCGTTCTTGGGCTGGCAAGCTCTCACGAGGGTGCCTATTGCGCGCTCTCCTTAGCCGCAATCGCCTCCATTAGCTCCAAGTTCTTCTGATGCCCCCCACGCCCATGATGAATGTGCCGATGGCACGTCGGGCATATCGCCGCAACATGACTTGGATGATCAAGACCGCCATCCGAAACGCGCGTCGTGTGATGCGGTTCCAGATACGGAGACCCATCCTTCCGCTGAAACGCCGCCGGCTGGAGACACGACTCGCATTTCCCGGCTGCACGCAGCAGAACGTAGTCCTTCACTTGCTTGCTGCGTTGATACAGTCGCCGCAGTGCGGTCTTTCCCGTTGCCACTTGTGAGTCGTGAAGCGCCTCCATGGCTCGCCGCCGTGCCTCTTCCAAACTGGCTGGCGCTGGCTCAGTGGCATCGTCGTCGAACGACGCACTGCACTCATCGTCCAGGAGTGCCACAGGGACAAGTTGGAAGACGATCACATCGCGCTGCTGCCCGTGCTTATCGGGGCCGCGACGAATCGAGTGTCCAGCATAGGCGTACTCGCCAATGTATTCCTGCCCCTTGCCTTTGCCGAGTGATTTGAATAAATGGAGCGCTCGCCCATCCTCCGCGTGCTCGCGGATGGCTAGGTTGCCACGGGTGAACGTCATATCGCCGACTTGGCCCTCACCGGTGTAGGAGAAGACGCCAAGTTCATCTCCGCCGTCAACATAGCCATACTGCTCTCCGCTATCGCCCGTGAAGATGAAGATGGCTCGAACCGTGCTCGAATGGTAAGCGAGTCGCCAGCACCGTCTGTACCGTTCAGTAGAGTGGCGCCAAAGTAGTTCCCACCAAATAGTGATGGGAACTACTTTGTCACAGTCACAGGATGAACCAGTCGCCGGCAGTCGCAAAGGCCGGCCGAACCACAGCGAGGAATTCAAGCGGCGGTTGGCAGCCGCTGCGTGTGAGCCGGGTGTCTCGGTATCGAAATTGGCGCGCGAGCACGGCATCAACGCGAACATGCTGTTCACCTGGCGCCGACGCTATCGAATGGAGCAGCGCCAGGAAGCCGCGGTGTTGTTGCCGGTGACCGTTGAACACCCAAGCTCGCCACCCGGTCCGATGCCAATGAGTCCGGCCGCTGCGGTTTGCGAGCCGACGCCGCCGCACGGCGCCATTGAGATCCGTTTGGGCCGAGCGGTGATTCGCATTGAAGGGGCAGTCGACCTGGCCACGTTGCGTACCGTACTGGACCGTTTGACGCCATGATCGGGTTGCCGGCGGGAACACGCATCTGGATCGCCGCAGGCGTGACCGACATGCGCTGCGGATTCAACGGGCTCGCAGCGAAGGTGGAGGCGACTCTGCAGGAGAGCCCGTTCTCCGGCCATGTCTTCGTCTTCCGCGGCAGGCGCGGCAACGTCATCAAGGTATTGTGGTCAACGGGCGATGGGCTTTGCTTGCTCTCGAAGCGCCTGGAGCGTGGACGTTTCGTCTGGCCGCAGGCCGACAGCGGCAAGATCCACCTGACGCAAGCGCAGTTGTCGATGCTGCTGGAGGGGATCAACTGGAAGCAGCCCGAGCGCACCTGGCCGCCACTGTCGGTGTTGTAAACCTTGTGGCATGTGCGTAAACTGCCGCGCATGCCAATCGACCCCAGCGATCTCCCCGACGACATTGAGGCCCTGAAGGCCTTGGTGTTGGCACAGCGGGAATCGATCGCACTCATGGAACGGGCCTTGGCGGTCCGCTCCATGGAGATCGAGCAGCTAAATCTGCAGATCTCAAAGCTGAGGCGGATGCAGTTTGGCCAGAAGTCCGAGAAGCTGGATCGACAGATTGAACAGCTCGAGACCCGACTGGAAGATCTGCTGGCCGAGGAAGGTGCGGCCGAAACCGAAGCCGATCCGCAGGCTACCCCTCCTGTCCGGAAGAAAGCGGTACGCAAGCCGTTGCCGGAACACTTGGAGCGGGAGGATCGCATTCTCGAGCCCGAGACCGAAGCCTGTCCAGAGTGCGGCGGTAAGCTCAAGCCGCTGGGCGAGGACATCTCGGAGCAACTCGATATCATCAGCAGTTCATTCAGGGTGATTCGGCAGGTGCGGCGCAAGAAGGCCTGCGCCTGTTGTGATTGCATCGTCCAGGCTGCGGCGCCAAGCCGGCCGATTGAGCGCGGCATTGCCACGGCGGGGCTGCACGCTCACATACTGGTTGCCAAATACGCTGATCATCAACCGCTGTACCGCCAAGCCGCTATCTATGCCCGGCAGGGCGTGGAGCTGGACCGCACGACCATGGCTCGCGGTGTCGGCGCTTGCGGTGCGCTGGTACGCCCCCTGGTCGAGGCTTTGCACCGATACGTGATGATGCCCGGCAAGGTGCACGCGGACGACACGCCGCTGCCGGTACTTGCGCCAGGTAAGGGGCAGACCAAGACGGGAAGACTATGGGCCTACGTGCGGGACGATCGCGCATCGGGTTCGGATGCTGCGCCTGCGGCCTGGTTCGCCTACACACCAAATCGCCAGGGCCAACATCCCCAAGCGCATCTGGCCGGCTTCCGCGGCATCTTGCAGGCAGACGCGTATGCGGGCTTCAACGCAGTTTTTACCGATGGCAGTGTGCGCGAAGCAGCTTGTATGGCCCACGCGCGCCGTAAGGTGCACGATCTGCATGTCCGCAAGGCAACGCCGACCACAACGGAGGCGTTACGCCGGATCGGCGAGCTCTATGCCATCGAAGCGGAAATCCGGGGTAAGCCACCTGCCGTGCGTCAACAGGTGCGGCAGCAAAGATCCCGGCCCATACTGGACAGCTTCGAAGTGTGGTTGCGAGAGCGGCTATTGACGCTCTCGACGCAGTCGGAAACGACCAAAGCCATCAACTACATGCTGAACCAGTGGCAAGCGCTAATCTACTACTGTGATGATGGCCTGGCAGAGATAGACAACAACATCGCGGAGAATGCGCTGCGCGGTGTCGCGTTGGGTCGGAAGAATTTTTTATTCGCCGGCGCTGACAGTGGCGGAGAGCGCGCGGCCGCAATGTACTCGCTCATCGGGTCCTGCAAACTCAACGGCATCGATCCCGAGGCCTATCTGCGTCACGTCTTGGCCCGCATCGCCGATCATCCCGTCAATCGGATCGACGAACTTCTGCCGTGGAACGTCGCCGCTCAACTGGCGTTGCAAGCCTAAAGCAGCACCATTCCTGTCTCGTCGTCAACCACGGTGCTGGCGATCCGCTTACCTCGAATGCGCTATGCCACTCTGATCGTTGCCGCCGAAGGGCGGATGGATGTCAGTCCGCCTGTTGTAGATCTTGCCGAGCGAGAAGCTCGGCGGCTCGGCCGGTTGCTTGCGCTCGTTCGAGAGTCGCACAGCGTTGAATCCGCGTTCCTGAATGCTCAACTTCTCGCCCCTTCTTGCCCGATCTATGGCACGCGTATGCGTACTCGTTCTCTTGCTCGTCAGTATGTCGATAGGAAATGTCCTATGCAACATTCACACAAGCTGAACATCTAAATTCCCTGCGCCAGGGCCATTGTCCGGGGGTAGAGCAAGCAGTTCGACGAATTCAGCCCAGAGGGCGGAGGCCGCTTCTCGGAGGATGCGAGAAACCCGGGTGATCACTGCATCGGTGGCCTAGGCAGAGGCCGGACGCCGCAGAGCAATTTTTGAGAAGGCAAGCCCAGCGGCCTCTATCGATGGCTGAACTGGTTCGCTGGCGGGTGTTGGACTTTGGCGGGCGTGGGTGGCCCTGGTGATTGGGCTAGGTCAACCGCGTGCAGGCGCTGTGCTGACGCTGGCATTGCGTTCACCGGCGCTTACCTCCGATCGTCGCGGCACATAGCCGAGCAACAGGCGACGCAGAGGCGCGGCAGCATGCGGCCGGGGTAGACGCGTCGCGCCTTGTGCAGGCCGTGGATCATGCCGCGGATTTCCGCCGGGTCGGGGTGGCCGATGGTGGCCCGCAGGGCGGCGGGTTTTACCAGTTTGAACTGCTTGTGGGTGCGGCGTTTCGGACGCGCGGCCACATGGTCGAGGAAACCGGCCGCACGCCGTGGCACCAAGCTGCCCGCGTTGCGGGAGACCGATGCTCAAGCGTATTGCAAAGCGGGGGCCAAATGCAGGAAGGAGGTGCGTTCTGGGGCCGGTCAATATTCCCGGGCTGCCGGGGTGTTCGAGACTCGCAATAACTGCGTAGGTCGGGGATTTTCCCCTACCTCACCAACTATCCTTCTGGCCCCCTAACCTTCTTCAGATCACGTGCTATCCGCTCAAGAATCGGCGACGTGTGGCCGTGCTCCGCATCGGTTCGCCCGGTGACCAGCCAGTACGCATACTGCGGCCAAATCTCCGCCATCTTCTCGATCATTTCCTGCGTGAATCGCTGCTGCCCCCGGCATGCGTTCTTCCAACTGTCCGCCTTGATCCCGGTCAGGTCTTCCATGTGCTTGTAGCGGCGATGACCCTCCGCCACGAAATCTATCAGTTCCTCGACGCGATCACGCATTTCAATTAGGACAAATTATCCTTGTAAGGTACATTGGTGCGTATGCCGTCGCTGGCTGTCGCGGGTACGTGCCGCATGGCAGGTAGCGAGGGCCCGCAGAAAACCTCTTCCGTACCGGCGAGGCGGATCCGTTCGCGCACGACCAGAGGCGCCCGGCCGGCACCGCCGCCAAAATCTCGGACACATGTCTAGGGCAAGCGTCAGGCCAGAGCTTGACGGATGCAGCGCAGGCGTTAGCAATGCCAGTCACGTTGCCAGGGCAGACAAAAGTCGCATTATGGCTCATGCCTCAGCCTCTTACGGAGATTGCTTGGTCGCGGACCCTCCATACATCGCACTTGCAAACGTACTGTGCTGCACGCGCTTTATCGCGCTCGTCATCCGAAGCAGCGAGAGCGCGGATCGTTGACACCTCGTCCACCACATGGACGTCTCAATCGACCCTACCTGCCAAGGAGCCATCATGACTGCCCGCCAACGTCGTCCTCGTACTGCAGCCGAAGCCAGAAATGCTGCAATGGAAGCCAAGCTAGTCGCAGATCCGATGCCGCCAGAAAGTGACGCCACGTTCGGCGCTGAGTGGAACTATAAAACCATCCAGCAGAGTTGCGACGACCTGATACGCGTCAGCGCCGGCTTGGACTCTCTGCTGACGCTGCTGGAATTGCAGGCGGGCGAGCATGCCGCCAGCAATGGCCTGCATGCCCTGCTTGCCCCGCTAAAGCAGCAGCTGGACCAGGCAGTCAACCGGGTGCAGGCATTGTGCTGACCCAGGGGGGGGAAGATCATCGGCACCCGTCAATGACCTTCGCAATGACCAACGCCCTCGTTGGTCACCTCTATAGATTGGGGAGGCGAGCCACATAGGCCAGAGGTCCGCGTCAGTCACGTCCGATCCTTGCCAAAGGATAGCTATCCCGGATCGGCGGTGCGCATATGGTGCCCGCCCCACTGCCGGCCTTCTCGACACAATTGACGCAACTCAATTCCCGCCCTCAACAAGACGTTTCTTCGCATTCCTGCAGACCTCTCTCGATCTCAACTGGCCGATCCGCTGGAACACTGCACGGCGGTTCGATCACTTTGGGTCTCATCCACCTGACAACGGAGAAAGGCATGACGGATATGCGAGAGGCATTGAAGCATGGCGACAAGACAAGTACAGACGGGACGCTGATTTCCACAGTGATCGGCTTCGCGCATCACGGTGTCAGTGTGGCAGCGGAGGGAGACCACGCTACCTGTCCGGCATGCAACGTGGGCGGCCCGGTGATGAACGACGCCCTTCCGCATTTCACGCTCATGGATGGAAGGCGAATCCTAGTGCGGGGAGCAAGGGTGATGTGTCGGTGCGCGATAAAACCAGTCGTCGTCCCGTCACAGCAGGACTTCCTCATTGAGGTGAACTGGACAGGACACCTCCACCAGCCTTCATCCGCCCCAGGCACTTACGTGCCGGTCGCTGCAGAAAAGCTGACCGAGAAGCCGGGCAAGGTCGTGGACGATGCGACGCGGATCTGCCCGAACGTGAGCAATGGGGAGTTTCGCAGTGCCATCCTCTCGCTTCGAGTCAAGGCGATTTCATGCTGCATCAAGAGGTTGGTGGAGCTTCGTCGGTGGAACGATGCAGATCGAGCGCGAGTTGAGACTTGGTTTGGCACCTCTGAGGACAAGGTCCGCCAGTGTCTGCTTGAGGGAATTCCTCGCATCGAGTCGATCCTCAGGGAGCTGACCGCGGATAACTTCGTCCGCTATTCCGACGAGATGATGGAGTACATCGGATGCACGCCAAAAACTCGCAACAATCCACGGGTCGCAGCCGCAGTTTGTGCTCCAGATACGAAGACCCACACCATCGCCATTGCACTGAAATTCTGCGACCTATCGCCCTACTCTCACCTCATCGATTCGCAGTTGCTAACGCTTGTACATGAGGTTTCGCACTTCCAGGATGCCATGGCGACTAAGGATCATTTTTACCAGCTGTTTGTTGTCAAGCAGGAGGCTGCGGCAAAGAATCCGCAGTGTATTGAGAATGCTGATAGCGTGGCCGGCTATGTCATTGTCTAAGATATTCCGCAGCATTGCTGCTGTCGCCGCGATCCTCGCGCAGCCCGCCTTGGCGTGCAGCTTTGACATCTCCTTCAACAGCAATTTCGAGCGCGGCGCGGATCGTCTGCCAGCGTCGGAGGTGCGCAGACTGGCGGAGTGGATGATCGACGAACCGGCGGCCTATGAGAACAAGCAGGGCTTCCATATTGCGGTGTATGAGGCCCCGACCGCCGGCATCAGCCATGCTTTTGCACGCAAGCGCGTGTCTCACATGGAACAGTTGCTGACGACATTTGGTGTGCCGGCGAGCATGATCTCTGTGGAAATTGCCCGTTACCAGCCAGGAAGATCAGCGGAGCCGCCGGACTTTGCGCACATCAACTTCATGCCGGGTTGCCCGCACCCTTGCTGCCCGGGGCCGCAGCCGATCGACCGGGGGCGATAGATGCAAGCGATTTAACTCGTCAAGCCTGTCGAAGCGGAGTTCACGCCATGAACCCGGCCATGGCTCCACCCCTCACCCACCCGTACGGTCCGCGGCACATCACGCAAGCGCACCGTCCGTAAACACATCCGGGCTACCGGCCCGCGCGCCCTCCGAGAACGGATCGCGCTTGCCGTTGTTGGCGCCATCGGTAAAGGGGTCGCGCTGGTCGATGCGTGCGCCGTCGGTGAACGGATCACGCTTGCCGATGTGCGAAGCGCTGGCAACGACCTGCTGCGCCGCGCCGCTGTATGCGCCTTCCGAGAACGCGTCGCGCTTGCCGTTGTTGGCGCCGTCGGTAAAGGGATCGCGCTGGTCGATGCGTGCGCCGTCGGTGAACGGGTCGCGCTTGCCGATGTGCGAAGCGCTGGCAACGATCTGCTGCGCGGCGCTGCTGTATGCGCCATCGGAGAACGCATCGCGCTTGCCGTTGTTGGCGCCGTCGGTATAGGGATCGCGCGCGTCGTTGCGTGCAACGGATACGTTGTAGCGATACCCATGTTCCACGCCCACATCGGCGGCAAAAGCCGCGTGCATTCCGCCAGCGGCGGCGGCGAAGGCGACGATGGAAACAAGGCGCTTGGCGAGGGTGGTGACGTTGGTGGTGTTCATGATGAAGCTCCAGGGTGATGTATCGGGCTGCGGCGGCGTTGTTTAGTCGCGGCCGCGTTGCGTCGCTGGCGGGACCATCTGGTCTTTGCTGCCACCGCCGCGCTACAGGAAGCATTTAAGGTGACCGATGTATCCGGCCCGTAGTGACTTGGCACCCTGGCGGTGAGCGTGCGTATCGCATCGGGCCGCTGATACAGACGGATACCAAGTCGGCTGTCGCGGCGGCGCGGCAAGCGGCGCCCGGTCTACATGGCGGATCGGGGAATGTGTTGTGAACGGTGCTTCGTCAGGGCGCGGTGCGCACGCCCTCGCGATGGACCGCTGCGTCGCCCACGTACGTATGTCACCGGCGCCCGCCGTCCGCGCGTGGCGCGCAGAACGCATGATTGGCGGGGTGCTGCGCGAGGCAGGACGAGGGCTCCGGGTTCTGGCGCTGCGCCCGCGCTTGCGCGCGCGCCCGCTCGATCACGGTCCAGTCCGGGCCGGCAAATGCCGGCCATGCCGACAGGATCGTGGTGACGCTGAACAGGGTGAGGAGAATCTGCTTCATGGCTGGCAACTTCATTTGATGCGAGGTGGTCCGGCGGGCGTCGCCGGGGGCGGTGGACGGATGCCGCTTGCGCAGCGGCCATCCCGCCACCGGCGTGCCGTTCAGAACGGCTTGGTCGGCAGGTACTTGCCGTCGAGCGTGATGACCGCGCGCTGGCCGCCTTCGGGGTCGTCCACTTTCTTGATGTCGAGCTTGAAGTTGATGGCGCTGATGATGCCGTCGCCAAACTGCTCGTGCACCAGCGCCTTGAGCGTGGAGCCGTAGATCTGCACGATCTCGTAGAAGCGGTAGATGGTCGGGTCGGTCGGCACGCCGCCGGGGATGCTGCCGCGCACGGGGACGGTCTGCAGCTGGCGCACGGCGGCGTCGTCCAGGTCCAGCTTGGCGGCCACCACCTTGGCGGCATTCGCGGGCAGCGGGTGCTG
>NZ_JBFTNF010000025.1:0-101833 GCF_056397345.1 Cupriavidus sp. 05N38
GGCGCGCACTGGGGCGCGCTGCGTGCCGCGCGCGGCCAGGCGCGCACGCTGCCGGCGCCCGCGCCGTCGTGCGCGCGCATGGACGAGTACGAGGCGAAACAATACCTCGGCGCCCATGGCGTGCCGGTCGGCGACGTGCGCGCGGCCACCACGCCCGCGGCGGCCGCGGACGCCGCGGAGGCGCTTGGCTACCCGGTGGTGGTCAAGATCCTGAGCCCCGATATCCCGCACAAGACCGAGGTGGGCGGCGTGCGCCTGCACCTCGCGGACGCCGCATCGGTCCGCGCGGCTGCCGGGGAGATTGCGGCGGCCGCGAGCCGGGCCGCGCCCGCGGCGGAGCTGCGCGGCGTGCTGGTGCAGAAGATGGAAGCCGGCGAGTGCGAGCTGATCGTCGGCGTCACGCGCGACCCCGTGTTCGGGCTTGCGATGACGGTCGGCCTGGGTGGCATCTTCACGGAGGTGTTCCAGGATGTGTCGCACCGCCTGCTGCCGGTGGACCAGGAGATCGCGCACGCGATGCTCGCCGAGCTGCGCGGCTATCGGCTCATGACCGGCTACCGCAACCGCCCACCCGCCGACGTCGAGGCGGCGGCGCGCGCGATCGCCGCGGTTTCCGATGCCGCCCTCGCGCTGGGCGACACGCTCTCGGAGCTGGAGATCAACCCGCTGCTGGTCAAGGCGGCGGGCCACGGCGCGGTGGCGCTCGACGCACTCGTTCTCCAGGAGCACCACGACTGAAACCGCGCGCAGTACCTCGCTGATCGGAACCACAAAATCAAGACGGAGACACCGATGAAACCAGCAGCCTTCGATCGCAAACGCCGCCAGACCATGTTGACGCTGGCGCTCGGCACTGCCCTGCCGGCGCTCTCGCGGCACGCGGCAGCGGCCGCATTCCCGGCCCAGCCGGTCACGCTCACCGTGCCCTTCGGCGCGGGCGGCGCCACCGACACCGTCATCCGCGCCCTGGCGGAAAGCGCGGGCAAGACCCTGGGCAAGCCCGTGATCGTCGAAAACCGCCCGGGCGCGTCCGGGCTGCTCGGCGCGAACCTGGTGGCGCGCGCCCGCCCCGACGGCTATACGCTCACCGTGATGCCGGAGCCGGTCTTCCGCCTGCCGCACCTGCAGAAGACGCAGTTCGACCCGCTCCAGGACTTCACCTACATCATCCATCTCAGCGGCTATCCGCTCGGCGTGGCCACGCGCAGCGAAACGCCCTGGAAGACCTGGCAGGACCTGGTCGAGGACGCCAGGCGGCGCCCCGGCAAGATCAGCTACGGCACCACCGGCACGGGCGGCACCATGCACGTGACGATGGAGGAGATCTGCCAGAAGGCGGGCATCCAGCTCAACCACGTGCCCTACAAGGGCGAGGCGGAGATCATCACGGCGACGCTCGGCGGGCACATCGACCTGGGCATCACCGCGGGCACCATCGGCAGCTACGTCGATGCCGGCAAGGCGCGCTGGCTGGTGCTGTGGACGGCCCGGCGTTCGCGCCACTGGCCCGCCGTGCCCACGCTGCGCGACCTCGGCATCGATATCGTCTCGACCGGCCCGTTCGGCATCGCCGGCCCGCGCGACATGGACCCGCAGGTGGTGCGCGTGCTGCACGACGCCTTCAAAAGCGCGCTCTACGAGCCGTCCACGGCCAGGCTGCTCGACCGGCTCGACCAGGAAATGGCGTACCTCGACAGCGCCGACTACACGGCGTTCGCGCGCCAGCGCTTCGAGAGCCAGGGCAAGCTGGTCAAGCGGCTGGGACTGAGCGCCGGCTGAACGACATCCATCGCGAATCCAACCGAAAGGACAAGGCATGCAATACCGATCCGTATTCCACCGGGACCTGTTCGCCGGGCAGACGGTGCTGATCACCGGTGGCGGCAGCGGCATCGGCCGCTGCACGGCGCACGAACTGGCCAGTCTCGGCTGCCGGCTGGCGCTGGCCGGGCGCAAGCTCGAGAAGCTGGAGCAGGTGCGCGCGGAGATCGTCGCCGCGCAGCCGGATGCTACCGGCCGGGTCAGCGTGCACGCCTGCGACATCCGCGATGAAGCCCAGGTGCGCGACACCGTGGCCGCGGCGCTGGCGGCACATGGCCGCATCGACGGCCTCTTCAACAATGCCGGGGGCCAGTATCCGTCGGCCCTGCGCGATATCAGCCTCAAGGGCTGGGAAGCCGTGGTGCGCAACAACCTGACAGGCGGCTTCCTGGTCGCGCGCGAATGCTTCACGCAATGGATGGAGGCCAACGGCGGCGCCATCGTCAACATCATCGCCGACATGTGGAACGGCATGCCGGGCCTCGGGCACTCCGGCGCGGCGCGCGCCGGCATGTTGTCGTTCACCGAGACGGCCGCGTGCGAATGGGCGGCGTCGGGGGTGCGCGTCAATGCGGTGGCGCCCGGCTGGATCGCCTCTTCCGGCTTCGATACCTACCCCGAGGCGTTCCAGCAGAAAATCCGGCAACTCGGGCGCAAGGTCCCCCTGCAGCGCCTGGGCACCGAGGCGGAGGTCTCGGCCGCCGTGGTATTCCTGCTCTCGCCGGCGGCGGCCTTCATCACGGGATCGACGCTGCGCGTGGATGGCGGCGTGCCCAATGCCAAGCACACCTGGCCGCTGCCCGAGCACCGGCGCTCGGTGCCGTTCGACGGCTTTCCGCTCTACCAGGCACCGCAATGCCTGGACCCGTCCGCACAATGAGATGCCCAGCCACGATATGATCCTGCAGCCGCCGAACCCCCGTTACTACACCGCCGAGCACGAGGCCTTCCGCGCCTCCGTGCGGCGCTTCTTCGACAAGGAAGTCGCGCCCAATGCCGAGGCCTGGGACGAGGCCGAGAGCTTTCCGCGCGAGCTCTACCGCAAGGCCGCCGAGGCGGGCCTGCTGCAACCCGGCTTTCCCGAGGCCTATGGCGGCGCGCCCTGCGACGCGTTCTATCGCATGATCCTGTTCGAGGAGCGCGCCTGGGGCGGCTCCGGCGGCATCGCGTCGGGGCTGTTCTCGCACACGATCGGCGCGCCGCCGATCGCCGCGGCCGGCAGCGAAGCGCTCAAGGCCAGGGTCCTGCCGCAGATCCTCGCGGGCGAGAAGATCTCCGCGCTCGCCATCAGCGAACCCGCGGCGGGCTCCGACGTCGCGCACCTGGCCACCACCGCAAGGCGCGACGGGGATCACTACGTGGTGAACGGCACCAAGCTGTACATCACCTCGGGCATGCGGGCCGACTATTTCACCGTGGCGGTGCGCACCGGCGGCCCGGATGCCAGGGGTGTTTCGCTGCTGCTGATCGAGCGCGATACCCCGGGCTTCACGCGCACGCCGCTCAAGAAGATGGGCTGGTGGGCTTCCGACACCGCGCAGCTGTTCTTCGAAGACTGCCGGGTGCCGGCGGAGAACCTGATCGGCGAGGAAGGCAAGGGCTTTGCCGCGATCATGAAGAACTTCAATCATGAGCGCCTGGCGCTCGCGGCGGCGGCTTGCGGCTACGCGCAGGTCTGCTTCCACGACGCGCTGGCGTGGGCGCGCGAGCGGCAGACGTTCGGCAAACGGCTGGTGGAACACCAGGTGGTGCGGCACCAGTTCATCGATATGGCCACCCGTATCGAATCGACGCGCGCCATGCTGGACGACCTGGCCAGCCGGCTCGACGACGGCGCGGCGCCGGTGGCGCAGATCGCCATGGCGAAGAACCTCGCCACGCAGACCTTCCAGTTCTGCGCCGACCGCGCAGTCCAGTTGCTCGGCGGCATGGGCTATATGCGCGGCAGCCGGGTGGAGCGCCTGTATCGCGAGGTCAAGGTGATGATGATCGGCGGCGGCGCCGAGGAGATCATGAAGGACCTGGCCGCGCGGCAGCTCGGCCTCTGAAGGCGCGCCCGCCACTCCGCCGCGCGAGCCCGTCGCAGCGGGCCGGCGCGTGCCGGCGCGTGTCGGCGGCCGGAGCGGTCCTTCTTGAAATACCCCCGTAAATCCCCTCTTTTCTTCAAACCGTCACAAAGCCGACATACGCCACTCCTAGAATCGGCGGTTTCCAAATCATCCGGATTCCCTGGCGATGTCTGACGTTCCGGCCGGTTCCAGTGGGGTTGAAACCCGTGCAGGGCGTGCCCGCTTCCGGCAGCCTTGCGCGGAGGATCTGTGCGCCGCCACGCCATCCGTGACCACGGAGCAGACCAACCAGGACGTCCTGGATGTCTTCGGCAAGCACCGCGACCTGGACAGCCTGCCGGTGACCGAGGATGACAGGCCGATCGGGCTGATCAACCGCGCGATCTTCATGTCGCAGATGAGCAAGCCCTATCACCGGGAACTGTACAACCGCAAGAGCTGCATCGCCTTCATGGACAAGGAGCCGCTCGTGGTGGACGCGGCCATGAGCATCGAGGCGCTCACCTTCAAGGCGGTGGAATACGGTGAAAAGGCGCTCGCGGACGGCTTCATCATCGCGCGCGACGGCCATTTCCTCGGCCTCGGGCGTGGCCTGCAGCTGATGCGGGTGGTGGCCGACATGCAGGCGGAGAAGAACCGCCAGATCATGCACAGCATCGACTACGCCAGCATCATCCAGCGCTCGATGCTGCGGCCCTCGCGCGAGGCCATGGCCCGCACGCTCGGCGATGCCGGGCTGGTGTGGGAGCCGCGCGACGTGGTGGGCGGGGATTTCTATCACTTCGCGGCATTCGAGGACGGCTGGTTCGCGGCCCTGGCGGATTGCACCGGGCACGGCGTGCCGGGCGCCTTCATGACGCTGATCGCCTCGTCCATCCTGACGCAGGCGATCGAGCAGCGCGGCCCGCGCGACCCCGGCGCGCTGCTGATGGCGGTCAACCGCGGCATCAAGCAGATGCTCGGCCAGGTGGAATGCAACGGCGATACGCCTGAATCCAATGACGGCCTGGACGCGGCCTTCTTCTGGTTCGACAACGCCAGCCGGCGGCTGTCCTTCGCGGGGGCGAAGAGCTCCCTGTTCGTGCTGCATGCGGGCGACGACGACGGCGAGATGGTGGACGGCGAGCGCATGGGCGCGGGCTATGTCGACACCGGCATGGATTTCGCATGGCGCAACCGCACCGTGCAGACCGCGCCGGGCAGCCTGGTGTTCGTGACCACCGACGGGCTGGTCGACCAGATCGGCGGGCCCAAGGAGATCGCCTTCGGCAAGCGCCGTATCCGCGAGGCGGTGCGGGCCGCCCGGCTCGAGCCGGCCGCGCGCATCAACCAGGCCGTGCTGGCGCAGTACGGCGCCTGGCAAGGCCAGCAGAGCCGCCGCGACGACCTCACCTTCTTCTGCTTCCGCGTTCAATAGCCGGGAATGCGTGGCGGGGCCTGACAACAACGCCGATGACAACGTCGATGACAACGCCGATGAGCGGTACTTCGATTGACCATGAATACGGGGCCTTCTTCGAAATGGCCCGGGAACGCAACGTGATCTTCTACTACGTGGGCTATTTCTCCCAGAACATCATCGCTGCCATGTCGGACGCGGTGCGGCTTCAGCTGGCGGTCAGCGGCGTGGACAACGGCACGCGGCGCAAGCTGTTCTCGTCGTTCGTGGAGATGGCGCAGAACATCGTCCATTACTCGTCTGACGCGCTGACGCCACCCACGCAGGACACCAACCAGCTGCGCCACGGCTCGGTGTGCATCAGCATGATCGACGAGCGCTACCGCCTGATGTGCTCCAACCCCGTGGCGATCTCGCGCGTGGCACAGCTGCGCGCCGCGCTGGAGCCGCTGCGCACGATGACGCTGGACCAGATCAAGCAGGCCTACAAGGAGACCATGCGGGCCGAGGCACCCGAGGGAAGCAAGGGCGCCGGCCTGGGCTTCCTGACCGTGGCGCGCGACGCCAGCGCGCCCCTGGAGTACAACTTCCAGCCGATCGACGCCGATCCGGCTTCGACCATGTTCCACCTGGTCGCCACGATCTGAGCAGGACGAGAAAAGAACGTCATGGAAAACCTGTTCATCGCCGCAACCCCCTCCTCGCCCGAGGTGAATCTCGACTTCGCGCGGCATACGCTGTCGCTCAAGGGCGAGTCCTATCCCGAGAACGCCGCCGTGTTCTACGGCGATGTGATCGTGCGCCTGCGCAAGTACCTGGCCGCCTGCGAGGACACCGAGGTCACCGCGCATGTGGCGCTGACCTACTTCAACAGCTCSAGCACCAAGRTGCTGTTCAGCATGTTCGACGCMMTGAACGAMGCCGCCGACAAGGGCAACCACGTGATCGTGAACTGGTACCACGACGTCGACGACGACACCATCCTGGAGTTCGGGCAGGAGCTGCACGCCGATTTCCCTGCCATCGAGTTCATCGACCACGCCACCACCGCAGGCTGATACGCGCCGATCCGCCGATGTCCGAGCCTGATCTTTTCGAGTCGGAGAACAGCGCCCTGGCCGGGGCGCGCGCGGTCTTCGGCGACCCGCGCGCCAGCGCCGAGGCGTACCGCCGCACGCTTGGCGAGCTGATTGGCCACTACGAGCGGCTGATGCGCGAGACGCGGCGCCTGATCCGGCGCAGCGACCGCGAGGAACTGGAAATGAACCGGCTCAACCAGCGCCTGCAGGAGCTGGCGCGCGAGCTTGCGTTCCGCGCCACGCGCGACACCCTCACCGGCGCGCTCAACCGCGGCGCGGTGATCGAGCAGGCCGGCATGGTCCTGGCCGGCGGCAGCATGGCGCTGATCGTGCTGGACATCGACCACTTCAAGCGGGTCAACGACACACTCGGCCACCCGGTGGGCGACGCGGTGATCCGCGGCATCACCGACTGCCTGGCGCAGGCCGTACTGGATGCGGGCACCGTCGGGCGCATGGGCGGCGAGGAGTTCGCGGCCTTGCTGCCGGCGCGCTCGCTCGCCGCCGCGATGGAACTGGCCGACCGCATCCGCCTGCGCATTGCGGCCTGTGTCTTTGCCGAGGCGCCCGGGCTGCAGGTGACGGCGAGCTTCGGCGTGAGCTGGAACCCGCGCGGCACCAGCTTCGAGCACGCCTACGGGCGCGCCGACGAAGCACTCTACGAAGCCAAGCGCAGTGGCCGCAACCGGGTGGTGTGCGCGCTGGCGCCCGAACCCGTCCTGCCGCTCTGAGCGCCGGGCCGGCGGCTGGCTACGCCGCCGCCTGGGCGGCCAGCGGGAAGCCCGTATCGAAGGTGGTGCGCACATCCAGCCGCTGCCGGAGCAAACCCGCCTTCAGGTAGAAATCCGCCGTGCGCTGCTGCTCCGCGATCAGCGTGGCATCGATATTGCGCCACTGCGTGCGGCGCCGCTCGAACTGCAGCCGTGCCGCTTCGGGCGGGATGCCGATGATGCGCGCCAGCGCCGCGGAGAAGCCATCCACATGCTGGTAGGACCACGCCTGCGCGCGCGCCGCGCGCTGCAGGAAGTCGCGCAGCACTTCGCGCCTGGCAGCCAGCGCGCTGTCGGTGGCGGCCAGGTAGCTCAGGCCCGACCACAGGCCGCGGCCGTTGACCAGCACGCGCGCGTGCCCGCTGGTCTCGGCCAGCGCGGTGTAAGGCTCCCACGTGGCCCAGGCATCGATCGAGCCGTTGACCAGCGCCAGCTTGGCGTCCGCCGGCGGCAGGAAGCGCAGGTTGGCGTCCTCCGGCTTGAGCCCCGCCGATGCGAGCGCCTTGAGCGTGACGAAGTGGCCGATGGAGCCGCGGTTGGTGCCGATGTTCTTGCCGCGCAGGTCCGCCGCGGTCTTCAGGGGCGAATCCGCGCGCACCAGGACGGCGGTGCCGAACGGGTCCGAGCGGTTGGCGCCGATGATCTTGATGGGCGTGCCCGCGGCCAGCGCGAAGATGACCGGCGCGTCGCCGATGGGGCCGCAATCCACCGCGCCGGCGTTGAGCGCTTCGGCCAGTGGCGCGGCGGCGGGAAACTCCGTCCACTGGATGTCGTAGGACAGGTTCTTCAGTTCGCCCGCGCTCTCCAGCAAGGCGCGCAGGCCGCCCTTCTGGTCGCCGGCCTTGAGCACGGGACGCGCCTGCGCCGCCGCGGCCAGCGGCAGCGTGCCGCTTGCCACTGCCACGCCCGCCGCCGCGCCCAGGCGCAGGAATTGTCTTCTGGATGCCGTCATGTTGCGGTTCGTCATATGCCTGTCGTCGTCACGCCGCGCGGCGCCCGGCGCCGGTTGCCGCCTCGCGCTGCGCCACCAGTTCGCGCACGCGCGGGATCAGCTCGCGGCCGTAGTCCACCGCGTCTTCCAGCGGATCGAAGCCGCGGATCAGGAAGGTGGTGACGCCAAGGTCGTAGTAGTCCAGCAGCGCATCGGCCACCTGTTCGGGCGTGCCGACCAGCGCGGTCGAGTTGGAGCGTGCGCCGGTCAGCTTCGCGATCTCGGTCCACAGGCGCTTGTCCACGCGCGGGCCCTGCCCGGCCGCGGCCAGCAGGCGGCGCGCGCCTTCGCTTTGCTGCGGGCCGCCCTGCCCCAGGCCCGCCGCGTCGCGCAGGCTGCGCGTCTGCGCGAGGATGCGCTCGGCGCGCTCCCAGGCCAGCGCTTCGGTCTGCGCCAGGATCGGGCGGAACGAGACCGAGAAACGCACCTGCCGGCCGTTCTGCGCGGCCTGGGCACGCACGCGCGTGGTGATGTCGCGCACCTGGTCCAGCGATTCGCCCCACAGCGCGTAGACATCGGCATGACGCCCGGCGACCTCGATGGCGGCGTCCGAGGCGCCGCCGAAGAAGACCGGCACATGCGGGCGCTGCGCTGGCTTGACCTCCGAGAAGCCCTGCGTGAAGCGGTAGTACCTGCCTTCATGATCGAACGGTTTGTCCTCGGTCCAGATGCGGCGCAGGATGCCGAGGTACTCATCGGTGCGCGCGTAGCGCTCGTCATGGCTGAGGAAATCGCCGTCGCGCTGCTGCTCCGAGTCCGAGCCGCCGGAGATGAAATGCACGCCGAGCCGGCCGCCGCTGAACTGGTCGAGCGAGGCGATCTGCCGCGCCGCCAGCGTGGGCGCGGTAAAGCCGGGCCGGTGCGCCAGCATGAAATGCACGCGCTCGGTCACGGCCGCCGCGTAGGAAATGGTGAGCGTGGCCGAGGGCCCGGTGGAGTGATGTGGCACCAGCACGCGGTCGAAGCCGGCCTGTTCGTGCGCCTGCGCGAAGGCTCGCACATAGTCGCGATCCACCACCGGCCCGCTGGCCGGATGGATCTCCGACTGCTTCTGGGTCTGGATCATGCCAATGATTTCCACGCTCATCGAAGACTCCTGTTCCTGGTTCGGGATGCGGCGGCATGGGCGATGGGCCCGGTCCGCGCGGACAAGCCGTGAACATACGCCGCGCCTGCGCGGTTCTTAACGAATAAGAACGCAAGTGAATATGCGGTTCACGCCAGGGCGCCCAAAGCCGGTGGGCGCATATCGATGGGCAGTTTCCTTCTTTGCGCCGGCGCTCAGGCGCGCGGTAGCCTGCCGGGCGCGAGGCATGACGGCCTTGCCGGCAAAGCGGGGAAGCAAGGCAATGGAACGAACGACGGAACAAGCGAGCGCGATCGCGCAAGGGGCGGCAGGCCCCGTACCGGCTGACGAAGCGGGTGGTCCGGCGTGCGCGGGACATGGCGTGCGGCGCGGCGCCTGGCGCGGGCGCGCAGGCGCGGCCGCAGGCGCGGCGGGACTATGCCTGGCGCTGGGAGCGGACTCGGGATGGATGCAACTGGCGGGGGTCTTCCTGACCACCCTGGGCATGCACTTCTGGGTGATGTCCCGCCAGCAGGCCTAGCCGCCGGGAAAAACCCCGCCGGGAAGCGAGGGCGACATCCCTGTCGCCCGTCGTATCAGGTGTGAGCGGCAGGCTCAGCCGACGAAGGCCTTTTCCAGCACAAAGTGGCCCGGGTGGTTCATATTGCCTTCGACGAAGTGCTGCTCGACCAGGATGTTGCGCACATCCTTGAGCATGTCGGGGCTGCCGCACAGCATGATGCGGTCGTTCTCGAGCGAGAACGAGGGCACATCCAGGCGCTCGAACAGTTCGCCCGAGGCGATCAGGTCGGTGATGCGGCCCTGGTTGTCGAATTCCTCGCGGGTCACGGTGGGGAAATACACCAGCTTGTCGCGCACCAGTTCGCCCAGGTATTCATGCTGCGGCAGGTGCTCCTGGATCAGTTCGCGGTAAGCCAGTTCCTCGACGAAGCGGCAGGTGTGGGTCAGCACGATCTTGTCGTAGCGCTCGTACACTTCCGGGTCGCGGATGATCGACAGGAACGGGGCCAGGCCGGTGCCGGTGGCCAGCAGCCACAGGGTCTTGCCAGGCAGCAGGTTGTCGACCAGCAGCGTGCCGGTGGGCTTCTTGCCGACGAAGATCTGGTCGCCTTCGCGCAGGTGCTGCAGGCGCGAGGTCAGCGGGCCGTCAGGCACCTTGATGCTGAAGAATTCCAGCGTTTCCTCGTAGTTGGCGCTGGCGATGCTGTAGGCGCGCAGCAGCGGGCGGCCGTTGACCTCCAGGCCCACCATGGCGAACTGGCCGTTCTCGAAGCGGAAGCCAGGATCGCGGGTGCAGGTGAAGCTGAAGAGCGTGTCGGTCCAGTGGTGGACGGAGAGGATGCTTTGCTGGTTGAGATTGCTCATGAAAAAGGCGCTGGAGAGCGCTTTGTAGCGCCGGCGTCGAAGGGCCTCGTGCCAATGGCGGGCGAAAGCTTGCCGGTTGCGTTCAACAAGGCGGCTCCGGTCCGAAGGCTGGAAGACACGCCGACTCAAAAGTGAGAAAGATAGCGGATTTTAGGAGAAAACGCAGGCCGCGTGCCAATTCATGCCCGATAACATGGTCTTATGCGGGTTTCGGGGCGTCCGCACCGGCGTTTTTCGCGCGCCTTCGCGCTGCCCGCCCTGCTTTGCGGTGATCCAAAAGACACTTATGCATGCTTGACACGATGCAGCACCGCGTCCGGAATCGTGTGCGATGATGCACTTCAGCACGCCGCGCGGCCGCCGCCGCGCCCTGCCTCAGACAAGGAACACCATGATCCAGATGTCTTCACTGCACATCCCGGCGCGCAAAGCCGTGCTGCTGGCGTGCGCCGCCGCGCTCGGCCTGGCGGCCGGTGCCGCCCGCAGCGTCGGGGCCGCGGGCGGCGATGCCGCGCTGGCCGCGGCCATTGCCGGCCCGCAGCGCAGCGCGGCCAATAAAGCGCGCGACGCCTGGCGGCATCCGCGCGAGACGCTGCGCTTTTTTGGCCTGCAGCCAGGCCAGACGGTGGTGGAGATCGCACCGGGTGGCGGCTGGTACACGGAAATCCTGGCGCCCACGCTGCGCGAACACGGCAAGCTGTACGCCGCGCACTACGCGGTGGGGCCGGCCAGCGAGGAAAGCATGAAATCGAGGGCGAACTTCGCGCAAAAGCTGGCGCGCGATCCGGCCAGCTACGACAAGGTGGTGGTCGGCACGCTGCCGCTGCGCAGTGCCGGCGATTTCGCCCCGGCCGGCAGCGCCGACCTGGTACTGACCTTCCGCAATATCCACAACTGGATCAAGGATGGCCACCTGGACGAGAGCCTGCGCGCCTTCCATGCGGTGCTCAAGCCCGGCGGCGTGCTGGGCGTGGAGGAGCACCGCGCCCCGCCGGGCACGTCGCTGGAGCAGATGATCGCCACCGGCTATGTCACCGAGGATTTCGTGATCGACCACGCGCGCGCGGCGGGCTTCGCCCTGGCCGGCCGCAGCGAGATCAACGCCAACCCGCGCGACGACCACGACCACCCCGACGGTGTGTGGTCGCTGCCGCCCACCTTGCGCGGCGGCGATCGCGACCGCGCGGCCTTCCAGGCCATCGGTGAATCGGACCGCATGACGCTCAAGTTCGTCAGGCCGCCCGCGAGCCAGCCTTAGTCTCGCCGCCGTGCGCTCATCCGTGGCGCCGGCGCAATCTCCGGAAACCGCCCGGCCAGCCAATTCCGCCCGCCGCGCAAGGGGGTGGCGAACGATCGGGTCCGGCCGGATTCGCCCGCGCGAGGCGCGAAGCAGGCGACTATCGAGGCCGCGATATCAGGCGGCAAGTTGCGCCGCGGCCGCGCGCAGGCACGCCACCAGCTGGACGCTGCTGGGCGTGGGCCGGCCTTCGCGCAGCGTGATCACGCCGACCGGCGGCAGTTCCAGCGACAGGTCCATGGCCAGGACGTGGACGCGCTCCTCGCGCTCGAGCTGCCGCGCCACGGAGCGGGCGAGGAAGCCCACCGCCTCGCCCTGGCCGACGAAGGTGCTGATGGCCAGGTAGGACGAGGATTCGATCAGGTCGGTGGGCGGCTGCAGCCCATGGCGGTAGAACTCCTGCTCGATCTTGACGCGCAGCGATGCCCACGGCGGCGGCACCACGCACGGCACGCCGGCCAGGTCCGGCCAGCCCGGACGCCGCTTGCGCGCCAGCGCGTGACCCTTGCGTACCACCGCCACCATGGGCTCGTTGTAGAGCGCTTCGGTGAGCAGGTCGGGCGCCGCGTAGCCAGGCTCGAGCCGGCCCACGATCAGGTCCAGCTCGCTCAGGCGCAGCTTGGGCAGCAGGTGCGGCAGGTCGCCCTCTTCGACCAGCACGGTGGCCTGTGCCGAGCGCTGCTTGAGCAGGCTCACGGCCTGCGCCAGCAGCACCGGCAGCGCGGCGCCCATCGATCCCACGCGCGTGCGGCCGGCGGCGCCGCTGGCCTCCGCGGCGATCTCGTCGCGCGTGCGCTCGTATTGCGCCAGCACCGAGCGGGCAAAGCGCACCAGCGATGCGCCCGCCGGCGTGGGCTCGGTGCCGCGCGTGGAACGCGTGAACAGCGTGAGGCCGAGCGTCTTCTCCACTTCGGTGAGCATCTTGGACACCGCCGGCTGGCTCACCGAGAGGAAGTCGGCGGTGTGACCGAGGTGGCGGAACTCGTCCAGCGCCACCACCAGTTGCAGGTGGCGCAGCTTGATATTGGAGCGCAGGGCGCGGTCGATCTGGGGCATGGACCGATTCTACTTAACTTTCAGGTTATGAAGCCATTCCGATCTTTGATTGGATTGTTATGAAGCGGACCCCCACAATCGGGCCTCGCCGATGCGCAACCGTTGCTGCGCGATCCATCCGGCCCACGACACCTATAACGACCTGCGAGGACGACACATGACCGCACCCCACGGCTTCAATCCCGGACGCCGCCGCCTGCTCATCGGCGGCGCCGCTGCCACCGCTGCCTCGGTCTCGGGCGCCGGCCTGCTGCTGCCGGCCCTGGCCCGGGCCGCCGCGTACCCGGAGCGGCCGATCACCTTCATCTGCCCGTGGCCCGTGGGCGGCACGGCCGACCAGTCCATGCGCGCGCTGTGCCAGGTGGCTTCGGTCGTGCTCAAGCAGTCGATCGTGGTGGAGAACCGCGCCGGCGCCTCGGGCATGATCGGCACCAAGGCACTGGCGCGCGCGAAGCCGGACGGCTACACCATCGGCCAGGTGCCGATCTCGGTGACGCGCTTCTCGCAGCTCGGCATGCTGCAGATGGACCCGCGCAGCGAGCTGACCTACCTGGCGCGCACCTCCGGCCAGACCTTCGGCATCGCGGTGCCGGCGGGTTCGCGCTTCAAGTCGCTCGGCGAAGTCGTGGCCGAGGCCAAGGCGCACCCCGGCAAGCTCACCTACGCGCATGCCGGCATCGGCGGCGCCACCCACGTGGGCATGGAAGAGTTCGCGCAGGCCGCGGGCATCCGTTTCAATGCGATCGCCTACAAGGGTGGCGCGCAGGCCCTGCAGGATGTGCTGGCCGGGCAGGTCGACCTGCTGGCCGATTCCAGCTCGTGGGCGCCGCACGTGGAAGCCGGCAAGCTGCGCCTGCTGGCCACCTGGGGTGCCCAGCGCACGCCCCGCTTCAAGGACACGCCCACGCTCAAGGAGCTTGGCTACAACGTGGTGGTGGAAGCGCCCAACGGCATCGGCGCGCCGGTGGGACTGGACCCGGCCATCGAGAAGACGCTGCGCGATGCGTTCCGCCAGGCCGTGGCCAGCAAGGAATTCCAGCAGGTGGCGGCGCGCATCGACGCGCCCGTGATGTACCTGGACGGCCCGGAATACAAGCGCTACGTCAGCACGGTGTACGAACAGGAGACCCACCTGATCCAGCGCCTCAAGCTCAAAGAACTGCTGCAACAAGGTTGACCGCCCCGTGAACACTGCCGCCCCCGCCACGCCCGCCACGCCCGCCACGCCCGCAGCCCCCGGCTGCCTGATCCGCCTGCACGCGAACGACAACGTGCTGATTGCCCGCGATGCGCTCGCGCTTGGCCAGAGCCTGCCCGGGCTGGGACTGCGCGTGCGCGCCCAGGTGCCGGCCGGGCACAAGATCGCCGCCTGCGCGATCGCCAAGGGCACGCAGATACGCAAGTTCGATACCGTGATCGGCGTGGCCGCGCGCGATATCGAGGCCGGCGACCACGTGCATTCGCACAACCTGGCGCTGGTGGACTTCTACCGCGACCCGGCCTTCTGCGAGGACGTGCGGCCGGTGGATTACGTGCCCGAGGCCGAGCGCGCCACCTTCATGGGCTTCGTGCGGCCCGACGGCCGCGTGGGCACGCGCAATTTCATCGGCATCCTGTCTTCGGTGAACTGCTCGGCCACGGTGATCCGGCATATCGCCGACCATTTCACGCCGCAGCGCATGGCGGCCTATCCCAACGTGGACGGCGTGGCGGCCTTCGCGCAGAGCAGCGGCTGCGGCATGTCGTCGCCCAGCGAACACTTCGACGTGCTGCGCCGCACGCTGGCGGGCTATGCGCGCCACCCCAACCTGGCCGGCGTGCTGATCGTCGGACTGGGCTGCGAGCGCAACCAGGTGGCGGCGCTGGTGGAATCGCAGGGCCTGGTGCCCGGCAGCCACGTGCGCACCATGGTCATGCAGGAAGTCGGCGGCACGCTCGCCACCATCCAGGCGGGCATCCGCGCCATCGAGGAAATGCTGCCCGAAGCCAACGCCGCGGTGCGCCAGCCGGTGCCGGCCAGCCACCTGAAGATCGGCCTGGAGTGCGGCGGCTCGGACGGCTTCTCAGGCATCAGCGCCAATCCGGCGCTGGGCGCGGCGATGGACATCCTGGTGCGCCACGGCGGCACCGCCATCTTGTCCGAGACCCCGGAAATCCATGGCGTCGAGTACATGCTCACGCGCCGCGCGGTAACCCCGGAGGTGGGCCAGAAGCTGCTCGACCGCCTGGCCTGGTGGGAGCGCTACACCGCCGGGCAAAACGCGCAGTTCAACGGCGTGGTGGGCCACGGCAACCAGCAGGGCGGGCTGGCGAACATCTTCGAGAAATCGCTGGGTTCGGCCATGAAGGGCGGCACCACGCCGCTGCAGGCCGTCTACGAATACGCCGAGCCCATCGACCAGGCGGGCTTTGTCTTCATGGACTCGCCCGGCTACGACCCGGTGGCCGCCACCGGCCAGATCGCCAGCGGCGCCAACCTGATCTGCTTCACCACGGGGCGCGGCTCCATGTTCGGCTCCAAGCCAGCGCCCACCATCAAGCTGGCCAGCAACACGCCGATGTACACGCGCCTGGAAGGCGACATGGACATCAACTGCGGGCTGGTGCTGGACGGCGAGCTGAGCGTGGCCGAGATGGGCCAGCGGATCTTCGAGCATATCCTGCGGGCCGCCTCGGGCGAGGCAACCAAGAGCGAAGCGCTGGGCCTGGGCGACAACGAGTTCGTGCCCTGGCACCTGGGCATCGTCAGCTGAGTCCCCGCCCAAACGCGCGCCAAACCCGAACAACCCCTGAATCCCGGCAAGCCCATGACCTCGCTTCCCCTGTCCTATCCCGCGCTGCTGCGCACCGGCAACTTCATCCAGGGCGCATGGTGCGCCAGCGATGCCGGCCAGCGCTTCGACGTCCGTAACCCGGCCACCGGCGCCGCCTTCGCCTGCGTGCCCGACAGCACCGCCGCCGACGCGGCGCGCGCCGCCGATGCCGCGCATGCCGCCTTCCCGGCCTGGAGCCGCCGCCCGGCGCGCGAGCGGGCGCAACTGATCAAGCGCTGGCACGCGCTGATCCTCGAGCACCGCGACGACCTGGCAAGCATCATCTCCAGTGAGCAAGGCAAGCCTCTGCAGGAGAGCCGCGGCGAAGTGCTGTATGGCGCGTCCTATGTGGAGTGGTTTGCGGAGGAAGCCACCCGCATCAGCGGCGAGATCGTGGCCGAGGCCGTGCCCGGGCGCAAGATGCTGGTGCTCAGGGAGCCGGTCGGCGTGGTGGCGGCGATCACGCCGTGGAATTTCCCGCTGGCCATGATCGCGCGCAAGATCGCGCCGGCGCTGGCCGCCGGCTGCACGGTGGTGGCCAAGCCGGCGGAGGACACGCCGCTGACCGCGCTGGCGCTGGTCTACCTGGCCGAGCTGGCGGGCTTCCCCGCGGGCGTGCTGAATATCGTCACCGCCTCGCGCGAAGGCACGCCGGCGGTGGTGGACAGCTGGCTGGCCGACAGCCGCGTGCGCAAGATCACCTTCACCGGCTCCACGCCGGTAGGCAAGCACCTCGCGCGCGAATCCGCCGGCACGCTCAAGAAGCTCTCGCTGGAGCTGGGCGGCAACGCGCCCTTTATCGTGTTCGACGATGCCGACCTCGATGCCGCGGTCGACGGCCTGATGGCGTCCAAGTTCCGCAACGGCGGCCAGACCTGCGTGTGTCCGAACCGGGTCTACGTGCAGGCCGGCGTGCACGACGATTTCGTCGAGCGGCTGGCGCTGCGCGTGGCGGCGCTGCACGTGGGCCCGGCCACCGAGGAAGCGGCCCAGATCGGCCCCATGATCAATGCCCGCGCGGTGGAGAAGATCGCCCGCCACGTGGAAGACGCCGTCGCCAAGGGCGCGCGCCTGGTGGTCGGCGGCGAACGCGTGCGCCGCAACGACGGCCCGCACTACTACGCGCCCACCGTGCTCACCCACGCCACCCCGCACATGGCCCTGTCCAGCGAGGAGACCTTCGGCCCGGTGGCCGCCGTGTTCCGCTTCACGCACGAAGACGAAGTGGTGCGCGACGCCAACGACACGCCGTTCGGCCTGGCGGCCTACTTCTACTCCAGCGACGTGCGCCGCATCTGGCGCGTGGCGCAGGCGCTGGAGACCGGCATCGTCGGCGTCAACGAAGGCGCCATTGCCTCCGAGGCGGCGCCGTTCGGCGGCGTGAAGGAATCGGGCTACGGCCGCGAGGGATCGCGCCACGGGCTGGATGACTACATGCACACCAAATACATCTGCCAGGGCCAGTTGGGCTGAGAGGCGCGCTAAACTTCAGGCCACCCACCGCCRCAACCCGACCAACACCATCCGGAACATCATGCCCGCAAACAACCCCTTCAAGGCCGCGCTCGCGGCCGGCAAGCCCCAGATCGGCCTGTGGCTGTCGATGGCATCGCCCTACCTGGCCGAAGTCTCGGCCACGGCCGGCTTCGACTGGCTGCTGGTCGACGGCGAGCACGCGCCCAACGAGCTGGGCGACATGCTGCATGCGCTGCAGGCGATCGCGCCCTATCCCTCCCAGCCCGTGGTGCGCGCGGTGGCGGGCGAAGTGCCGCTGATCAAGCAGTTGCTCGATATCGGCGCCAAGAGCCTGCTGGTGCCGATGGTGGATACCGCCGAGCAGGCGGCCGCCATGGTGGCTGCCACGCGTTATCCGCCGCAGGGCGTGCGCGGCGTGGGCAGCGCGATCGCCCGGGCCTCGCGCTGGAGCGCGCGCACCGACTACCTGGCGGTGGCCGACGATGAGATCTGCCTGCTGGTGCAGGCCGAGACCGTGACCGCGCTGAAGAACCTGCCAGCCATCTGCGCGGTGGACGGCGTGGACGGCGTGTTCATCGGCCCGGCCGACCTGGCCGCGTCGATGGGCCACCGCGGCAACCCGGGCCATCCCGAGGTGCAGGCCGCCATCGAGGGCGCCATGCGCACCATCGTCGCCAGTGGCAAGGCCGCCGGCACGCTGACCTCCGACACCAGCCTGGCCCGGCGCTACCTGGAGCTGGGCTGCACCTTCGTGGCCACCGGCGTGGACGTGATGCTCTATGCCGGCGCGGCGCGCCGCCTGGCCGCGGAATTCATCGGTTCCGCCGCGGCGCCGGCCGCCGGCCCTTCGGCAGCCTACTGAACGCCGCCCGCCAACCGGCTCATTTCCCGCTCAACCTCCGCTCTCCGCTCTCCTGAGCGCCCGGCCGCGCGCGACACCCGCGCGCGCGCCGCGCCTGCCCTCCTGGCCACGCCACACACCGACATGCCTGCCACCACCCCCGACCACAGCCCCGCAACCACGCTCGAAGCCATGCGCGCCATCGTCGGCGCCGGCGCCTGCCTCAGCGGCGACGCCGACACCGAAGCCTTCGTCACGGACTACCGCCGCCTCTATCGCGGCAAGGCCCAGGTGGTCGTGCTGCCCTCCACCACCGAGCAGGTCAGCGCGGTGATGGCGTGGTGCCACGCGCACGACGTGCCGGTGGTGCCGCAGGGCGGCAACACCTCGCTGATGGGCGGCGCGGTGCCGGACGCCAGCGGCAGCGCCGTGGTGCTCAGCCTGGCGCGCATGAACCGCGTGCTGGCGGTGGACACCGTCAACGACACCATGACCGTGCAGGCCGGCGTGACGCTCAACGCGGCGCGCACCACCGCCGAGCAGGAACAACGCCTGTTTCCGCTGCGCATCGGCTCCGAGGGCTCGTGCCAGATCGGCGGCAACCTGGCCACCAACGCGGGCGGCACCGCCGTGCTGCGCTACGGCAATATGCGCGACCTGGTGCTGGGCATCGAGGCGGTGCTGCCCGATGGCCGCATCTATTCGTCCCTGCGCGGGCTGCGCAAGGACAATACCGGCTACGACCTCAAGCAGCTTTTCATCGGCTCGGAAGGCACCCTCGGCATCATCACGGCCGCCGTGCTCAAGCTGATGCCGCTGCCGCGCGCCAGCGCCGTGGCCCTGGTGGCGGTGACGGACCCGGAGGCCGCGGTGCGGCTGCTGGGCCTGGCCAAGCAGCATGGCGGCCAGGCTGTCACCGCCTTCGAGCTGATCTCCGCGCCGGCGCTCGAGCTGGTGCTGGAATACCTGGGCGACGTGGCCTCGCCGCTGTCCGGCCAACCGGCCTGGATGGTCCTGATCGAGCTGACCTCCGGCGGCAGCAGCGAAAGCCTGGATGCCACCCTGATGGAAATCCTGGAAGCCGGGCTGGAGCAGCAACTGGTGCAGGACGCGGCAGTGGCCGCCAGCGTGGCGGATGCGCAGTCCTTCTGGCGCATCCGCGAGGAAATCTCGGACGCGCAGACCCGCACCGGCGGCAGCATCAAGTGCGATGTCTCGGTGCCGCTGTCGCGCATCGCCGCCTTTATCGGCGAGGCGTCGGCCAGGGTGCTGGCGCTCGAGCCGGCCGCGCGCATGGTGATCTACGGCCATATGGGCGACGGCAACGTGCACTTCAACCCGCTGCGGCCCAGGGACACCAGTGCGGCGGATTTCCTTGGCCGGTGGTATGCGCCCATCACCGAGGCGGTGGACTCGCTGGCGCACGCCGAACATGGCTCGATCTCCGCCGAGCACGGCATCGGCGTGGCCAAGCGCGACGACCTGAAGCGCTACAAGTCGCCGGTGGAGCTGGAGCTGATGTGGCAGGTCAAGCGCGCGCTCGACCCCAAGAACCTGCTCAACCCGGCCAAGATGCTGCCCGCGCTCGACTAGGCGAGGCCGCGGGCACGGCATGCGCAAGGCGTGCGCAGGGCATGCGGGAGCCACGTCGCGGCATCGCCGCTAGGCCTGCTCGGGCAGCCGCAGCATGTTCCATGTGAGCCCGAGCTGCGCATCGGTCCTGAGCGAAAGCAACTGGCGCGACAGGCGCGCGAGATGGGCCTGTTCCGCCAGGTTCTTGCCGATCACGCCCTTCTCCTCGCCCGCGTTGGCAAGCACGCCTTCGAGGTCGCCGTACTGCACCAGGAGCCGGGCGGCGGTCTTGGCGCCGATCTTGCTGATGCCGGGGATATCGTCCGAACTGTCACCCAGCAGGGCAAGATAGTCCGCCAGCTGGTGGCTGGCCACGCCGAACTTGTCCATCACGTAGGTCTCGTCGAACCAGGACCGCTCGCCGTTCTTCGCGGTGGCGAAGTGGTTGCGCACGACGGCGCCGTCGGCGATGAGCTGGAGCACGTCCTTGTCGGTGCTCACGGGAATCGCCGCGCCGTCCTTGGCGGCAATCCAGCGGTAGTAGGCGGTGCCGATGATGTCGTCGGCCTCGTAGCCGTCGATGGCGACGGTCTGCAGGCCCAGCACCTCGGTCAGCGTCAGGCGGAAATCGGGAATCACCTCGGCCAGTTCGGGATCCATGGGCTTGCGGTGCTGGCGGTACTGCGGGTACAGATCGTGGCGCCAGGTCTTGCCGCCGGCGTCGAAGGCAGCCAGCGCATGCGTGGTGCGGCACTCGGTGAGCGCGCGCCGGAACGAGGCCAGCGCCGAGATCACGGCGCCCTCGACCTTGGCCGGGATGTCTTGCGCCGGGTTGGCCTCGTAGACGCGGCGCAGGATGTTCAGGCCGTCGATCAGCAGGAGAGTTTGCGTCATTGTGCTTGTGGTGCATCTTGCGTCAGACCCTCTATTCTGACGTGCCGGGCCGGCGGCGCAACCGCGCCGCGCGGCGCGCAGCCGCGCAGGCCGGCATAAAACAGCGACGGCACCGGCGGGATTGGCGAGAACCCGGGCTTGCGCGCGCGCCTCAGTCCGTCTAGTCTGAGCAAATCCAACCCGCGCCCGGAAATGAACAACAATCACGACACCCGACAGGCAGTAATCGACGCCCTGCAGAAAACGGGCACCCCGATGGATGCATATCAGGTCGCCAAGGCCGCGGGCGTAAGCCCGATCCAGGCCGCGCGCACGCTGACCAAGCTCAGCACCAAGGGCATCGTCCAACCCCAGGATCCGCTCAGCGGGGAAGCCGACCTGTCGGCCCGGTTCACGCTGGCGCCCGTACAGAAGGCGGACGGCAGCACCGGCTAAGTCTGCGTTCCCTGCGCGAGTGGGGATCCTGCGATCCTTTGTGGCCGCTTGTGGCCGCCTATGGCCGCTTGGTGCCTCTTGTGAGCGCCTTGCGGCCCCTGAGCCGGCGGCATTTTGCCTGCGCAGCAGCGGCCGGGCGCTTCCCCGCACGCCTCGACGTTGACCGCGAATGCGGTTTTTCCCACTTCGTACCGCGCAGATGCCGGGCGTTTCGGGATCTTTGCGCGCTGGAACGGCTGAATTCACGCCCCACTCCCACCTGCGACGAAAAAAGAAAATCCAATGAGGACTTTCCATTACGCCCCGATCCGGGTATATTTCGTTTCGCGGGGTGGAGCAGTTGGCAGCTCGTCGGGCTCATAACCCGAAGGTCGCAGGTTCAAGTCCTGCCCCCGCAACCAGATTCCCAAAGCCCGTACGGTTCACCCCGTACGGGCTTTTTGCATTGGGCTTTTTGCCTTGGCCGGCCGCGCCGGCGCGGCCGCCCGCCTCAATCCCCGCCCGCGCCGAACAGGCGCTTCACGCGTTCCCACATCACGCCGAGCATCATGGCCACCGGGTTCATGGTCGCCGCCTTGCTCCGCTCGCTCTCCGAGAGCGACGGATCCATCCTGCGGGTGACGTTCTTGCCGAAGTCCGCCATCATGCGCCGCACGAAATCGCGCACCAGGCCCGAGCGGGAAAACTGCGCGAGCGGGCCCTGCAGGGAGTACTGCAGGTCGATCAGCACCTCGGTCTCGGCCGGCGAGACGGCCTTGAGCACGTAGGTGATGTCGCCGGCCGCCTTGGAGTTGCTCAGCGAGTCCTGGCCGGCGCCCTTGAGCACCCCGCGCCGGTTCTGCTCGTCGCGCTCCAGCCGCGCGGCGCCGTTGAAGCGCGCGGCCATGGGGCCGAACTTGATGGCCACATGGCCCTTGACGCGCTCGCCGTCCTGCTCGGTCAGCGCGGCGCCAGGCAGGCAGCTCGCCACGGCCGGCAAGTCCGCCATGAAGCGCCATACGTCGTCGACCGGGAACGGCACCTTGAAGCCGCCGTCGATGCGCGACCAGCCCTTCTTGTCGGCACTGCGCCCCGACTCTTCCGGGGCCGGGGCCGCACCCGCGGCGACCGCGGCGCCATCGGCGTCCGGCGTGAAACAGGCGAAGCCGCGGGGCGTGCCCCCTGGTGCCGCCTGCGCTGCGTTTGCCGCGGCGGGTGGCTGCCGCTGCGCCAGCACGGAACGGATCGCGGCCACGATGCCCATGTAGCCGGTGCAGCGGCACAGGTTGCCGGACAGCTCGTGGCGGATGGTGGCCTCGTCGGCATGCGGCAGGCGCAGCACGATATCGCGCGCGGTGGCCAGCATGCCGGGCGTGCAGTAGCCGCATTGCAGCGCGTGATGCTGGTTGAAGGCCACGCGCAGTTCGCGCATCACGGGATCTTCGTCATAGCCTTCGATGGTCACCACCTTGCTGCCGGCGCAGCCGGCGGCGAAGGTGATGCAGGAACGCACCGGCTTGTCGTCCACCAGCACGGTGCACGCGCCGCACACGCCGTGCTCGCAGCCGAGGTGGGTGCCGGTAAGGCCCTGGCCGTCGCGCAGGAAGTCGCCCAGGTGGGTACGGTGCGCGCAGGCACCGCTGGCGGCGCGGCCGTTGATGGTCAGTGCAATGGTTTCCACTGCGGCCCTCAGTTGAAAAGTTGTTCGATGCAGCGCGTCGCCGCGGTGCAGTAGAGCTTGCGGTCGATCGCGTCCTTGCCTGGCGTGGCCTGGGCCACGGCGGCAGCGATGGCCTGCGCGTCCAGCGCGGCTGGACCGCGCGTGGCGACCTCGCGCGCCAGCCCGGGCAGCAGCGCGGGCGCGCCGTCGAGCGCGCCGAGCACGATGCGGGCGAAGCGCGCGGAAGGATCGAAATACGCGGCGCAGCTGGCTTCGGCGAACTCGCCGGTCTTGCGGCACAGCTTGTGGTATCCCCAGCGCGCGCCATCGCCCTGGCGCGGCACGTGCACGGCGGCGATGACCTCGCCCTCGCCAAGCGCGGTGGTGTAGGCGCCCAGCATGAACTGCGTCATCGGCACCATGCGTGTGCCGGCCGCGCTGGCCAGCTCGATATCGGCGCCCAGCGCGGTCAGCGCCACCACCCAGTCGGCGGCGGGATCGGCATGGGCAAGGCTGCCGCCGATGGTGCCGCGGTTGCGGATGGCGCGGTAGGCGATGCCGCGCGCCACGGACTGCAGCATGGCGCCGCGCAGCTCGGCGAAGACGCCGTCCTCGATCTGCGCGTGCGTGACCGCCGCGCCGATACGCACACGCTGGCCCTGCGGCCCGACCGTGCGCAGCTCTTCGAGCTTCGACAGGTCATAGATGGTGTCGGGCCGGGTCAGGCGCAGGTTGAGCATGGGGCCCAGCGACTGGCCTCCGCCCATGACCTTGGCGTTGTCGGTGCGCTGCGCCAGTTCGGCGCAGGTGGCGGCCAGCGTGGGGGCCGCGTGATAGGTGAATGCAGCTGCTTTCATGGTCAGGCCGCCTCCCTCGCCGGCACGGGTTGCGGAGATGGCGCGGTTCTGCGCGGCGCCTGCTGCTCCGCGCGCGCCAGCGCTTCGAGCACCTTGCGCGGCGTGAGCGGCGTTTCCAGCAGCTCCACGCCGAACTGGCCAAGGGCATCGTTGACCGCGTTGAAGATGGCGGCCGGCGGCGCGATGGCACCGCCCTCGCCCATGCCCTTGGCGCCGAACTCGGTGTGCGGCGACGGCGTCTCGAAATGATGGATGCGGATCGACGGGATCTCGGTGGGCCCGGGCAGCATGTAGTCGGCCAGCGTGGAGGCCAGCGGCTGGCCGTTGCCGTCGTAGCGCATCTCCTCGAACATCGCGGTGCCGATGCCCTGCGCCACGCCGCCGTAGGTCTGCCCTTCCACCACCATCGGGTTGACCATGGTGCCGCAGTCTTCCACCACCACGTAGTCCAGGATCTCCACGTGGCCGGAGTCGATGTCGACCTCGACCAGCGCGGCGTGCGTGGAGTAGGTGAAGCTGCCGGTATCCACCCCGGGCTTGTAGCCCATGGTGGTTTCCAGCCCGGCGGGGTCCACATCCGCGGGCAGCCGCTGGGGGTTGATGTACCAGGCATTGGCGATCTCGGCGATGGCCACGGCCGCATCGCCGGCCTTCACCGCCCCGCTGCCGAGCGCCGCCTCGTGCTCGGGCTGCTGCAGCATGTGCGCGCCGATCTTGAGCAGGCGCGGCACCAGCGCCTTGCAGGCGCGCGAGACCGCGCCGCCCGACATCACCAGCGAGCGCGAAGCGTAGGTGCCGGTGGAAAACGGCGTGATGCCGGTGTCGCCGTGCACCACCTTGACCCGCGCCACGTCGATGCCGAGGATCTCGTGCGCGATCTGGGCGAAGGTGGTCTCCATGCCCTGCCCGTGCGAATGCACGCCCACGCGCACTTCCAGGCCGCCATCGGGCGTGATACGCACGGTGGCGGAGTCAAAGCCCGGAATCACCGGCGTGCCCCAGGCGGCGAACACCGAGGTGCCGTGCGCCGATTGCTCGGTGTAGGTGCCGAAGCCCACGCCCAGGTAGCGCGCGCCGTCAGGGCCGGCACGCTGGCGCTCGCGCACGCGCGCCAGGCCGATCATTTCCGCGGCCTTGCGCACGCTGGCCGGGTAGTCGCCGCCGTCGAAGTGCTTGTTGGTGACGTTGACGTAGGGCATGGCCTCGGGCTGCACCAGGTTCTCGCAGCGGATCTCCCACGGCTCGCGCCCGACCTCGCGCGCCAGCGCATCCATCAGCAGCTCCATGGCAAAGCACACGCCGGTGCGCGCCACGCCGCGGTAGGGCACGAAGCCCGGCTTGTTGGTGGCGACGCACTCGGTGATGCAGCGGTAGCCGTCGAAGGCATAGGGCCCGGGCAGGTTGCCGATGGCCTGGCCGGGCTCGAGGCCGATGGTGAAGGGCCATACCGAGTAGGCACCGCCGTCGATGGCGATCTTCGCGTCCAGCGCCAGCAGGCGGCCGCGCGCATCGGCATAGGCGGTCACCTCGTAGTGGTGCTCGCGCGAGTTGGCGCCGGCGGTCAGGTGCTCGCGGCGGTCCTCGATAAAGCGGAAGGGCTTGCGGTAGGTCATGGCCAGCCAGGCGATGCACAGCTCTTCCTGCTGCAACACGCACTTGTAGCCGAAGGCGCCACCCACGTCGGGCGAGATCACGCGCACCTTTTCCTGCTCGAGCCCGAGGCAATGGCTCAGCACGGTGCGGATCATGTGCGGCACCTGGGTGGCGCTGTAGACGATGAGCTGGTCGAACTGGTGGTCCCAGTAGGCCAGCACGGCCTTGCCTTCCATCGGCACCATGCACTGGCGCGCCAGGTCGATCTTGCGGCTGACCACCACCGTGGCGGTGCGGCTCAGCGCGTCGAAGTTCTTGTCGGCGCTGAGGGTGAGGAAGTGGTTGTCCTTCCAGTGTTCGTGCACGCGCGCGRTGGCGCTGSCCTGSCGSGCGCCTTCSACRTCGGTSAGCGCCGGCAGTTCGTCCAGCTCSGCGACGATGGCCTCGGCGATGTCCTCGGCCTCGGCGCGCGTGGGCGCGAAGGCCATCGCCACCGGCTCGCCGACGAAGCGCACCTTGCCGGCCGCCAGCGGCGGCTGCGCGGAGGGCTGGTACGACGGGAAAGCAGAGTCCGCCACGATATCGCGCGCGCCCTGCATGTCTTCGCGCACGATCACGGATGCCTCCATGCCCTGCGGCTTGCGCACCGAGAGCAGGCGCGCATGCGCCATCGGGCTGCGCAGGAAGGCCACTTCCTGCAGGCCCGGCATGGCGATATCGGCCACGAAGCGGCCCTTGCCGTGCAGGTGGCGCGCATCTTCCTTGCGCGCCACGCGCGCGCCGACGCCTTGCCCGCCGCGGCCACCGTGATCGCCGTGATCGCTGTGATCACCGCCGCCGCCCTGGCTGGCGTGCGCTCCTTGCTTGTCCATGTCGTCTTTGTCCATACATTATTCAGTCCGGCATTGCCGCCTGGGTGGCCGCCGGGGCTGTTTGTGGGGTTCGTGGATCGCGACCAGGCCGGGAAACCGGAAGAAGCCTGATGCGGCCTCCAAAGGAGGCCTCCAAAGCAATTTCCGTACGCCCCGCAGCGCACATATTCAGTGCACTGAACTTATCGCCAGATTGGCGAAGCGTGCGGCACGCGTCAATCGGGACTTCAGCCGATCCCGCCGCCGCTCACAGCGCGGCCAGTGCGGCCAGCGCCTGTTCGCGCGGCATCACTGCCGCGTACTTCTGCTCCATATCGAACAGGTTGGCCTCGTGCGGCTGCAGGGCGCGGTCGCCCACGCAATCCGACACCACCAGCGGACGGAAGCCGTGCGACATGGCATCCACCACGCTGGCGCGCACGCAGCCGCTGGTCACCGCGCCGGCCACCAGCAAGGTGCGCACGCCGCGCTGCGTCAGCCACGCCGCCAGCCCGGTGCCGAAGAAGGCGGACGGCACGGTCTTGCGCACCACCAGCTCGCCCGCGCGCGGCGCGAGCTGCGGCACGATGGCGCTGGCCGGCGCATGCTCCTTGAGCGTGAGCATGCCGGGCACCTTGAGCGTGAAGATATTGTGGTCGCCGTCGTCGTCGGCAAAGACGATGCGGCTGTGCGCC
Source organism: Cupriavidus sp. 05N38 (assembly GCF_056397345.1). Lineage (NCBI taxonomy): Bacteria > Pseudomonadati > Pseudomonadota > Betaproteobacteria > Burkholderiales > Burkholderiaceae > Cupriavidus > Cupriavidus sp. 05N38. The sequence continues at coordinate 26,601 of NZ_JBFTNF010000025.1, forward strand.
ACGGCCCAGCCCTGCGCGCGCGCCGCCGCCAGCAGCGGCACCGTATTGGCGATCGCCGCAGCGATGTTGCCGCCGCCGAACACGGCCGGATCGGCAAAGCCGTTGACGAAGTCGACGATCAGCAGGCCCACGGGCGCCTGCAACGGCAGTTGCGTGCCGAAGCCCTGGCGCGCGTAGGTGGGGAGTTCGCTGTGCGCGGTGGTGCTTGCAGTCATTACAGTCATTGCGGTCATTGCGATGTCCATCCGTCCAATACCTTGCCTTGCCTGACCACTTCCTCGCCGTCCAGGCGCACGGTGCAATGGCGCAGCGGGATATCGATATGGCAGGCGGTGGTGCGGCTGCCGCCGGCTTCGTTGTTGGGGCCGAGCGAGAACAGGAAATTGCCCTCGTAGGCGCGCGCGTCCATGCCGATGGAGGCCTCGCGGTCATACAGGCCGAGCGTGGACCAGCGTGCGCGCGGCTGCAGGCCCCAGCCGATATGCGCGATGGCATAGGCCTGCGGATCGTTGAACGAGGCCATGTAGTCGTTGAGCAGCTCGGCGTCCAGGCCACCCTCGATGCGCGTGGCGAAGCCGTTCTCCACGGTCAGCTCCACGCGGTCCGCCACATAGCCCTTCTGCGGCAGCAGGATGTCGCCGCGGTCGAGCACGATGCGGCCGCTGGCGCCGCCTTCGTCGGGCCAGGTCAGCACGAAGCCGCTGGGCCAGTGGTCCCAGCGCCCGGGCTCATCGACGAAACCATACTCGCTGATGACGGGGAACTCACCGAGCGGGCAGCGCAGATCGGTGCCGGCGGCGGAGGTCACATGCATCTCCCTCGCGCGCGACAGGCGCGCGTTGGCGCTGGCCACGCGCTCGCGGTCGGCCTCGGTGGGCACCATGCGCACCAGCACTTCGGGCGGCTCCACGGCCAGCAGTATCTTGGTGCCGGTCTTGAGGATGTCGTGCTGCTCGGGCGAGAACAGCAGCGTCATCAGGTCCAGCACCAGGTCGCTCTCCTTGAGCGCGGCGATGGCGGCGCGGTTGCCGGTGAGCGCCGTGGTGCCAAGGTAAGCCAGCGGATCGCGGCTCAGGGCCTTGTCGCCGTTGACCGGCGGCAGGTCGAGCCGGTTGACGATGGCGCCCATGGCCTGCGTGGCGACCAGCGCGCACGACAGCGTTTGCGGATGCGTGGCCGCGCTGGTGAGGATGGTGACGGTCTGCCCGGCTTCGAGGCGGGACAGCGTGAGGACCTGTTTCCAGGCCTGGATAAGGGCGTGATCGCTGACTGGCATGTTCGTTCTCTGCGGTTGGGGGCGGCTCAGGCTGCGGCAGCGCTTGGGGAGCCAAGCCCGGCGCCAAGGAAATCGCCGAGTGCGCCGTAGAAGCCTTCCTCGTCGTCCCACGGGATCATGTGGCCTGCGCCGGGCACATGGCTGGTCTGCAGCGCCGGCAGCAGCGCGCGCAGCTCCGCGATATCGCCCGGGCGGACCACGTCGCCGCGCCCCGCCGTCATCAGCAGCGTCGGGACCGCGATGCGCGGCACATCGGCGTGGATATCGTCGATATGGAAGCCCTGGAAGCTGGCGAGCACCGCGCGCTCGTCGCAGGTGTGCAGCCATTCGGCGCGCAGCGCGAGCTGCGCTTCGGTCCAGGTGGGGCAGAAGCGACGCATGGTGTGCGCATCCACGCCGTGGCGCGCCACCGCCATCGAATCCACGTACCAGGCCAGTTGCGCGGGATACTCGCGGCGGCCCGGGCCGGACACCGGCGGGTCCACCATCACCAGGCGCGCCAGCGCAGCCGGCCGGCTGCGCGCGGCGCGGATGCCGATGCGCGCGCCCATGGAGTGGCCCAGCACGCTGTAGCGCTGCAAACCGAGTGCTTCGGCAAAGGCCAGCAGGTCGGCCGCCTGCGCATCGAGGCTGTAGTCGAGCGTATCGCCCGCGGACGACAGGCCGCGGCCGCGCACGTCGAGGGCGTAGGTATCGAACTGTTCGCCCAGGCGCTCGCCGACAAAGCCCCAGGTGATGGCCGGGCTGGTGATGCCCGGCACCACGATCACCGGGTCGCGCCGTGCGCGCGCGCCGTCGCTGCCACCGTAGCGCAGGTAGTGCTGGCGGATGCCATTGGCTTGGACATTGCCGCCGCAGACAAGATTGGTCATCGCTTGGCTCCCTGTGCCCGCGCTCAATACGCGCCGGACAGCAGCGCGCCCGCGCCGGGCACCACCGGCTCCAGGTCGAGCGACCTGAGCATGGCGTAGGTGGTGGCAATGGCGGCGGTGATCACCGGCTTGCCGGTCATGGCTTCCACCCTGGCCACGGCCGGCAGCGACGGCATCTGCACGCAGGCGGACAGCACGATGGCATCCACGTCCTTCGTGTTCATCTGCGCGACGATGCCCGGCAGCTTCGCGGGATCATGGCGGCCCACTTCGAGGTTGTCGGGAATTTCCAGCGCGCGCCAGTCCACCACCTCGTAGCCTTCGTTGCGGATGTAGTCCACCACCAGTTCCGTGAGCGGCTTCATGTACGGCGCCACCAGCGCGATGCGCTTCGCGCCGATCACCTTGAGCGCATCGACCAGCGCGCCGGCGCTGGTGATCACCGGGGCATCGGCGCCGTTGGCCGCGGTATGGGCCTGCAGGCGCTTCTCCGAGACGCGGTGATAGCCGTGTCCCATCGCCATGATCGCCACCAGGCAGGCATAGCCCAGCACATCGACGCGCGCATCGCTGAGCTCGACCGCGCAGCGGTCGGACTCGGCATCCATCGCCGCCAGCTCCTCCTTGACCACCTTCTTCATGCGCATGCGGCTGGAGTGAAACGTGAACCGCTCGGGCCGCACCAGCTGGCGCGCGGTCAGCATGGCGGGGATCTCGGTTTCCATCGTGGTGTTGGAACTCGGCACGATCTGGCCGATCCGGAAAGTCTTTTGCACGGGGGCGCTCCGTTATGAAAAGGAAGGGAAGTCGGTGTTCAAAGCTTGAGCAGGCGCTCGGCGTTGCCGTGGCAGACCAGCCGGCGGGTCGCTTCGTCCATCGGTGCCTGCTCGATGAAATCGGCTGCGATGGCGGTGGATTCGTAGGGATAGTCGACCGAGAACAGCACGGCGTCGGCGCCCATCTCGCCGATGGCGCCGGCCAGCGCGGCCGGCGAGCACACGCCGGAAGTGGTGATGACGATATTGCTGCCGATGTATTCGGAAGGCGCGCGCGCCAGCCTGATGCCGTGCGAGTAGACGGCGAAGCGGCTGTCGAAGCGCCAGCGCTGGTACGGCAGACCCTCGCCCATGTGGCCGAGGATGATCTTCAGGCGCGGGAAGCGGTCGAACACGCCGCCGAACAGCAGGCGCAGCGCATGGCCCGCGGTTTCCACGCCCCAGCCCCAGGACGCACCGGCCATCTCGGGATGGCCCGAGTACACGTGCGGCGCCACGTAGGCATCGGTGGGGTGGAGGTACATGGGTACGTCGAGCGCCTGCATGCGTTCCCAGAAGGCGTCGTAGGCGGGGTCGTCGTAGTAGACCCCCTGCGTGTGGCCGTTGACCAGCGAGCCCTTGAAGCCGAGCTGCGTGACCGCGCGTTCCAGCTCTTGCGCGGCCTTGCGCGGATCGTGCATGGGCAGCGCGGCGAAGCCGGCGAAACGGGTGGGATGGCGCGCGATCTGCGCCGCCAGGAAATCGTTGCTCTCTTGCGCGCGGCGCACCGCGGCGGCGTGGTCGGCTTCGGCCTGCACGCCCGGGCCGGTCTGCGAAAGCACGGTGATATCGATGCCGGCGCGGTCCATCTCGCCGATGCGGATATCGTCGAAATCGGCCAGGCGCCTGGCAAGGTCGGCCATGACTGCGGCATCGATATGCTGGAGATAGCCCTTCGAATAGGCCTGGAAATCCGGCGTCATGAAGTGTTCTTCGAGGGCGATCTTGCGGATTCTCGTCATGCTGGGACGGCTCCTGAGGGTGGTGGGGGCGGGCATGCGCAAGGCCTGTGACATCGCAGCGAAGGCGTCTTTCACGGGCTTTCCGCTTAATTGATCAGTATGCTGAGTATTTTTAGCATAGCAACCGCGATATCGAATGTCCAGACCGTGACGGCGAGGGGTTAACCCTCATAACACTCACAAATTCTGATCAGTACACTGATCGAAATTAATCAGCATGCTGACAGTGTAGAGCAAAGCACGACAGCACGGCTGCGACGCCCCCGGAGAGTACGACCATGACAGCAAGCCTCACCAGCGACGGCACCGCCGCGCGCACGCAAGGCATGACCCGGGAGGAGCGCAAGGTGATCCTTGCGTCCTCCTTCGGGGCCTTGATGGAGTGGTACGACTTCTACATCTACGCCGCGCTCGCGGTCTATTTCGGCGCACTGTTCTTCCCGCCCGGCAACGAGACCGCTGCCTTCCTCGCCAGCCTGGCCACCTTCGGCGCGGGCTTCCTGGTGCGACCCGTGGGCGCCCTGCTGTTCGGCCGCCTGGGCGACCTGATCGGGCGCAAGTACACCTTCCTGGTCACCATCCTGCTGATGGGCATTGCCACGGTCGGCGTGGGCCTGCTGCCCACCTACGGGCACATCGGCATCACCGCCACCATCCTGCTGGTGTCCCTGCGGCTGCTGCAGGGCCTGGCACTGGGCGGCGAGGTGGGTGGCGCGGTCACCTACGTGGCGGAGCACTCGCCGATGGAAAAGCGCGGGCTCTACACCAGCTCGCTGCAGACCACGGCCACGCTCGGCCTGCTCTCTTCGCTGCTGGTGGTGTACCTGCTCAAGACCTTCCTGAGCGAGGCGCAGTTCCGCGAATGGGGGTGGCGCCTGCCCTTCCTGGTGTCCTTCGTCATGCTGGTGGTGTCGGTCTACATCCGCGGCAAGCTGCACGAATCGCCGATCTTCGCGCGCATGAAGGCCGGCAACAACACCTCGAAATCGCCCATCCTCGACAGCTTCACCAACTGGGCGAACCTGAAGTACGTGCTGTTGCTGTTCGTGGTGTCGGCCGGGCTTGGCGCCATCTTCGGCACCGGGCATTTCTACACCATGTTCTTCGTCAACAAGACGCTGCATGTGCCGCTGGAGCTGGTACACATGCTGATCGGCATCGCGCTGGTGGTCGCCACGCCCTGCTACCTGTTCTTCGGCTGGCTGTCGGACCGGATCGGCCGCAAGCACATCATGATGGCCGCCTGCCTGCTGGCCGCCCTGGGCACCCAGCCCATCTTCAAGGGACTGACGCACTATGCCAACCCGGCGCTGGAGCAGTTCCAGCAGCGCAACGCCGTGCAGCTGCGCGCCGGCGACTGCCATTTCCGCCTGTTCGCCGAGCCGGTGTCGGCCTGCGACAAGGTCAAGGGCTACCTGACCGATCTCGGCGTGGGCTACGAGTTCACGCAGGACGACGCTCGGCCGGCGCCCGAACTGCGGGTCGGAGGCCAGGTCCTGCAGGACTTCGACAGGGCCGCCATCAAGCAGGCCCTGGTGGCGGCCGGCTGGCCGGAGCGCGCCGACCCGGCCGCCATCAACCGGCCGATGTTGTTCCTGCTGCTGCTGATCCCCATCCTGTTCCTCGCCATGGTGTACGGGCCGCTGGCGGCCTTCATGGTGGAACTGTTCCCGGCCCGCATCCGCTACACCTCGTTGTCGCTGCCCTTCCACCTCGGCGCCGGCTGGGTGGGCGGCATGCTCTCCTTCGTGGTGACGGCGATGAATGTATCCAGCGGCAATGTCTACTTCGGCCTGTGGTATCCGGTCTCGATCGCGGCACTGGCTTTCGTGATCGGCATGCTGTTCGTGCCGGAAACCCGCGGGCGCGACCTGGATACCTGAAGCGCGGCCAAGGCCCGAAACCGATTCACGACCCGCGCCGCATGGCCCGGAATTTGCTCAGTACACTGCATTATTAATCAGCATGCTGATCGATGCACCAAGGCAAGGCCCGCAGCGCGGGCCGCGCAGGAAAACGGTGCGGGACAGCATGCCCACCTTCCCTTGAAACCTGTCTGGAGCGCCCCCATGAAGCCCATGAAGTCTCTGCATGCAGCATCCCGCCTCACCGTGATTCCCGCCCTGCTGCCGGCCCTGGTCGGGCTGTTGTGCAGCACCGCCGCGTGGGCCGACGCCAACGGCGTCAAGGTGGGTGTAATCACCGACATGTCCGGCTCCTACGCCGACCTCTCCGGCCGCGGCTCGGTGCTGGCCGCGCAGATGGCGGTGGACGAGTTCGGCGGCAAGGCACTTGGCAAGCCGGTCACGGTGTTGTCGGGCGACCACCAGAACAAGGCCGACATCGCCTCGTCGCTGGCGCGGCGCTGGTTCGACACCGACGGCGTGGACATGGTGATCGATTTCCCCAATTCCTCCACCGCGCTGGCGGTGCAGGAGATCGCCAAGCAGAAGCAGAAGATCAACATCGTCTCCACCGGCGGCGCCATGGCGCTGACCAACCAGAACTGCTCGCCCACCGGCTTCCACTGGGGCTGGGACACGTATTCGGTGTCGGCGCCGCTGGTCAAGCGCCTGATCGAGCAGGGCAAGGGCACCTGGTACTACATCACCGTGGACTACGCGCTGGGACAGTCGCTGGAGTCGGACTTCCGCAAGGAGGTGGACGCCAGCGGCGGCAAGAACGTGGGCAGCACCAAGCACCCGCTCAACGCCAGCGATTTCAGCAGCCCCATCGTGGCGGCTTCCGCCTCCAAGGCCAAGGTGGTGGTGCTGGCCAACGCCGGCAACGACATGATCAACGGCGTCAAGGCGGCCGGCGAATTCGGCCTGATCAAGGGCGGGCAGACCGTGATCACGCCGTCCACCTTCATCACCGACCTCAAGAGCCTCGGCCCCAGCGTGGCGCAGGGGCTGACCTACGTGGACCCGTTCAAGACCGACCTGGACGCCAGGTCGAAAGCCTTCGTCGAGCGCTTCTACGCCAAGCACAAGGCCTACCCCACGCACGGCCAGATCGGCGTCTACTCGGGCGTGCTGCACTACCTGAAGGCGGTCGAGGCAGCCAAGACCGTGGACGGCCCGGCGGTGGCGGAGAAGATGCGCGCGCTCGCCGTCAACGACGACTTCGTGCATGGCGGCAAGGTGCGCGCCGACGGCCGCATGGTGCACGACATGTACCTGGCGCAGGCCAAGTCGCCGGCCGAATCCAAGGGCCCGTGGGACCTGGTCAAGTACATCGGCACCATCCCGGGCGACTCGGCCTTCCGCCCGCTGTCCGCAAGCGAGTGCCCGCTGTTGAAGAAGGGCATGGAGGCACGCAACGACAAGAGCAAGGATCCTGCATGAGCCAGTCCGACGTGATCCTGGAAACGCGCGGGCTGACCAAGGAGTTCAAGGGCTTCACCGCGGTCAGCCAGGTGAACCTGCGCGTGCGGCGCGGCGCCATCCATGCCCTGATCGGGCCCAATGGCGCCGGCAAGACCACCTGCTTCAACCTGCTGACCAAGTTCCATGCGCCGTCCGCCGGCGCGATCCTGTTCAACGGCGCGGACATCACGCGCGAGCGGCCGGCGCAGGTTGCCCGCCAGGGCGTGATCCGCTCGTTCCAGATCTCCGCGGTGTTTGCGCAGCTCACGGTGATGGAGAACGTGCGCGTGGCCTTGCAGCGCAAGCTGGGCACGACCTACCACTTCTGGAAGAGCAAGCGCGCGCTGGACGAACTCAACGAGCGCGCGCTGGCCCTGCTGCGCGCGGTCGGCCTGGAGAGCTTCGCCGCCCTGCCCACCGCCGAGCTGGCCTACGGCCGCAAGCGCGCGCTGGAGATCGCCACCACCCTGGCCATGGACCCCGAACTCATGCTCCTCGACGAGCCCACCCAGGGCATGGGCCACGAAGACGTGGAAACCGTGACCGCCCTGATCAAGCAGGTGTCCGCCGGACGCACGGTGCTGATGGTCGAGCACAATATGAACGTGGTGTCCTCCATCGCGGACCGCATCACGGTGCTCCAGCGTGGCGCCATCCTGGCCGAAGGCTCGTACGACGAAATGACGCGCAACCCGCAGGTGATGGAGGCCTACATGGGCACGACGGCGGAGACGGTGCAATGAGCCGCCCCACCCCCGCCCTCGACATCAAGGACCTGCACGCCTGGTACGGTGAATCGCACATCCTGCACGGCGTGGACCTCACCGTCCAGCCGGGCGAGGTGGTCACCGTGCTGGGGCGCAACGGCGCCGGGCGCACCACCACCATGCGCGCCATCATGGGACTGGTCGGCGCGCGCAAAGGCTCGGTGCGCGTCAACGGCACCGAGACCATCGGCATGAAGACGCACCGTATCGCGCCGCTGGGCCTTGGCTACTGCCCGGAGGAGCGCGCCATCTTCTCCAGCCTGTCTTGCGAGGAGAACCTGCTGCTGCCGCCCGTTTTCAAGGAGACCGGCGCGGCCGGCGGCCGCGAGCCGATGCCGCTGGACGAGATCTACGCCATGTTCCCCAACCTGTGGGAGCGCCGCAAGAGCCAGGGCACGCGCATGTCCGGCGGCGAGCAGCAGATGCTGGCGGTGGCCCGCATCCTGCGCACGCGCGCCAGCGTGCTGCTGCTCGACGAGATCTCGGAAGGCCTTGCGCCGGTCATCGTGCAGACGCTGGCGCGGATGATCACCACGCTCAGGAAGCGCGGCTACACCATCGTGATGGTGGAGCAGAACTTCCGCTTCGCGGCGCCGCTCGCGGACCGCTTCTACGTGATGGAGCACGGGCGCATGGTGGAGTCCTTCGATGCCGCGGCGCTCGAACGCAAGATGCCCACGCTCAACGCCCTGCTCGGCGTGTAAGGCGGCCCGCTTCAACGGCGGCGGCGCCCGCGCGCCGCCTCGCCCTCCCCGATACAAGCTCCCCAGGAAGACCCCTTATGGAATTACTTGGCATTCCCATGCCCGCGCTGCTGAGCCAGTTGCTGCTCGGCCTCGTCAACGGCTCGTTCTACGCCATCCTCAGCCTGGGCCTGGCCGTGATCTTCGGCCTGCTCAACGTCATCAACTTCGCCCACGGCGCCCTGTTCATGCTGGGCGCGATGCTGGCCTGGGCCGGGCTGCAATACCTCGGGCTGAACTACTGGCTGATGCTGCTGCTCGCCCCGCTCGTCACCGGCGCGCTSGGCGTGGYGCTGGAACGCACCATGCTGCGCCGGCTCTATCGCTTCGACCACCTCTACGGCCTGCTGCTSACGCTGGGCATCGCGCTGCTGATCGAGGGACTGGTGCGCTCCGGCTACGGCGTGTCCGGCCTGTCGTACGCCACGCCGGACGCGCTCGGCGGCGCCAGCGACCTCGGCTTCATGGTGTTGCCCAACTACCGCGCCTGGGTGGTGCTGGCCTCGCTGGCGGTGTGCTTCGCCACCTGGTTCGTGATCGAGAAGACACGCCTGGGCGCCTACCTGCGCGCCGGCACCGAAAACCCGCGCATGGTGGAGGCATTCGGCATCAACGTGCCCTTGCTGGTGACGCTGACCTACGCCTTCGGCGTGGGGCTGGCCGCCTTTGCCGGCGTGCTGGCGGCACCGGTGATGCAGGTGTCGCCGCTGATGGGGCAGAACCTGATCATCACGGTCTTTGCCGTCGTGGTGATCGGCGGCATGGGCTCGATCCTCGGCTCGATCTTCACCGGCCTGGGCCTGGGCGTGCTCGAAGGGCTGGCCAAGGTGTTCTATCCGGAGGCTTCGGCCACCGTCGTCTTCGTCGCCATGGTGTGCGTGCTGATGGTGCGCCCCGCCGGCCTGTTCGGAAAGGAAAAATGATGAGCAACGATTCACGCGCAAGACTGGTCCTGGCCGCGCTGCTGGCGGCCGTGGCGCTGGCGCCCTTCCTCGGCGCCTACCCCGTACTGGCGATGAAGCTGATGTGCTTCGCGCTGTTTGCCTGCGCCTTCAACCTGCTGCTGGGCTTCACCGGCCTGCTGTCGTTCGGCCACGCCGCCTTCTTCGGCGGCGCGGCTTATGCCTGCGGCTACCTCATGAAATCGCTGCAGGTCACGCCGGAGCTGGGCCTGCTGGCCGGCACCGCGTTCGGCGCGCTGCTCGGCCTGGCCTTCGGCGCGCTGGCGATCCGGCGCCAGGGCATCTACTTCGCCATGATCACGCTGGCGCTGGCGCAGATGTTCTACTTCTTCTGCCTGCAGGCGCCGGTCACCGGCGGCGAGGACGGCCTGCAAGGCGTGCCACGCGGCCGCCTGTTCGGCCTGCTGCCGCTCGACAACGACCTTTCCATGTACTACGTGGCGGCGGCCGTCACGGTAGCCGCGCTGGCCCTGATCGCGCGCGTGGTCAACTCGCCGTTCGGGCAGGTGCTGCGCGCCATCAAGGAAAACGAGCCGCGCGCCATCTCGCTTGGCTACGACACCGACCGCGTCAAGCTGCTGGCCTTCGTGCTGTCGTCGGCGCTGGCCGGACTGGCCGGCGCGCTCAAGACGCTGGTGCTCGGCTTTGCCACCCTGACCGATGTGCACTGGGCCATGTCGGGCTCGGTCATCCTGATGACGCTGGTCGGCGGCATGGGCACTTTGTCCGGGCCGGTGCTTGGCGCGCTGGTGATCGTCGCGGTGGAGAACAAGCTGGGCGACTTCGGCAGCGGCCTGGCCGCGCTGACAGGCGTGGACTGGTTCAACACGCTCGGCGAATCGGTCAGCATGGTCACCGGGCTGATCTTCGTGGTGTGCGTGCTGACCTTCCGGCGCGGCGTGATGGGCGAAGTGCAGGCCTTGTTCGCACGGCGCGCGGCTGCCGCGCGGCCGCGCGCGCCAGGCGGCAACACGCCGTTCCATGCCGCTTCCGCCTCCGCCGGCACGCCCGAGGGCTAGCCAAGGGTTTACGCTGATTCAGTTGCCAATTTAAATCAGTACACTGAATATAAATACTCAGTGTACTGAACAAAGGAGATGCATCATGGCTTGGACCAAGATTGCCACCACCGGCCAGCTTCAGGACGACGAAGTGATGCCGCTCACGCTCGGCGACGCCCAGTTGGCCCTCTACCGCAGCGAAGGCGAGTTCTTCGTCACCGACAACGTCTGCACCCACCAGTACGCCCTGCTGTCCGACGGCTACCTGGAAGACGGCTGCATCGAATGCCCGCTGCACCAGGCCCGCTTCGATATCCGCACCGGCCAGGCCATGTGCGCGCCCGCCACGCAGCCGATCCGCGTCTACCCGGTCAGGATCGAAGGCGCCGACGTGATGGTCGATGTCCTGGTGGCAGCCTGAGGCCCGCGGCCATGTCACACGACGCCCCCATCCTCATCATCGGCGCCGGCCAGGCTGGCGCCACCGCGGCTGCCGCGCTGCGCGCGCTGGGCCATGCCGGCGGCATCGTCATGGCCGGCGGCGAGGCGCACGCACCCTATGAGCGGCCGCCGCTGTCGAAAGCCGTGCTGGCGGACGAGGAGCAGGACGCCCGCATCGGCGTGCATGCCGCGGGCTTCTACGCCGAGCAGGGCATCGACCTGCGCCTGGGCACCACGATTGCCGCGCTCGATCCCGCCACCGGCACCGCCCACCTCGCCGACGGCGGATCGATCCGCTTCAGCCGCTGCCTGCTGGCCACCGGCGGGCGCGCCCGCACCCTGCCCGCCCTGCCCGAAGGCACGCCGCGCGTGCACTACCTGCGCTCGCTCGGCGATGCGCGCGGCCTGCGCACGGCCATGCGTGCCGCGGCCCATGCCGGCGGCCGCCTGCTGGTGATCGGCGGCGGCTTCCTGGGGCTGGAGACGGCCTCCACCGCGCGCGCCCTGGGCCTGCAGGTCACGGTGATCGAAGCCGCTGCGCTGCTGCTGCAGCGCGCGGTGCCGGCAGTGTTCTCTGCCTGGCTGGCGGAGCGCGCCCGCGCCTTGGGCATCGACCTGCGCCTCGGCAGCGCGATCGCCTCGGTGCAGACCGGCGCGCAGCAGGTCAGCGTGGCGCTGGCGGACGGCAGCGCCCTGCAGGCACCGCTGGCGGTGGTGGCCATCGGCCTGCAGCCCGAAGTTGCCCTGGCGCAGGCCGCCGGCCTGGCGCTCCACGCCACCAACGGCGGCATCCGGGTCGACGCCCGGTGCCGCACCAGCGCGCATGGCGTGTTCGCCGCCGGCGACTGCGCCAGCCAGTACCAGCCGCTGTTCGGCCAGGAGATGCGGCTGGAGTCGTGGCAGAACGCCAACGAGCAGGCCCGCATCGCGGCGGCGGCCATGCTCGGCGTGGACACCGCGCCGCCCGCCGTGCCCTGGTTCTGGACCGACCAGCTCGGCTGCAATATCCAGATGCTGGGCGCCTTCGCACCGGACCTGCACTACACCCTGCGCGGCAGCACCTCGGCGGAGCACGACAAATTCTTGCTGCTTGGCATGGATGGCGCGCGACTGCGCCATGCCATCGCCGTCAACGCGGGCGGCGACCTGAGGCAATTGCGCAGCCTGATCGATACGCGCGCCGCCTGCGATATCGCGCGGCTCTGCGACACCACCCTGCCCCTGAAGCAGGCGGTGCGCGAAGCCACCGCCGCGCCTGCGTGCCAAACCCCATCCTGAACGAGGAACAGACATGTACCAGACCCATGCGGTCATCAACCGCACGCCGCGCGCCAAGGATGCCGAACTGGCCGCCTGCCGATGGCCCGACGACGCCCTGCACTTCATCCCGGACTGGGTGTACACCAGCAACGCCGTGTACGACCGCGAACTGGAGAAGATCTTCCGCGGCCGTTCGTGGAACTTCGTCGCCCTGGAAGCCGAGATCCCCGCCGCGGGCGACTTCAAGCGCTCCTACGTGGGGCCAACGCCGGTGGTGGTGGCGCGCGCCGAGGATGGCTCGATCAATGTCTTCGAGAACCGCTGCGCCCACCGCGGCGCGGAATTCTGCCGCCATGGCCAGGGCAACGCCAAGGAATTCGTCTGCCCGTACCACCAGTGGTCCTACGATCTCAAGGGCAACCTGCAGGGCGTGCCGTTCAAGCGCGGCGTGAACCGCGCCGGCGGCATGCCCAAGGATTTCCGCAACGAGGACCACGGCCTGGTCAAGCTCAACGTGACCACGCGCAACGGCGTGATCTTCGCCTCGTACGCCAGCGACATGGAGAGCATCGAGGAATACCTCACGCCGGAGATCCGCAAGGACTTCGACGTGGTCTTCAACGGCAAGCCGCTCAAGATACTCGGGTATTACAAGAACGAGCTGCCGTGCAACTGGAAGATGTACCACGAGAACCTGAAGGACCCGTACCACGCCACGTTGCTGCACTCCTTCCTGGTGGTGTTCGGCCTGCTGGTGGCCGGCAACGAGTCGGCCATGATCGCGGATCCGGTGCACGGCCGCCACGGCACCATGGCCTCGGCCAAGAAGGAAGACAAGTACGCCGCGGTGAGCGAGGAGAACAAGAAGGAAATGCGCTCCTTCCACGAAGGCATGCGCCTGCAGGACGACCGCTTCCTGGAGTACGTGAAGGAGTTCGATTCGCCGTGGTCGGTGACGATGCAGACCATCTGGCCCAACCTGGTCGTGCAACGCGAGATGAACACGCTGGGCGTGCGCCAGATCGTGCCCAACGGCCCGGACAGCATGCTGATGCTGTGGACCATGTTCGGCTATGAGGACGACACCGAGGAAATGACCCGCCACCGCCTGCGCCAGGGCAACCTGATGGGCCCGGCCGGCTTCCTGGGGCTGGAGGACAACGAGGCGATGAAGTTCGTGCAGGAAGGCGTGCGCCGCTCCAGCAGCGACGTCAACGTGCTCAAGCTGGACCCGGGCCACGTGGGCACCGCCAACTCGCTGATCTCGGAATCCGCGATCCGCGCCATGTACCAGTACTACCGCAGCGTGATGGGATTCTGAGCACCATGACACCGACGACGCATACGCTCTACCGCCCCCGCACGCTGCCCGCCGCGCGCGCCCTGCCCCTGCGCATGGAGGTCGAAGCCTTCCACGCCGAATACTGCGCCGTGCTCGACGCCGGCCTGGTGGAGTCGTGGCCGGACTTCTTCACCGAGGACTGCATCTACCGCGTCACCTCGAGGGAGAACGCGGAACTCGACATGCCGGTCGGCCTGGTCTACGCCGAAGGCCGGCGCATGATGCACGACCGCGCAGTGGCCATCTCCCGCACCCAGATGTTCGCCCCGCGCTATATGCTGCACCTGGTCACCAATACACGCGTCACCGACGAAAGCGCCGATGGCTCGATCCACGCCCAGGCCAGCTTCCTGTTGCTGCAGACGCTGGTCGAAGGCGCCACCACCATCCACATGGCGGGCAGCTACCACGACCGCTTCGCCCGCGCCGGCGACGGGCTGCTGCTGGCCGAACGCCAGGTCATCTACGACACCACCATCATCGCCAACGACCTGGTGTACCCGGTCTAGACCACCCTGCCCGGGCCGGCAACGAAGCCGCGGCCGCCGGGCCGCGCATCACAAGATGCGCAGCACCGTGCGGCTGTAGTCGTTGTTGGCTTCCACCAGCGTGGACAGCAACTCCATGAACACCTTGCGCTGCGCCGGGCGCAGCGGCGCCAGCATGCGCTCCTGCGCGCGCTCCATGTCCGCGCGCAGCGACGCCACCACGGCCTGCCCTTCCTTGGTCAGGTGCACGTGGCGGGTACGCCGGTCGGCCGGATTGTCCTTGCGCTCGAGCAGGCCGCGCTCTTCCAGCCGGCGCACGACATCGGCGGTGGTGGTGCGGTCGAACCCCACTTCCTGGCCGAGCGCGGTCTGGTCCAGTCCGGGCAGCACGGACAATACCGTCAGGATGGCGTACTGCACCGGCGTGATGCTCGCCGACTTGCACTCCTCGAAAAACATCGCCACATGGATCTGGTGCAGGCGGCGCACCAGGAAGCCAGGGCGTGCCCACAGGAGCTCCTTGGCCGGATCGGCGTCGGGTGAGGCCGGTGCCTCGGCCTGGGCTGCCGGGCGCGGCGCTTGGCGTTTCGTTGCAGACATTCCACTCACCAAATTGTTAGCATGCTGACAAGTATAGACCAGGGATGCGGCGGACAAGGCATTGCACGCGCGCCGCGCCCCGGCCCTTCACGCCAGCACCGCGCCCTTGCGCTCGGGAATCAGGAACAGCGTGGCGACGATATCCAGCACATAGATCGAAGCCAGCACGGCGATTGCGGTATCGAACGAATAGCTGGCCGCCAGCGCTCCCACCGCCAGCGGGCCGAAGCCGCCCACGCCACGCCCGATATTGAACAGCACGTTCTGGGCGGTCGCCCGCGCCTGTGTCGGGTAAAGCTCGGAGATCAGCGCCCCGTAGCCGCCGATCATGCCGTTGACGAACAGCCCCATCACCGCCCCGCCAAACAGCAGCGCGTACGGCGAGACCAGTTGCGAGTAGACCAGCACCATGACCACCGACCCGGCCTGGTAGATCAGGAAGGTAGGCCGGCGGCCGATGCGGTCGGCAAGCTGGCCGAAGACCCAGATGCCGATCGCCATGCCGACGATGGTCACCGACGTCCACAGCGCCGACTTGGTCAGCGAGTAGTTGAACTGCCTGGAGAGGTAGGTCGGCATCCAGATCATCAGCCCGTAGTAGCCGAAGTTCTGCACCGAGCACAGGATCACCACGCCGAGGCTGGCGCGCGCCGTGGCGGCATCGGCCACCAGCATCTTGAGGGGGTTGCCTTTGCGCGGCGCCTTGCTGCCCTGCACGAAGACCTCGGGCTCGCCGATAAAGCGCCGCACCACGAAGGATGCCAGCGCCGGCAGCACGCCCACGGCAAACATGCCGCGCCAGCCGATATGCGGCAGCAGCACCGGGGTGAGCAGCGCCGCGGCCAGCACGCCCGCCTGCCACCCCAGCCCGACATAGGAAGAGACACGCGCCCGCTGGCCAGGCCGGCAGGCTTCGGTGGCCAGCGCCATGCCGATGCCGAACTCGCCGCCCAGGCCGAAGCCGGCGATGGTGCGGTAGGCCAGCAGGTCCCAGTAGCCCTGGGCCAGCGCGCACAGGCYGGTGAAGGCGGCGAACAGCAGGATGGTCCAGGTCAGCACCTTCACCCGCCCCACATAGTCGCTCAGGATGCCGAAGAAGATGCCGCCGGCGACCGCGCCCACCAGGGTCCAGGTCACCAGCGAGCCCGCCTGGGTGCTGGTCAGCCCCAGCCCGGCGGAGACCGCGCTGAGGATGAAGCCGAGGATCAGCAGGTCGAAGCCATCCAGCGCGTAGCCGACCGCCGAGGCGATGACCGCCTTGCGTGCATAGGCATCCTGTTCCCGCTCGCTGCGCGCGGCGTGCGCCATGTCCGCGGTGTGCGCGGCGCCCGCGCCCATGCCGGCCGTCCCGGCGCCAGCGTTGCCCTGAGTCATGTTCCCCATCCCTGTGTCCCGTCTTCCGTGCATCCGTTGTTCCGCCGGGCGGAAAAATGTGGCGAGATTCTACTCTCGCGGCATGCGCCCGGATGCACGACGCCATGGAACGCCGCAACGGCGCGAGGAAAAAGCGCCGGGGGACGCCATCGCCCGGGCGCCGTGCGGCCGCCTGCAGGCATGCGGGGATTCGCATACCATCCGGGGGTGCGTCGGCGGCCGCGCGGGCTGGCCGGCATCCATGGCATCGATCAACGGCAAGGAGTGGCAAGATGGACTACGTGCGGTTTGGCTCGACAGGACTGAAGGTATCGCGGCTTTGCCTGGGTTGCATGACCTATGGCGTGCCCGAGCGCGGCAAACATCCGTGGACGCTGGGCGAGGAAGCCAGCCGCCCGCTGATCCGCCAGGCGCTGGAAGCCGGCATCAACTTCTTCGACACCGCCAATGTCTACTCGGACGGCACCTCGGAAGAGATCGTGGGCCGCGCGCTCAAGGACTTCGCCCATCGCGACGACGTGGTGATCGCCACCAAGGTGCAAGGGCGCATGCGCGCCGGCCCCAACGGCGCCGGCCTGTCGCGCCGCGCCATCCTGGCCGAGATCGACAACAGCCTGCGCCGGCTTGGCACCGACTACGTCGACCTCTACCAGATCCACCGCTGGGACCCGAACACGCCGATCGAGGAAACGCTGGAAGCGCTGCACGACGTGGTCAAGGCCGGCAAGGTCCGCTATATCGGCGCGTCATCGATGTTCGCCTGGCGGTTCTCGCGCGCCATCTACACTTCGCGCCTGCACGGCTGGACGCAGTTCGTCAGCATGCAGAACCATGTCAACCTGCTCAACCGGGAAGAAGAACGCGAGATGCTGCCGCTGTGCGCGGCCGAGGGGATCGCGGTGATGCCGTGGAGCCCGCTGGCGCGCGGCCGCCTGACGCGCCCCTGGCAGGCCGGCAGCGCGCGCGAAGCGAGCGACGAATTCGGCAATACGCTCTACCACGGCGCCGAGGACTCGGACCGTGCCGTGGTGGAGCAGGTGCATGCCATCGCGCAGGCGCGCGGCGTGCCCGCCGCCCAGGTGGCGCTGGCGTGGGTGCTGCAGAAACCGGGCATCACCTCGCCCATCGTCGGCGCATCCAGGCCGCACCATCTGGAAGATGCGGTGGCCGCATTGTCGCTCGGCCTCACCGCCGACGAGATCAAGGCGCTCGAAGCGCCCTACGTGCCGCACGCACCCGTCGGGTTCTGAGCAGACTGCGGCGGCCGGCCCGCGGGCCGGCTACGCCTTCGCCGTGCCGGGATCGCGCGTGATCAGCCGCAGGCCGCTGGCAATGCTCGCTACGCCAGCGAAGCCCGCGCCCAGCCCCAGCGCCAGCGTGGGGCCGTGGCGCCCGGCAATGCCGAAGCTCAGCGCCACCAGCGCCGCGCCGGTGGCCTGGCCCAGCAGGCGCGCGGTGGCGATCACGCCGCTGGCGCCGCCAGCGCGCTCGCGCGGCGCGCTCGACATCAGCGCCTTGAGGTTGGGCGACTGGAAGAAGCCGAAGCCCGCGCCGCAGATCGCCATGCGGATGCCGATATCGAGCGCGCTCGGATGCGCCGGCATCAAGGCCAGCGACGCCATGCCCGCGCTCATCACCGCCAGCCCCACGCCGCCGAGCAGACCCGGCGGATAGCGGTCCGACAAGCGCCCGGCAAGCGGCGCCATCAGCGCCACCACGGCGGACCACGGCGTCATCAGGAATCCGGTTTCGATCGGGCTGCGGCCCAGCACGCTCTCGAAGAAGAACGGCAGCGAGACAAAGGCCAGCCCCTGCGCCGCGAACGAGCAGATCGCCGTCATGGTCGACAGCGCGAACATCGGCCGCTTCATCAGGTCCACCGGCAGCATCGGCGCGGGGTGGCCGCGCTCGCGGCGCAACAGCAGCACGAAGGCCACGGCGAACACCGCCACCGCCGCCAGCGACTGGCCCACGGGCGCGCGCTGCGCCCCCTCGCCCAGCGCGAAGATCAGCGCCGCGAAGGTGACCACGTTGAGCCCCGCCGCCACGCGGTCGAAGCGGTGCTTGCCGCGCGCGGTGTGCGGCAGCGACGGCCACGCGATGAACAGCGCCAGCAGGCCGATCGGCAGGTTCACCGCGAACAGCCACGGCCACGGCCCCAGCGACAGGATGATCGACGCCACCGTGGGTCCCACCGCGAACGACACCCCCACCACCAGCGCGTTCAGCCCCACCCCGCGCCCGAGGCGGTGCGGCGGGAAGATCGCGCTGATCAGCGCCGCGTTCACGCTCATGATGGCGCTCGCGCCCACGCCCTGCAGCAGGCGCGCCGCCGCCAGCGTGGGCAGCGACCACGCCAGCGCGCATACCACCGAGGCGCCGATGAACAGGACCAGCCCGCCCAGGTAGACGCGCCGGTGCCCGACGATGCCGCCCAGCGCCGCGAACGGCAGCAGCGTCGCCACCATCGCGAGCTGGTAGGCGTTGATGATCCAGACCGAGGCCGCCGGCGTGGCGTGCAGGTCGGCCGCGATGGCCGGCAGCGCCGTGTTGGCGATCGCCGTATCCAGCGTGGCGAGCGACACCGCCAGCAGGATGGCGGCCATGCCGCGGCGCTCAATCGATGTCATGCGCGCGTCCGCTGCGCGCGCTGCGAGGTTGGAATCCGCTAAATTCGACACTGTCTCTGCCCGTGACCGCTTCGGACGCGGCGCGCGCGCATCGCGCGCCATCCGCCCACCATGTCTGATACATGGACCGCGGTTCAGCGCTGGACCGGCCAAAGGCCGCGGCAAGCCGACACGATAAGGGAAAACGCGAATATCTGCTGAAGGCGCGCTCGCCCTGCCCCGTCGCACCTAGCGCCGGAACGGCATAATGCGTCCCAGCGAGACACCCAAGAAAAACGCCACCAAGGAGACCCCAGTGAAGATTGGCCTGGTATCGGACCTGCACCTATCCGTCCATCCGATGGACTACCCCACCCCGGATGTCGATGTGATGGTGCTGGCCGGTGATATCTGGCGCCCCAGGGAAGCCATGGCCTGGGCCGCCGCCGCCCCCGTGCCCACGCTGTACGTGGCCGGCAACCACGAGTTCTACGGCGGCGACCTCGCCACCACCATGGACGCCCTGCGCGCAGGCGCGGCCGGCACGCGCGTGCGGGTGCTGGAGCGCTCGGAGTGGCATCACGGCGGCGTGCGCTTCCTCGGCTGCACCCTGTGGTCCGACTACAGCCTGTTCGCGTCCGCACAGCAGCGCGAGGAAGGGCTGCGCGACGCCCAGACGCTGATGCGGGACTTTTCGCGCATCCGTATCGCGCCGGATTTCGAGGACCGCTTCACGCCGGCGGTTTCCCAGGCCCTGTTCCGCGAATCGGTGGCCTGGCTGCGCGAGCGTTTCGCGGCCGGCCACGATGGCAAGACCGTGGTCATCACGCACTTCGCGCCATCCCCGCAGAGCATCAGCCCGCAGTTCGCCGGTTCCGCGCTCAACGCCTGCTTTGTCTCCGACCTGAGCCGCGAGATCGAGGCATGGCAGCCCGCGCTGTGGGTGCATGGCCATACCCATGACAGCTTCGACTATCGGGTGGGCGCCACCCGCGTGGTGTGCAACCCGCGCGGCTATGCGCGCGAGGGCAAGCTGGAGAATCCGAAGTTCGATCCCGGCCTGGTGCTCGAAATCTGAGCGCCCGCGTGATCGAAGGCACATCCGCGCCGCGGCGCGGTGAAGCCCGCAGGCACAAGCCCGGGCTTGGGATTTTCCCTTGGTTTAGTGCGCCAAGCGCAGTGTCGTGCCTTTTTTGGCCCGTCACGCGGGCACTCGATTGCGCCATTGTCATCATTGTCTGCTAATGTCGCATCCGCAGGAAACGCGGGGGGAGGAGGAGCGCCGCGTTCCCGCGCCGCCCGGGCCGGCCAAGCACCGGCGCTGGTCTGCGGCAATGCCCAAAGACAGGAGACAAATCAATGCGGCCTAAGGCTCTAGAACCGACTGAGTCCGTGCTTCTTGCCTTGATGGAGAGCGTGCGTGAGTGGCAGGGTGCGCTCGACCAGACCCTTTCCGAAGTCGGTCTCGATTATCCAGGATGGATCCTGCTGCGCGCGATACGCCAGGAAGAATTCGTGCGCCATGCGCCCTATTTCGGGCTGATGCTGATTTCCGTCACGCAATCCGAACCCATGCTCGGCGCGCTGCAGGCCGATGGCTGGATTGCCTTCGACCCGGCCGGCCAGCCCTTCGTCCCGGCCACCGCCCTGCCCCGCGTAGACCGCGTCTACAGCGCACTGAAAGCGCTGCATTCGGTCTCGGTGGCGCCGTTCAGCAGCGAAGAGCGCACCGCGCTCACGGCCTCGCTGCTGCGCATGAAAGCCACCTTGCACGACCATAGCGTGCGCCGCGGCCGGCAAGCCGAGCGCCAGGTCGAATCGCAGCACTGACGATCGGCCGGGTGTCCGGGCAGGCACATCGCCCGCCCGAATCCGCGCACGCCATCGCGCAGGATTTACACAAGCACCCGCCAATGCTTCCAATCTCCCCCGCCGGTACAGGCACTCGCGCGCCTTGCGCGCGCGCCCGCAGCCCGCGCCTGTGGCCTGCCCCGCACCCACGCGGCGGCGGTACGTTTCTTGCGCCTCTTCTGGAGTTCCCGTGCGGCGCGCGTCGTTTGCGCGCCCATGGCCAACCCGACACTAGGAGACAAGCATGGACGACCGCTACAACGAACGCTATCGCCGCGGCCAGGCCTGGCGCGGCTACGAGCAGGGCGGCACGGACCGCGATGCACGGCAGCCCGAATCCGATGCCGACGACTGGCAAGCGCAACGCCGCCGCCAGCGCCTGGCGCCCGGACAACTGAGCGACGGCGGAGCGGCCCGCGACGAACGCAGCTACGGGCGCGAACAAAGGCAGGAGTACGGGCGCGAATACGGGCGCGACAGCTATCCGGACCACCCGTCCGAGCGGGCAGACCAGCGCCGCGGCGAATACCGCAGCGACCTGCGCTATGGCCTCAACGGCCAGTACGACCGCGCCGACGAGGAGGCCTGGCGGCTGGGCGAGAGCTACGGATCCGGCAACCGCGACCAGGAGTGGCTGCGCGAGGTCGACCGGCCTTATGAAGACATGCGCCGGCACGCCGCACGCGGCTACTTCAGCGATATCGGCGGGCGCGGCGAGCGCGGCGGCTATGGCAACGCGCCGGAAGGCGAGCGGCAAGGCCACGGGTACACGATGCCGTACCGGGGTGCCTACGGCAACCAGCGTGGCGACGAGTACGCCGGCGGGTATGGCGGCGAATATGGCCGCGGGGCAAGCGGCGGGGCAGGCGGCGGGTATGGCGAGTCCGGCGGCAAGCGCGGCGATGCATATGGCCGGCCATCCCGTGACGAATATGGCGACGCATACCATGACGATCCGCGTCGCGGATATCGCGGCGAGCGCGACGACCCGCGCGAGGATTTCCGCGACGGCGGGCAGGAGCACGGCGCGCTCTACAACCTCGGCCGCCGCATAGGCGAGGTGGTGGGCGAAGTCTTCGGCAACGACAGCGACCGCTCCGATGAGCGTGAAGCCCGGCGCGAAGGCCAGGCCCCGACCCGGCGCATGGGCCCCAAGGGCTACCAGCGCAGCGACGAGCGCATCCGGGAAGCCATCTGCGAGCAGCTCGCCTACGCGCGCGGCGTGGATGTCAGCCAGGTCGGCGTGGAGGTGACCGCAGGCGTGGCCACGCTGAGCGGGATCGTGCGCAGCCGCAGCGAGAAATACGATATCGAGGACCTGGCCGACCATGTGTTCGGCGTGACCGAGGTGCAGAACAGCATCCGCGTGCAGCGGGACGGCGGCGCCGGCGTCAGCGGATATGGCGCCGCGACCGCATCGAAGAGCGGACCGGCAAACAGCGGACCGGCAACCAGCGGACCGACAACCGGCGCCGCCCCCTCGCCCGGGGCCGGCACGTCGAGCGCGGCAGTGGCGCCATCGGGCGGCAACGGCAGCGGCGTCGCCGCATCGACCGCCACGCCAGCCAGGATGACCGACCTGAAGACCTGGACGCCGGACTAGACGCCAGCCCGGGGCGCCCGCCCGCCGCCGTCGAACAGGGCCGACGCCTCGATGCGCGCGAGTATCGCGCGCATCGCGCTGGTTGGCGGCCGGTTGGCCCGCACGAGCAAGCGCGACTGCGCGGCTTCGAAGATCGGATTGCTGGTGCGCAGCGCGACCAGCTCGCCGCGGGCGACCTCCTTCACCACCGAATTCGCCGAGGTGAAGGTCAGCCCGAGCCGGCATTCCACGTAGCGCTTGAGCGTCACGATGGAGTTGGCGACGAAGCTCGGCGTCAACACGATGTTCTCGGACAGCTCCGCCATCTGGATCAGCTGGCGCAGGCCGAACCCTGGCGCCATCAGCGCCACCGGGTAGCGCGCCACATCCTTGAGCGTGGCGCGCCTGCGCTGGCGCGCAAGCGGATGATCCGGCCAGGCGATCACGCACAGCGGATGGTTGCGCGCGCTGACCACGCGCACGGCAGGATCGGCCGGCGGCCCGAACACCACGCCGATATGCGCATCGTCATGCGCCACGGCGCGCACCGCGTCCGATGCGCCGGCCACGCGCAGCGAGACGCGCACGCCGGGAAACTCGCGGCAGAACGCGTCCACCACCCCGCCCATCAGGATATCGACAAACCCTTCGCTGGCGACGATGTGGATATCGCCGCGCTGCAGGCCGTTGACCTCGTCGAGCCGCGCCATCATCGCCTGCTCGCTGGCCTGGCGGTCCCGGTAATGGTCCATCACGATCGAGGCCATCTCGGTAGGCACGATGCCCCTGCCCTTGCGCTCGAGCAGGGCCACGCCCAGTTCGGACTCCAGCAACTGGATCTGCCGGCTGACGATGGATGGCTCCACGCCCAGCCGTTCGGCCGCGCCGCGCACCGAGCCGGCGGTCACCGCCTCGAAGAAATACTGCAGGCGCCGCGCGCTCAGCCCTCCCTCCATCGCTTCCCTCCTGGTTCACTTCGTTTTCCGTGCGTCTCTTCGTTGCTGCTGTCCGGGGCTGTCCGGGGCTGTCAAGGGCCGGTCCGCCGCCGCCCGATCGTTGCCAAATAGGCAACAAAATTCCGGATAGCTTACATTGATTCAGGACACCGGAATTGCGAATAATCAGTGGCCACGAACTCCTCGCACCCACACTCATGAAACCCTTTGCTTCCCTCCTGGCCGCCACGGCCCTCGGCATGTTCTGCGCGCAACCGGCAAGCGCGGCCCCGCCGGACGGCGCGTACCCGAACAARCCGGTCAAGATCGTGGTGGGCTATGCGCCGGGCGGCTCCTCCGATGCCGTGGCCAGGCTGGTCGCCAACCGGCTGTCCGAGCGGCTCGGGCAGAGTTTCGTGGTCGAGAACCGGCCCGGCGCCGCCAGCAATATCGCCGCCGCCGGCGTGGCGCGCGCGCCCGCCGATGGCTACACCATCCTGCTGGGCTCCAACGCCAGCACCATCAATGTCTCGCTGTACAAGAAACTGCCGTTCGATTTCCAGAAGGACTTCGCGCCGGTGGCGCTGCTCACGCGCTTTCCCAACATCATGGCGGTGAACCCTTCGGTACCGGCGACCACGGTGGCGGAATTCATCAGCTATGCCAGGGCGCATCCGAAGGGGATCTTCTTCGCCTCCTCGGGCGCGGGCTCGTCCACGCGCTTGTCCGCGGAACTGTTCAAGATGATGGCGGGCATCCAGATGGAGCACGTACAGTACAAGGGCAGCGCGCCGGCGCTTACCGACCTGATGGCCGRCCAGGTGCAGGTGATGTTCGACACCGCGCCGTCGGTCATCCCGCTGATCAAGAGCGGCAAGCTGCGCGCGCTCGGGGTGACCAGCGCCACCAGGGACCCGTCCGCGCCGGAGATCCCCACCGTGGATGCCAGCGGCCTGAAGGGGTATGAAGTCACCTCGTGGTACGCGCTGTTCGTGCCCGCCGGCACGCCGGCCGGCGTCGTCGACACGCTCAACAAGGAGGTCAACGCGATCATGGCCGAGAAGGACACGCGCGAGAAGCTCGCCGCGATGGTCGCCACGCCTGGCGGCGGTAGCCCCGATGCGCTGCGCCAGCACGTGGCCGCCGAAATCACCAAGTGGGGCGCGGTGGTGCGCAACTCGGGCGCGACCCCGGAGTGACCATGCGCGTATTCACCGGCTCGCTCGCCACCGAGACCAACACCTTCGCCCCGCTGCCCACCTCGCTGGAAGCCTTCGTCGACCGCGGCTACTATCCCGCCGGCACGCACCCGCCCGAGATGGCCGTGTTCAGCGGCCCGCTGTGGGCCGCGCGCCAGCGCGCGCGCGAGCATGGCTGGGAAGTGATCGAGGGCATGGCCGCCGGCGCGCAGCCGGGCGGCGTGACCACGCGCCATGCCTACGAGACCCTGCGCGACGAACTGCTGGCGGACCTGCGCCGCGCGCTGCCGGTGGACATGGTATTGCTGGGCCTGCACGGCGCCATGGTGGCCGATGGCTATGAAGACTGCGAGGGCGACCTGCTGGCGCGCGTGCGCGCGCTGGCCGGCCCCGGCGTGGTGATCGGCGCGGAGATCGACCCACACAGCCACCTCACCGAGGCCATGGTGGCGCAGGCGGACATCCTGGTGGCCTACAAGGAATATCCGCACACCGATATCCGCGAGCGCGCGCTGGAACTGGTGGACCTGTGCGCGGCGCAGGTGGCCGGGCGCATCGCGCCGGTGGCGGCGGTGGCCGACTGCGGCATGATCGTCACCATCCGCACCAACCAGGAACCGGCGCGCAGCTATGTCGACCGCCTGATGGCGCTCGAAGGCCGTGACGGCATCCTCTCGATCTCCGTCGCGCACGGATTCCCCTGGGGCGACGTGCCCGACATGGGCACCAGGCTGCTGGTCTACGCGGACGGCGACGGCGCCGCCGCGCAGCGGCTCGCGCAGCGCCTGGCCGCCGAGCTGGCCGGCCTGCGTGAACTGCTCATGCCGGCCTGTCCCGGCCCGGACGAAGCCATCGACGAGGCGCTGGCCGCCGACGCCACGCCGGTGGTGATTGCCGATGCCGGCGACAACCCCGGCGGCGGCGGCGCTGGCGATGCCACCTTCCTGCTGCGCCGGCTGCATGCGCGCGGCGT
Source organism: Cupriavidus sp. 05N38 (assembly GCF_056397345.1). Lineage (NCBI taxonomy): Bacteria > Pseudomonadati > Pseudomonadota > Betaproteobacteria > Burkholderiales > Burkholderiaceae > Cupriavidus > Cupriavidus sp. 05N38. The sequence goes on from NZ_JBFTNF010000025.1 coordinate 52,021, forward strand.
GCGCAACGTGGCGCTGGGCCCGCTGTGGGATCCGGTGGCGGTGCGCATCGCGTTCAGCGCCGGCACGGGCGCGCGGCTGCCGCTGCGCATCGGCGGCAAGGTCAGCCCGATGTCGGGCGACCCGATCGATCTCGATTGCACGGTGAAGGCACTGGTGCCGGACATGGTCATGACCGGCCTGTCGGGAGCGCCGGCGCCGGTGGGCAACGCGGCGCTGGTGGAGGCCGACGGCATCGAGATCGTGCTGATCACGCTGCGCGCGCAGGCCCTGCACACCGATGTGTTCACGCAGCTGGGCTGCCGGCTCGAGGACAAGACGCTGATCGTGGTCAAGTCGGCGCAGCATTTCAACGCCGCGTTCGCGGGCGTGGCGCGCAAGGTCATCTACGCGGACGCGCCGGGCTCGGTGGCGCTGGACCTGCGCACGCTGCCCTATCGCCGCATACGCCGGCCCCTCTGGCCGGTCGACCGCTGAAAGGCAAAACAGGCGGGCGCGCCTGGATGCGCGCCCGCCTGCCTGACTTCACCGGGCCCTGCCCAGGCACCCGGTCAGGCCTTCTTCGCCCACGCGCTGCACCAGCCCTTGCCGGCGACCTGCTTGCCGGCGAACAGCGGACAGCCGCCGCTGGCATCGGTCGCCTTGCCCTGGAACAGCTGGCAGTTGCCGCAATGCTGGCTGGCCTCGTGCTTCGGGTACTTGGCCTTGTCCACCTTGGTGGTATCGGCCTTGTAGCCGAGTCCGACAGCCTGCGGGTCTTTTTCATCCACCATGGGCCCGCTGCCCTGCGCGCGCGCCGATACGGAAAAACCCAACGCGCCCGCGGCGGCGACGATTGGGATGCCTTTCAGGAAATGACGGCGAGTTGACATCTTTATTCCTTTTTTCTGTGGGGGAACAACCCGGGCGGGAACACGCGCGCAAGCGCGCGGCGCGGCCGGCCCGTCGGCTTGCGGCGCGCCATGCGGCGCACCGCTGCACCAGCCGGAGCACGGCGCGCGCTGCTGCGGGTATCCAGGCGCCAGACACACCTGGAAACGCAGCGGGGGGCGCCGTGCCGCCGGCCGGTGCTGGATTGATTCTAGGCCACGGCAATAACGCGGCGCCCAGGGCCTGGCGCGCGCGTCGCACCGGCTTTGACGCAGGCCAATGGAAAGCGGAAAAAAGCGCGGAAAAGGCGTGGAAAGACGGAAAAACACGGAAAAAAGCGGGGGACAAGGCAAGCCGAACGGAAAGCCGGCGTGCGAGAAAAGGTGCGCGCCGGCCTGCTTGCCCGGCTACACGTTCATCGTGCGCGGGGCAAGCGTGGTGGCATGGGCCGCCGGACCGCCGGCGAGAGGAATCGACCGCCTAGCGGCCGCCCGGTCCCATGTCCATGATCGCGCCGTTGGGCGCCACCAGATAGAAGTCCGCGCCGACGCCCACCCAGTGGCGTCCCTTCGGCGGCGCGGGGAGGTTGTACTGGCGCCAGTCCTCGACCATGTACTGGCGGTCGCGGTACTCCGTCGGGAGCCGGTCGCCCTTGTGCCAGCGCTGCGGGGTCATGCGGTTGTTGTTGCGGTCATCACCGGGCCCCGGGCCACCGGGGCGGCGCTGGTCCTCACCGGACTTGTCCTGGTACTGATAGCCGCGCTCGGGGCCGGGCTGCGCGCTGACCTGCGCGCAGACCACCAGCCCGGAGGCTAGCAGGAGACCCGCCAGCAATCTGCTTTTCACGGTTTTTGTCATAGAGCACTCCTTTGGTCGGCCACGATAGCCGCGGTGGCCGCGCGGTGGCGGCGCGTCGACACGTCCGTCCGGGCACGCGCCATGTCACGAGCTAGCCACGCGCGGTGACTCGTCGCACCAGGATGGCTCGCAACATCGATGCCCGGTTCAAGGATAGTGGCTGGAGAGTGACCGTGGCGCGCAATACCGGCGCCATGCGCCGCTTCAGGCGCGCGAGATCCGGCTGGCGGGCGGGCACGGCGGCCCGGGAGTGCGGCGGGCACGAACGGCCCGCGCGGCAGGTAAAAATTTCAATCCACGTGCAAAGCTGCGCGAACGGGCCCGCATCGCGCGGGCCCGTCCCGGTACGGCCTCAGTCGAGCTTGAACTCGCCTACCGCAGCCTGCAGTTGTTGTGCCTGCTCTGCCAGCGCCGACGACGCGGCCGCGGCTTGCTCGACCAGCGCCGCGTTCTGCTGCGTGACCGAATCCATCTGCATCACGGCCTGGTTGACCTGGTCGATGCCGCTGCTCTGCTGCGCCGAAGCCACCGAGATCTCCTTGAGGATGGTGGTCACCTGGCGCGACGCTGCCACGATCTCGCGCATGGTCTCGCCGGCCTGCTCCACCCGCACGGAACCGTTGCGCACCTGGTCGGCGGAGTCGCCGATCAGCGCGCGGATTTCCTTGGCGGCGGAAGAGCTGCGTTGCGCCAGCGTGCGCACCTCGCCCGCCACCACGGCAAAGCCGCGCCCCTGTTCGCCGGCACGTGCGGCTTCCACGGCCGCGTTGAGCGCGAGGATATTGGTCTGGAACGCAATGCCCTCGATCACGTCGATGATGTCCACCACTTTCTTCGAGCTGGCGCTGATCGCCTGCATGGTCTGCACCACCTCGCCCACCGCCGCGCCGCCGCGCTGCGCGATCTCGGAGGCATTGGCGGCAAGGTCGTTGGCCGCATGCGCGCGCTCGGTGTTCTGGCGGACCATGGCGGTCAGCTCGCCCATGCTCGAGGCGGTTTCCTGCAGCGCGGCGGCCTGTTCTTCCGTGCGCTGGGACAGATCGGTGTTGCCCACCGCGATCTGCCTGGATGCATCCGTGATGGAATCGGTGGAACCCTTGATGCGGCTGACCAGGTCGGTCAGCATGTCCTCCATCTCGCCCATGCCCCGCAGCAGGCGGCCGAACTCGCCACCGCGCTCGGTCTCGAACTCCTGGCTCAGGTCGCCGGAGGCCACCGTCTCGGCAATGAAGACCGCCTCGCCCAGCGGCTGCTCCACCCCGCGCGCGATGCCGAAGGTGAAGACGGCGGCGGCCAGCAGCGCCACCACCCATAGCCCGTACATCCAGGTCCGCGCGGATGCGACCGCCTGCGCCAGGTCACCGCCCGACGCATCCGGCAGGCTGCCCAGCCCCGCCGCGATCCCCGCCGCCATCAGCACCAGCACCACCGCGAAGCCGGCGCCCAGTCGCGCGCGGATGCTCAGGTTGCCAAAAGACATCATTGCTCTATCTCCCCGTTGTCATGGACTTCGCCCGTTTCGTCCGACTGGATAACGACGCGGGACGGCAGAACTTTAGGGATTTTTCGCCACAATGTGCAGTGCGCGCTCCAGCCCCGGTGCCCGCGCGGCGCGGGCACGGTATAAGCTGGACGATATCGTTCCGGTACGGCGCACGTACCGGCTCCCGACCCAAGGGGACTGCCATGGCCGCGCGCTCCATCGCCTCTCTCTCGCTGAGTTTCGGGCTCGTCTCGATCCCGGTCAAGGTGTACTCCGCCACGGAAAGCAAGGCCGGCGTGAGTTTCAACCTGCTGCACAAGGGCTGCGGCTCGCGGCTCAAGCAGCAATATGTCTGCCTGCGCGAGGACGTCGTGGTGGACCGTGCCGACATGGTCAAGGGCTACGAGTTCGAGAAGGACCACTACGTGGTGTTCGAGCCGGAAGAGCTCGAAGTGCTGGACGCAACGGCCCAGCACACCATCGACATCGTCTCGTTCATGCCGTCCGGCGCCATCGACCCGATCTATTTCGAGAAGGCCTACTACCTCGGCCCGGACCGGCGCGGCGCCAAGCCGTACAACCTGCTGGCCGAAGCGATGCGGCAGACCGGCACCTGCGCGCTGGCGCGCTGGGTCTGGAAAGGCAAGCAGGCCATGGTGCAGGTGCGCGTGGGCGCAGACGGGCTGATCCTGCAGCAGTTGCTGTACGCCGATGAAGTCCGCTCCATGACCGACCTGCATGTGGAGAAGGCGGACGTGCAGCCGGCCGAGCTCGCGCTGGCCCAGCAACTGATCGAGCAGAACTCGGTGGACGGCTACGACTCGTCGGCCTATGTCGACGAGGAGAAGGAGCGCATCCTGGCCGCCATCGACAAGAAGATTGCCGGCAAGAAGATCACGGTGGCCGAGGAACGCACGGCCGAAGGCGGCGGCGCCGAAGTGATCGACCTGATGGCAGCGCTGCGCGCCAGCGTCGGCCAGCGCAAGCGCGCCGCGGCCACCGCAGCCACCGCCGAGCCGAAGGAGCGCAAGAGCGCAAAGCGCGCCACCCCCGCGGCGCCCGCCCCGGCCCGCCGCACCGCGGCCAAGAAATAGCGCGGAAGGTAGCGCGAACAGGTAGCGCGGATGCCCACCTATACCCTGCGGGAAGTGCAGGCCATGCTCGGCATTTCCCGGGCCGTCGCGTCCCGGCTGATCGCCGCGGGCATCGTCACGCCTTCGCGCGGCGCGCGACGCGAATTCCGCTTCACCTTCCGCGACGTGGTCATGCTGCGCACCGCGCGTTCGCTGCGCGCGGCCAAGATCCCGAGCCGGCGCATCCTGCGCTCGCTGGCACACCTGAAAGCGTCGCGCGGCGACGGGCAGCCGCTGTCCGGCGTGCGCGTGATCGCGGTGGGCAACCAGGTGGCCGCACGCGAGGGCCGGCTGCAATGGCATGTGGATTCGGGCCAGCTGCTGATGGATTTCGAGCCCGAGGCGGATGCCGGCGTGGCGCCGCTGCAGCGGCCCGCCTCGCCCGAGGCCAGTCCCAGGGCGGCCGTGGACCACTTCGAGGCTGCCTGCGAACTGGAGGCCGGCGCGCCCGCCGAAGCCGAGGCGGCATACCGCCAGGCGCTCGCGGCCTTTCCCGGCTACCTGGACGCTTACTTGAACCTCGGCTGCATGCTCTGCGACGCGGGCCGCTACGCCGACGCCATCACGCTGTACCGCGAAGCGCTGGCGCACCTGCCTGGAGAGCCGCTGCTCCACTTCAACCTGGCCGTGGCGCTGGAGGACGACGGCCACCCGCGCCAAGCGCTGGCCAGCTACGAGCGCTGCATCGCCCAGCTGCCGGACTTCGCCGACGCGCACTTCAACGCGGCCCGCCTGCACCAGGAACTGGGCAATGCACGCGGCGCGATCCGGCATTTCAACCACTACCGCAAGCTGCAGCCGCGCTCTTGAGCGCGCTGCGAGCCGGCCTGCTGGCTGGTCCGGCGGGCGATTCAAGCGTTTCCGGTCCCCATGTGAAAAGTTTCGCGAGGCAGCCACGGTGGCGGCACGCCGGCTTATCCTTGCCCATGCAACCGCGGCGTCGCCACCCCTTCACGCATGGCAGACAATCCTGCTACCGCCATGTCCGCACCTTGCCTCCCTGCTTTCGCCAGGCTCGCCGCCGCCTGTGCAGCCTTGCTGAGCGCCGCCTGCGCGCCGGACGCCATCGACAACATCCAGGCGCGCGGTTTCGACGCCTACCTGGACGGCCTGCGGCGCGAATGCCCGAACATGATGATCGGCGACAACAATGTCAGCGAATGGCTGCGCACCAACGGCGCACAGGGCGGCAGCGACTACGTCTACTGGCTGGACCAGACCTCGCGGCTCTACTACCAGCGCATCACGCCGGCCCAGTACCGCGACTCCGTGACCGGCGGGCTCGGGCAGGGCAAGTCCGACACGCGGGCGGTGGACTGCATCGTCCGCAACCTGCCCGCGCGGCGCCCCACCACCCCGGCCGCAGACAAGGCGCGCTGAGCGCACCGCCGTCATTCCGCCTGCACCTGCTGCCTGCGCGCGAGTTGAATGCCGGGCAGCAGCATCGCCGCGATGACCTCGGGCGGTTGATACGAGGTGATTGCAGCATGGGCGTGGGGAAAAGCGAATGCCGGCACCATGCGCCTGGATGCGGCCGCGGGAAAGCCTCCGGCCGGGGATACTCGTCTGTGCCGTGACAATAGCCAGTCGTCAGGCCTGCCCTTACGACATCGAGAACCACTGCGCGAATGCGCCGGTCAGCCAGCCACAACCCACGCATACCACCAGCCATCCGCACACAATGGCTGCACAACTCTTCAGGTCCATCTTCGTCACTCCGGTAAGGCGGCCGCCGTGCGGCGGCCCGCTGGTTCATGTCCGGCCGGCGCGCACCGGTCAGTCGCCGCCCTGCGCCGGTGCCGGCGCCGGCGCCGCGGCCGTTCCCGGCTCCGGCACCGGCTCGGAAGTGGAGGCGGCAAGCGCCGAACCGGCGTCGGGATCGTCATAGACCGGCAGCTCGGTCTTGCCGTCGCTCAGCAGATAGTTGCGGCGCTGCAGATACGCATCGCGCACGAAGGTGTACTTGTCGAGCGCAGCCAGCGAGAGCAGGTCGGTAGCGCCCAGCACGTTGGTGCGCCCGTTGACGATGGCCGTATCCGTCGCGCTATTGCGCCAGGCGGGATCCAGGTAGCTGACGGGCGCCAGCCAATGGTCCGCGAGCAGGCCGACGCCGTCGCGCCCCGTGCTCGGCCCGAACAGCGGCAGGACAACGTACGGCCCGGCCGGCACGCCCCACGCGCCGAGCGTCAGGCCGAAGTCCTGCGAGTGCTTTTGCAGCCCCGCCGGCGTCGCGATATCGATCAGGCCGCCGATGCCGAATACGGAGTTGATCGCCACGCGCATCAGGCTTTCCGAAGCCGCCACGCCCTTGCCCTGCAGCAGGTTGTTGGCGAAGTTGCCGACGTCCGAGAGATTGGAGTAGACATTGCTCACCGCGGTGCGCACGGGGCTGGGCGTCACGGCCTTGTAGCCCTTGGCGATCGGCGCGGCCACATATTGGTCGAGATGGTCGTTGAAGGCGAAGACCGCGCGGTTCACCGGTTCCAATGGGTCGGACGGCGTGGCCGGCGTGTTGGCGTAGGCCGCGGACATGGTGGCAGCGGCGATCAGGAGCAAGGCGGCCCCGTTGCGCAACAGCGGGCGGGTTGAGGAAGAGCTGGGATACATGGCGATCTCGTGACGGGGGTTGGAACGCCCGGTCCCGGGATCGGTGATGTGCGTTCGGTGTCTTTCCATCCCGGCCGGACAATCGTCCTGCCGGGAACCGGCACCTGAAGGTATCCGGTGCAGGGATTATGGTTGCCGGATGCCCGCGGATAAATGGTCGGAAATGGGATTCTTTATCTCGATTCCAACGACAAAACGAAAGTGACCCCGCAGTCAGGCACAAGAGGCCGGCAGATGCGCGAGGGCGCGCAGCGTCCGCCAAGTCAGCCAGGCGCCCCGTTGTTGGCAATCGCAGAACAGTGTGTTCCCGTCCGGCGGCTTTTTCCGCGCGGCCCCGCTTGATATCGTGCTGCACAAGGCCCGGCATCCTCCTCCCCGGGTCCCGACGTGGAACGCAAGCGTCCTTTTCTGTCCTTACTGGAAGCAGCAAGCTTGTTGTGCTCCTCTCCGTGACAACAGTCTGGTTCTGCTTCAAGCGCAGCTTTCGCTGCGCTTTTTTTTGCCCCGGCGAGATCCTCCGGCGGTGGCACCGGGCAAGGACTACCTGGCCGGAGCCGCCGGCGCCGACGACGCGTGCGCGACGTGCAGCGGCCGCGCATGGCTGTGGTGCTTGTCCACCGGCGGCTTGCCGCCGGCCATCCTGCCCAGCGCCACGTAGAACACCGGCGTGAGCTTCAGCGCAACGTGTCCGGGACCGGACCGGGCGCCTCCCCCACCCCCGGACTGCATGCCGCTACGCATTGCGCAGGGGCCGCGACGCGCGGCCCGTGGCGCCTGGCGTCACGCGGCGGCGCGCGTCCAGCGGTAGGCTTCCAGCTCGGGATTGAGCGGCGTTTGCGCCAGGTTGTTGCCGAAGTTGCACAGTGTGGCGAGGCTGACACCGAGCACCACCTCGAGCGCCTGGCCGGCGCCGAAGCCGGCCGCCACGAAGGCATCGAAATCGGCTTGCGGTACCGCGCCCCGGTCGCGGATCACCGCGCGGGTGAATTCGGCGAGTGCCTCGAGGCGGGCGTCCGGCAAGGCGGCCTGGGCACGCAATGCGCCGACCGTGTCGGCATCGAATTTCACCTTCTTGATGGCAATCGCCGTATGGCCGGCCACGCAGAAGCTGCAACCATGCGTGGTGGCGGCGGTGATCTGCACCACCTCGCGCTCGGCCAGCGTCAGCGAGCCGCGGCTGTTGATCTCCGATAGTGTCAGGTAGGCTTCCACCGCGGCGGGCGCATTGGAAAGGACAGCGATCAGGTTCGGCAGGAAGCCGTTGCTCGCGATGGCGCGGTCGACAAAGGGACGGCTGGCTTCGGGTGCAGTTTCTGCGGTCTGGATCGGCAGGCGGGTCATGGCGTATGGGAGATGGCGTTGGACACGAGCCGAGTGTGCGGTGCGCCGGTGCGCGCGGCCATGCGCCAACGTCGCGATTTCTTGCTGTTGCGTCTTTGCTTCGTACATGTGGCCGTGCCGCCCCCCTCCGGCGGCAACCGGCGGCAACCAGTGGCAGCTACCGGCCGCCACTGAAAGTCCGGGCGGCCAAGGCGGCTAAGGCACCTGGAGCAGCCCGTCAAGCAACGATGCCTCGAACGCTGCCTGCGAAGGCGCATCGAACAGCGCATCGAAGCTGCGCACGCCCCGCACCGCCGGCGCATCCCCGGGCCCCGGGATCTCGCCTTGCAGTGCGCGGCGCAGGGCGTCGAGGCCGTCGGCCATGCCCTGGGTCGCGGCACCGGGCAGCAGCGTCGTCAGGCTCACCCTGCGCACGCCCAGGCTGCGGATCCGCTGCAGCGACAGGCTGGCCGACGCGGGACTCGGCGCCAGGCCTGTCCCGATGCTGAGCGTGACCGGAATCTCCAGTGCCTTGACCAGCCTTTCCACGTTTTCCCCGGAGCGCGGCGCGATCGGCAGCAACAGGTCCGCACCCGCCTGCTCATACGCCCTGGCGCGCGCGATCACCTGTTCCGCCGGCTCGCAGGCGAAAGCATCGGTCCTGGCAATGATGAGGAAGTCCGGGTCGCGGCGGGCTGCGCATGCCGCCCGGATCTTCGACACCATCTCGGGCACGCAGACGACTTCCTTCGGCGCCGTGGCGCCCCAACGCTTCGGCACCACCTGGTCTTCGAGGTTGAGCCCGGCCGCGCCGGCTTCCTCGAACAGCGCCACGGCGTGGTGCACCCCTCTTGCGTTGCCGAAGCCGGCGTCGCCATCCGCGGTGATCGGGATCGAGGACGCGCGCGCGAGGCGACGGCAATGCTCGACCGTTTCCGTAAGGCTCAGCAGCCCGATATCCGGCACGCCCAGCATGGCGTACGAGAGCATCGCGCCGCTGATGCATGCGCTCGCATAGCCGGCCTGCTCGACCAGCCGCAGGCTGAAGACGTCATGCACCGCGGGCGCGACGACAAAGGACTCCTCCCGGAGCAGCTTGCGCAAGGACGCCTTCGTCGAAGCCGGTGTTGCTGCACGCATCGCCATCACTCCTTCGGCATGCTGTCGGCCAGCTTGCGCATGACCGCCCGGCGGCCCGCGATCTCCCTGGCCCACTCGTCGCCGTTCAGATAGGCGAGCACGGGCGCGTCGTTGCCCGCCTTCCTCAGGTATTCGGGGTCCTTGAGCGTCGCCTGGATCGCCAGCCTCAGCTTCGCCACCAGTTGCGGCGGAACGCCCGCCGGCAAGGCGATACCGCGCTCCGCCGGCATCACGTCGTCGATGCCCTGTTCCCTCGCGGTGGCAACGTTCGGCATCGAGGCGGCACGCCGGTCGCTCATCTGCGCGAGGATCTTCAGTGGTACCGCCTCCTTGCCCGCGTCCTGCATCTCGCCCGTGGTGACGGCGGCAAAATCGATATGGCCGCCGAACAGCGCGGTCTTCGACTGCGAGGTGCCGTTGAAGGAAATGTCGTTCAGCTTCACGCCGCCGGCATTCTGCAATTGCAACAGCGCAAGGTGGCCGTTGGTACCCACGCCGTTATGGCCGAACGACAGCGAGCCGGGGCGCTTCTTCAGCGCTGCCACCACATCGCCCAGGGAGTTGTAGGGAATGTCCTTCCTGGCGACGAGAATGGTGGGATCGCTCAGCACGCGGGCGACGAGCTGGAGCGCATTGGGGTCGAACTGCGTCTTGCGGTACAGGGGCCCGAATGCCATGGCGGGCAGGTTCACCACGCCGACGGTGTAGCCGTCCGCCGCCGCATGCATCAGGCCGATGTTGGAGATCTCTCCCGCGGCGCCCGGCTTGTTCTGCACGACCAGCGTGGCATGGCCGCCCAGGTGCTTCTGGATGAAGGGCGCCATGGTGCGCGCCATGGTGTCGGTGCCGCCGCCGGCCGCAAAGCCGACAAACACCTGGATCGGCCGGTCGTTGGGCCACTCCGCGAACGCCCCGGCGCAGCCGCACGCCAGCAGACCACAAAGCAATATGCGCAGACCACGTTTCATGTCATTCCTCACCAGGCATCGTCGAACAATGCGCCAACGATACGCAGCACCGGATGATGAAGAAAGCGACAATTATTCAATATGGCATATGAACAAAAGGAATATGATGCGTTCCGCTCCGTTCCTGTCGACAAGCGAGGATGCCGATGACACTCAAACAGCTGGAAGCGTTCTTCTGGGCCGCCAGGCTCAGCAGCTTTTCCGTGGCGGCCAAGCGCCTGCACGTCACGCAATCGACGCTGTCCAAGCGGATCGCGGAGCTGGAAAGCGACCTCGGCAAGGCTTTGTTCGACCGCACCGGGCAACGCGCCGTGCTGACGGATGCCGGCGCGCAACTGGTGGAGCACGCCATGCGCATGCTGGACATCGAGAGCCGGATCCGGGCCGACCTCGACGTGGCGGCTTCGCTACGCGGCAGCACCCGGTTCGGCATCAGCGAACTGGTCGCCTCGACCTGGTTTCCGCGCTTCGTGGCGCGCGTGCGCGACCTGCATCCGAACCTTGTGCTCGAACCACAGGTCGACCTCACGCGAAACCTGGAAAAGCGGCTCGAGCGGGGCGAACTGGACTTTGCGATCGTGCCCGGCCCGATTGCCTCGATGGCGCTCTCCTTCGACGTCCTGGGCGAGCTCGAATACCGCTGGATGGCCGCGCCACAGCGGCTTGCGCCGGGGACCGTCCTGACACCGGCGCACTTCGAAGACAATCCGGTGATCATGCTCAGCGCCGAGGCCGGCCTGTCACGCGCGCTGGAAAACTGGGCCGACAGCCAGCAGATCGTCATTTCGCGGGCCGTCGTGTGCAACAGCCTGGCGGCGCTGATCGCGCTGGTGATCGCCGGCGTGGGCATCAGCCTGTTTCCGCGCGCCTACGTCGCGCCGCTCGTCCGCGCCGGCAAGCTGGCTGAACTCGCCAGCACCCCGGCCCCGCAGAACCTCAAGTATTGCTTTCACTGGCGCGGCGGCGATGCCCGGTCGCTGGTATCGAACCTGAGGGCAATTGCCGGCGAAGAGGCGGATTTCTCGGCAACGTCCGCCTTGTGGCCCGGCACGCACTGACGAGGCACCCGCCGGGCAAGGCGACGCCGGCCACCCTCTGCCGGCGCGTCGTGCCGGACCAGCGCCGCCTCAGCAGCCGGACGGTCCGGCGCCTCGCGTCGGTGCATGCTCATTTCGCCCCGGACTTGCGCGCCGTCATCACATTGAAGCCAAACCCGAGCAGCACGATCGCCAGCACGGCAAGCTGCGCGCCGAGGGTCTGCACCGTGGGAAACAAGCCGAGGATATCGAGCCGCGGTCCGTCGATCGGCGTGGCGCCGATCCAGCCGGCTTCCTGCAGCGCCACCGCGCCTTTGCCGATCAGTACCACGGACAGCACGCCGACGAGTATCGACGTCACGGAGAAGAACTTGCCGATCGGGATGCGGGCGCTGGTGCGAAGCAGGATCCAGCCCACCACGACCAGGACCAGGGCGGCGGCGAGAAAGCCTGCCAGCAAGGCCGCATGGCTGCCGTTCGCCGCCAGGGCGGAATAGAACAGGACGGTTTCGAACACTTCCCGGTAGACCGCGACGAACGACAGCATGAACAGCGCCCACGCGGAGCGCCGGTCCATCGCCGACGAGAGCTTCTCCTTTAGGTAAGCCTGCCAGCGGCCGGCGCTGCTCTTCTGGTGCATCCACAGGCCGACGCTCAGGAGCACGAGCGCGGCGAAGACCGATCCGACCCCCTCGGTCAGTTCCCGGCTGGCGCCGCTGATGGTGACCAGGTAGGTTGCCGCCGCCCAGGTCAGCGCGCCCGCCACCAGCGCCGCCATCCATCCGCCGTGCACGTAGCGCAGTGCGTCGCGGCGATCGGCCCGCTTGAGCACCGCAACCATGCCGACCACGATCAGCAGCGCCTCCAGGCCTTCGCGCAGCAGGATCGTCAGCGCACCCAGGAAGGTCGCCGTCGGGCTGGCGGGCGTATCCTCCAGCTCGCGCTCGACCCGGCCGAACAATTGTTCCAGCCGCTGTGCGCCCTGCTCTGCCTCCTGCTGCGTCCCCTTCGAGATGGCGGAGCGGTAGCTAAGCATGGCCTCCTCGACCTCGGCGAGCAGCGCCTTGTTCCGCGCGCCCACGGTCGGCTCGATCGGCTCGAAGCCATCCAGGTAGGCCGACAACGCAAAGCGCGACGCATTGTCGCGTTCGCCCGCGCGCAGCGCGGCAACGCTTTCCTGCAGGCGCTGGCGGGACAGGGCAAGACCGGACGGCTTGCCCGCATTGATGACTTCCGGGTGCGCGCGCAGATAGGCCATCACGTCACGCGCGCTGCCCTCGGGCAGCTTGCGCGCCGCCTCGGCCTCGGTCGCGCCTGTCATGGCGCCGAGATCGGGAAAGACCTCCCGGGCCGCGGCATCGGATTTCCACAGCGCCTTGCCGCGTTCGCGCATGGCGTCGCTGTGCGACAAGCCGCCGGCGAAGAAGGCGAGCGCCCAGCGGTCTTCGTCCGGCAAGGTCGCAAAGGCCGGCATCGCCGTGCCTTTCACACCCTGGGTGATGGCCTGGTACAGCGCCATGAGGCTGCGCGAGCGCGCGCGCCCCGCATCCGTGAAGGCAATCGGTGGCGGCTCCAGCCTGGCGCCCAACGGACCGTCGCCGGCACCGGCCGCGCCGTGGCAGGCCGCGCACTGCGCGGCGAAGAGCGCCGCTCCCCGGGCCAGTTCCGGCGGCTTCGCCGGCGAGACCGGTATCGCATACGCACCGACCAGCAATGCGTTGGCCTGGTGCGCAAGGCCCGCCACCTCGGCGGCATCGGCCTTGCGCACGATGGCGGCGCGCAACTGTTCGATGATCCCCGCGATCTTGGCCTTGGCCGCGCCATCGGGCAGCGCCCTGGCCTGCCGGGCCGCGTCCTCGGCAAAATCCAGCATCTCGCGGTACTCGCTGTCACTGACCACCGCGCCATTGGCGACCGCGCCGTGGTAGTCGACCGCGACATAGTCGAGCAATTGCCAGAGCTGCTTCGCGTCGGCGACGGGTGCCACGGGCTGGGCCGTGGCGGCTCCGGCCAGCAACGCCCAGCACAGCGCGCCGATCCAGCAGAATTTCACGGTCGTCCGCATACGATGCTTTTCAAATGGAAATGATAAGCATTGTACTTAGACCGGCCGCGCCGGCACCGACAGGAACCCGCAATCGTTTGCCCCATCGTCTCAATGTGACGCGGGGCAGTGCCGTATCGCCAGGTCAGTGCCTGCCATTGCACTCGCGGCGCGCAACTGCCCGATGCGTCCCGGCCGGCCCTCCCCCGATTCCCCCAGAAAGGGCCGGCCCTGCTCAGTACAGCGTTGCCATGCTGGCGCGCTCGAAATCACCGAGCTCCGCGGTCCGGTTCTCCTTGATCTTGACCACCCATTCCGGGTCCGCCAGCAGCGCGCGTCCGACCGCCACCAGATCGAACTCGCCGCGGTCGAGGCGTTCGAGCAGCGCCTCGATCGAGGCCGGGCGGGAACTCTCCCCGCCGAATGCGCCGATGAAATCGCCGCTCAGGCCAACGGAGCCAACCGTGATGACGGCCTTGCCGGTCAGCTTCTTCGCCCAGCCGGCGAAGTTCAGGTCCGAGCCGTCGAATTCCGCGTCCCAGAAGCGCCGCTGCGAGCAGTGGAAGATGTCCACGCCGGCGTCCGCCAGCGGCTCGAGCCATTGCCGCATCTCTTCCGGCGTCGCGGCCAGCCGCACGGTGTAGTCCTGCTGCTTCCACTGGCTGAGGCGAATGATCAGGGGTACGTCGGGGCCGATGGCCCTGCGCGTCTCGCGCACGATCGCCGCCGCGAAGCGCGCCCGCTCGGCCAGGCTCTGGCCGCCCCATTGGTCTGCTCGCGTGTTGGTGCCCGCCCAGAGGAACTGGTCGATCAGATAGCCATGCGCGCCGTGCAGTTCGATGGCATCGAAACCCAGTGCCACCGCATCCCTGGCCGCGCGCCCGAATGCCGCTACCGTATCCGCAATGGCCTCCTCGGTCATGGGCGCACCGAAGACCTTGCCGGGCCTCGACATGCCGGACGGCGAATCTACCGGCTGCGGCTTGTAGTGTTCATGGCGGCCCCTCACGGCGCCGACATGCCACAACTGGGGCGCGATCACGCCGCCCTGCCCGTGCACCGCCTGCACCACGCTGCGCCAGGCCGGCAGTGCCTCGCCATGGAAATCCGGCACGTCCGGGTCGTTCTTCGCCGCCTGGCGTTCCACCGCGGTGCCCTCGGTCACGATCAGGCCCACCTCCGCCGCCGCCCTGCGCGCGTAGTAGGCGGCAACGTCCGCGGTAGGCACACCGCGCGGCGAGAAGGAGCGGGTCATGGGGGCCATGACGATCCGGTTCTTCAAGCGAAGGGATTTGCACTGGAACGGTTCAAACAACGGGCTGGCCGACATCTGGGCTCCTTGCTGGTCAGGTCAGGAGCGCAAGATTAAGCCGGCTTTTCTCCAAGCGCCATGCTTATGCGGCCGGTGCATTCACCGTGTGCACCGGCTCGATAGTGCCGGGCGCAACCGGACAAATATGCCAGATGCCGCGCCAGCGCCGGTCCGCACCGGATGGTGGCCCGGCCGGGCTGCCATCATTGGCGGTGGCGCCGGCCATGCAGGTCTGCCTGTCGATGTATCGAACACAGGCACACTTTCTCAAAAGCGGTACGAGTGTTCTATATTCGGGAACATGAACAACACCCTGCTCAAGGGGCTGGCCGTGCTGGAATTGCTCTCGCGCGCCGACCGCCCCCTCAACCTGACCCAGATCGCCACCGAACTCGGCATGGTGAAAAGCAATGTGCACCGGCTCATGCAAGGGCTGACCGGGCTGCGCTATGTGATTCGCGACGAGGACAGCGGCACATACTCGGCGTCCATCAAGCTATGGGAGCTGGGCTCGGCGGTGCTGGCGCGGCTGGACCTGCGCCGCCACGCCGAGCGCCAGATGGAGGCGCTGCTGAATCGGACCGGCGAGAGCGTGCACCTGTCCGTGCTGGACCGCGGCGAGGTCGTGTACGTGCACAAGGTGGAAAGCCTGGCGCCCGTGCGCGCGTACACGCAGATCGGCGGCCGTGCACCGGCGTACTGCGTGGCGACGGGCAAGGCACAGCTGGCGTTTGCCGGGGAATCGGTGCTCGCGGAGATGGCGCGCCACCTGCAGCCGCAAACGCCGCATACCATCGCGCGGCCGGCGGCCTTCATGAAGGAAATGCGCACGGTGCGCGAGCAGGGCTACGCCGTCAATCGCGGCGAATGGCGCGAGACCGTATGGGGTGTGGCGGCGCCGATCCTGGACTCGCGCGGCACCGTGATCGCCGCGGTGGGCATTTCAGGGCCGGCCGAGCGCGTGCGCCAGGCGGACCTGGGCGCGTGCGCCGCGCTGGTGATTGCGGCGGCGGCGGACATCTCCGAGGCGCTTGGCGGCCAGCCCGGCCTCGGCGTGCTCGGGCGGCTCGGGGCGCGGCTGTAGCCCGGCCCGACGGACGCGCTATCAGGCGCCGGCGCCGCCCTGGCGCGCGCGGGGATTCTGCGCAAAGGCGTCACAGATCGCGACGATATGCCGGTGATCGGTGCCGCAACAGCCGCCAACCACCGCGAGTTGCTTCAGGTGCCGGCACAGCCCCAGGTAGCGCCCGGCAAGGTCGGCGGGATCGCCCGGGTCAAGCGTGTCGGACTCGTCGAGTTCCGCGTGGCTCTTGGTGGATGCGTTTGCCCGCACGCCGCCGATGCGCCCGGCCCACCCGGTCCCGCCCGACACCACGCCATCGAAGTGGCTCGGGTGCGCGCAGTTGATCATGTAGTAGAGCGGCCCGTCGGCGGTGTCCCGGTCGACGCGCCCGATCGCCTCGCCCAGCGCGTCGCCCGACGGCAGCCTGCCGTCCGTCTCCACGGTGAAGGACACCACCACCGGCGCATTGACTGCCCTGGCGGCACGCACGATGCCGATCGCCTCTTCCGGATACGTCATGGTGACGGCGGTGATCATGTCCACCCCCGCGTCGCAGAGCGCCTCGATCTGCAAGGCATGATATTGCTGCGCTTCAGCATCGCTCATGCGGGCGCTGACCTCGTAGCCGTCCCCGCGCGGGCCCACCACGCCGTTGATGACGATATGCGTCGTTGCCGTGGCATGGGCTTGTCCGAGCCCGGCGGCCCACGCCGCCGAGCGGCGGTTGGCGTCGGCAATGGCCTGAGGCGAGAAGCCGAGCCTTTTGCCCCAGTCGGGGTTCGCCCGCCAGGTCGGGGTATCGAGGATAAAGCCCAGGCCGCGCTCGGCGGCCGTGCGAAGGTATGGCGCGAAGTAATGCCCGAGCCGCTGGCGCCCCTCATCGGTCAGTACCAGCGGAAACGCCGCAAAGCATGGCAGCTCGATCCCCTCCAGGAACACCAGGGTGGTTTCGAGCCCGCCATCCGTCAGATAAAGGGGACCGCCCAGCCTGGGAAGGGAATGTGAAGCGCGTGGCATGGCGGCACCTCCAGAACTGAATGCCATGACTCGAATGCGAGCGGCAGCCGCGTCCGCGTGGCGTGGACCGTGCGCCGCGGCCAAGCCGCTATTGCGCCACAGGTGGCGCGCCTGCCGGCGGCGCCGCCGCGAAGGGCCCGGAAGACGCGGCCATCCGCTTGCGCGCCGGGCATCCTCCTCGTCTGTCCATAGCATAGTAGTAGCGCGGCGCAGATGCGCACCGGTCGCGCACCGGTCGCGCGGCAGGCGCCGTGGCCGGATGCCGGAAACGACACGGCCGCAGCCTTGAGGCGCACCTCGTGCCGGCCGACCGCGTGGCGACACGATGGTGCACATCCGGCGGCGTTCGCGGATGTGCCACAGGCCTGTGCCCGCTTCAGGTCCGCGCCGCGAGGCGGGCCTGCTCGAGGAACGATCTGATCAGGGCGGCGCGCGGCGACGTCCTTCGCCAGAGCACGCCGAACCGGCGCGGCTCCGGCTCCGACGGCAACGCAAGCTTCACGATACGCAGCGCCGAGGTGAGCGGCGACGCGATATCCGGAACCAGCGAGACACCCAGGCCGCGATCCACCATCATCGCGATCGCGAGCAGGGAGCTGAGTTCGAAGCGCTCTTGCGATGGCACGATGCCAGCCTTGCGCAGGTACTCGTCGGCCTGCCTCCCTCCGCCGAGGTTCCGGTCATAGCGGATAAGCGGCCTGGTCCGCAGCAGCTCATGCGCCGCGACGCGCCGGTCGCGCTCCGCGGCCAGCACCACCAGCGGCTCCTGGCGCAACAGTTGCCAGGCGATGGCTTTCGGGATCGGGAAAGGCGGATGCAGGCAGACGGCGGCATCGAGCTCCGACTGCTTGATCGCGTCGTAAAGCTCGCCCGACATCGCCGACTGTATGTAGACCGACACGCCGGGATGTTCTGCCGTGAAGCGCGCGAGCGCATCCGGCAGAAGGCTGTGGAGCGCGGTGTTGATGGTTCCGATGCGAAGCTCGCGCACCTCGTCGGCCTGGTTCACCCATCCGCGCAGGCCATCGACCTCCCTGAGCAGCGATACGCAGCGCTCGGCAAGACGGCGCCCCGACTCCGTGGGCGCCACGGTCCTGCCGGCCCGCCCGAGCAGCTTGGTCCCGAGTTCTCGCTCGAGCACCTGGATCTGCTGGGAAATCGCCGCCGGCGTGACGCCAAGCCGTCGTGCGGCTTCGGCCAGCGACCCTGTCCCGGCGACCAGCGAAAACGCCCTGAGATATGCGGTTTCCATAGATTCTCTATTGTACGAATATAGAAAAGCATAGTTTATCTTCGTTATCGCATGTCCCACACTGCACTGCATTCCCACAGAACAACGGTGTTGGCCATGAGAAGCAAGCTATTCGTCCCCGGGTCGCGCCCCGAGTTCTTCCCGAAGGCGCTGGCAGGCGACGCGGATGCCCTGTCCTTCGACCTGGAAGACGCGGTCGCCGAGGAGAGGAAGGCCGATGCCAGATCCCTCCTGTCACGGCTCCTGCGGTCCAGCGAGGCACGGGCGGCCGGCAAGGTGCTGATCGTTCGCGTCAACGGCATCGCCACGGCGCACTTCGAGGCGGACCTTGCTGCTGTCGTGGTGCCCGGACTGCATCTGGTGAACGTGCCGAAGCCGGAATCCGCCGATGACGTCCGCCGCGCGGCGCTGGCAGTCGAGCAGGCGGAGCGGGCCAACGGCTTCACCGAGGCCGACGCCAAGGTCCGGTTGCTGCTCAACATCGAGTCGCCGGCGGCGCTGCGTCGCGCCGCCGAGCTGGCTTGCGCGCATCCGCGTGTCGCGGGGCTCCAGCTCGGGCTCGGGGATCTCTTCGAGCCTGCGGGCATCCATCGACGCAACCCGGCAGCCATCGCGGCGGCCATGTTCGCCGTGCGGATGGCCGCCGCCGAAGCCAATGTCTTTGCCTGCGATACCGTGTTCGCCGACATCCGGGACGCCGCGGGCTTCCGGGCCGAGGCGGAAATGTCCAGGCAGATGGGCTTTGTCGGCAAGAGCTGCATCCACCCGAGCCAGATCGCACTCGCGAACGAGGTCTATCGCCCGTCCGACGAGGAGATCGCGCATTCGCTGCGGGTTGTGCAGGCCGCCGCCCAGGCGCAGGAAAAGGGGATCGGCGCCTATGTCGTCGACGGGAAGATGATCGACGCGCCCTTCGTGCGGCGGGCGCAGGCCATCGTCGATATCGGCAGGCGACTGGGACTGGTCGCGGCCTGAAGCGGCAATACACACAAGAAATACAGGAGACAGACCGTGAAGACCTCAACGTCAAGCCATGCCGCCGCATATTTCGCGCTGATCGCCGCGTCCGGCACGCTGGCCGCGTCGCCCCATGCGCACGCCGCGCAGGAATATCCGTCCAAGCCCATCACCATCGTCGTTCCCTATCCGCCAGGCGGCTCCAATGACACCTTCGCGCGGATCGTGGCGAAGGAAATCGGCGAGGAGCTCAGGCAGCCGGTGATCATCGACAACCGGCCCGGCGCAAGCGGCAACACCGGTACCGGGATCGTGGCAAAGGCGGCGTCCGATGGCTACACCCTGGTCGCGGTGTCCTCGAGCATGACGACCAACGCGGYCATACAGAGCAAGCTGCCCTACGACGCGATCAAGAGCTTTGCGCCGGTAGCGATGCTGGCCCAGGGCCCCTTCATCGTGGCGGTCAGCAATGACTTTCCCGCCAGGACGCCGCAGGATCTGGTCAACGCGATCCGGGCCAATCCGGGCAAGTTCAACTATGCGTCTTCGGGCCCCGGAAGCGTCAATCAGTTCGGCACGGAACTGCTCAAGGCCAGGGCCGGGAAACTCGCCATCACACATGTGCCCTACCGCGGCATGGGGCCAGCCATCACCGACCTGATCGGCAACCAGACGCAGGTGCTGATCTCGAGCGGCCCCTCGCTGCTGCCCATGGTCAGGGCCGGCAAGGTCCGGGCCGTTGGCATCACCAGCCTGAAGCCCAGCCCCATCGCGCCGGACCTGGTCCCCATGGCCAGCGCCGTCCCGGGCTACGAGTTTGAACTCTGGTGGGGCTTTCTCGCGCCCGCGGGCACACCCGCGGCGGTCGTCGACCGGCTCAATGCGGCAGTGAACACGGCCCTGGCCAAGCCATCCGTCAAGGCCGCCATCCTCAAGGAAGGCGCCGAGGCAAAACCCGTCACCCCCAGGCAATTCGCCGACACCATCGCCGCCGATGTCGCCAGGTGGAAGCAGCTTGCCAGGCAGCAGAACATTGTCGCGGACTGAGTTTCCATCCGCATCCGGAGGCTTTATGCAAACCAACATGACTGCCGCAGACTGCGCATTCGGCGCATTCGGCGCATCGCGGCCAGGACAGCCTGGCCCGCTGAGCGGCGTGCGCGTGCTCGACCTGAGCGCCTATATCGCCGGCCCGTATGGCTGCTCGCTGCTCGCGGACCAGGGCGCGGAGGTCCTCAAGGTCGAACCGCCGGCGGGCGACAACCTGCGCAAGTATCCTTCGACGCTGGAAGCCGAGAGCCGGGCCTTCCTGGGCGTCAACCGAAGCAAGCTGGGCGTGGTGCTCGACCTGAAAGATCCGGCCGGCCTGGAGCGGCTGCTTGCGCTGGTGCGCAACGCGGACATCCTGGTCCACAACTTCCGCCCCAGCGTCCCGGACCGGCTCGGCATCGGCTACGAGCAGCTCCGCGCCATCAATCCGCGCCTGATCTACTGCGCCGTCACCGGCTACGGCGAGACGGGCCCGCTCAAGGACAAGGCCGGCTACGACCAGGTGCTGCAGACCATGACGGGTATGTGCACGCTGCAGGGCAAGCACGGCGGCCCGCCGGAGATCCTGTACGGCTCCGTGGTCGATTACTACGCGGCGGCGCTGGTCGCGGGAGCGGTTGGCTCGGCGCTCTACGAGCGCGAGAAGAGCGGCGTGGGGCAATATGTGGGCGTGTCGCTGCTGCGTGCGGCGCTGACCATGCAGTCGGCACGGATGGTGTGGGCCGACTCGGAACCCCGGGAGGTCGGGCGCGACATGCGCTCCGGCGGGATCACGGGCATCCATCCCACCAGAGAGGGCTATATCTACATCTCCGCCAATACCCCGCATTTCTGGAAGGCGCTGTGCGAGAAGACCGGCCTGACCGAGCTGCTGTCGACCGACCGCTACGATACCGTGCGCAAGCGAGCCGAGCACCAAGAGGAAATCGTGCCCCGGCTGCACGCCGCCCTGGAGGGACGGACGGCCCTGGACTGGGAAGCCGTGTTCGGCGAAGAAGTTCCATGCGCGGCCGCGCGCTCGGTGGAAGACATGTTCGACTTCCCGCAGGTCGCCGCGGAGGACATGGTCACCACGTTCGACCACCCCGTGGTCGGCCGCTATCGCGGCTTCACGCGCGCCATCAGGTTCGGCCGTACGCCCGGCCCCGAGCCATTCGCCGCGCCTACGCTCGATCAGCATGGCGACAAGGTCCGCGACGCAGCGGACAGGCTGGGACGCGATGCCTGATCCCATGGCGGGCCGCACCGGGCCGCTGGTGCCGCCGGTGCCGCTGGTGCCCAACAGCTCGGCGACTGGCGCCCCGCGCAGCGCGGCGCTCGCCGATGCCTGCGACTCCCACCTGCACATCTACGACACGCGTTTCGCCGCGGTCGCCCCGGTTCTGGCGCAGGCCACGGTGGAAGACTACCGTCGCGTGCAGGCATTGACCGGCACCACCCRCGCGGTCATCGTGCAGCCGCGCTGCTACTGGACGGACAACAGCGCCACGCTCGACGCGATCCGGCGGCTGGGCGCCGCCAGCACGCGCGGCGTCGCGGTGATACGGCCCGATATCACGGACGATGCGTTGCTCGCGCTCCACGCGGGCGGCATCCGGGGGATACGCTTTTCGCTCTACACGGCGGCACACGCCGTGGTGGGATTCGACATGGTGGAATCCCTTGCAAGCCGCGTCGCCGGGCTCGGATGGCATTTGCAGCTGCATTGGACCGCGGACCAGATCGTCGGACACCGTGACTTGCTGTCGCGGCTGGACACCCCCCTGGTCTTCGATCACCTGGCCCGCTTGCCCCTGCCCGGGGGAACTGCCCACCCCGCGTTTGCCGTCGTGTCCGGCCTGCTGGATGGCGGCAAGGCCTGGCTGAAGCTGTCCGGCGCCTACCTCGACTCCCTCGCCGGCGCCGCCGGGCGCTATGCGGATATCGATCCGGTGGCAATGGCATGGGTGCGAACCGCCCCCGACCGACTGGTCTGGGGCAGCGACTGGCCTCACCCCACGGAGACCCGGCACAAGCCGGACGATGCGCTGCTGTACGACTTGCTCACCCATTGGTCGGGCAGCGAGGAGGTCCGCCGCAAGATCCTGGTGGACAACCCTGCCTTGCTGTACGGATTCGAGGCCGCATAAGCCGGCCATCCTCAAAGGAGACAATATGAAAAAGACGCTGCATGGCCTTGGCAAGAGCCTGGCCATCCTGGCCGCCCTGCTGCCGCTCGGCGCGCTCGCCTTCCCCGACAAGCCGATCCGCATGGTGGTGCCCTACTCGGCGGGCGGCGGTGCCGACAATACCGCGCGTATCGTGGCGCAGAAGATGGGAGAGATCCTGGGGCAAACGATCGTCATCGACAACAAGCCGGGCGCCGGCGGCGTCATCGGCGCCGACGCCGTGGCGAAGGCCACGCCAGACGGCTACACCGTGCTCTATGACGCATCGGCATTCGCGGTCAACGGGGCCCTGCGCAAGCTTCCGTTCGATCCGGCCAGGGATTTCATTCCCGTCTCGCTGGTGGCAACCGCGCCGCAGATCCTCGTGGTAGCAGCAAACGCACCCTACAAGTCCGTTGCCGACTTCGTTGCCGCGGCCAAGAAGGCGCCCGGCAAGCTGACCTACGCGTCCGCCGGCGCAGGGACCGGGTCGCATCTTGCCGCGGAGATGTTCAACGAACAGGCAAGGATCGAGCTGCTGCACGTGCCGTACAAAGGCGGAGCGCCGGCGCTCACCGATGTGATGGGGGGACAGGTCGCATCCTATTTCGGCAACACGGCCTCGACGCTGCAATACGTTACCGGCGGCAAGCTCAGGGCGCTCGCGGTGACCTCCAGGACGCGGATGAAGGCCTTGCCCAATACGCCGACCCTGGCCGAGAGCGGCATGCCCGATTACGAAGTGCTCGAATGGAACGGCCTGTTCCTGCCCAAGGGCACCGCACCGGACCGCATGCAGGCCATCGCCAACGCCGCGCAGAAGGCAGTTGCCGATCCAGGCGTGCGTGCCAGGCTGCAGCAGGCCGGGCTCGATCCGGTCGGGAACGCCCCGCAGGCCTTCGCGGGCTTCCTGCAGACAGAGTCCTTGCGCTGGCATGCACTGGTCAAGGCCCGCAGCATCCGGGTCGAATAACACCGGCTGCCTTCGCTGCGCCGCCGCTTCACCCGCTATTGCCCGGCCCGGGCAGGCGCGAGGCGCATCGCCTGAGACGAGAATCAAGGCAGGCTCCAGGCGATTCTCATAGGATGGCGCGGCGGTTCCCGCCGGCCTCGCGCCACGGCATCGCGGCGAGCGCGAGGCGGGACACATCAAGGACTGACTGAACCCGCCCGGCACGGCAACGCGGCGGCACGGTTTCTTGCTGCTATGCAACAGCCCGCATGCCGTGCGCGGGCGCGCAGCAGAATCGCCGCTCCGGCTCACGCGAGTCGGCGCGCGTTGCCGCCAACGGGATAGCCAGCGCAACGTGGCTGCCCCTCAGGGTTTTCCCTGCGAATAGCGGGCTGTGACCCGCGTATGCCAGCTTGCTCCTATAGTCAAATCCAGTCCCGCACCGAACGGGTACAGCAGATTATTCAGGAGCTCCCCCCATGACATCGATCCCCGCATCGTCAGCGCGAAGGCCCGCGCCATGCCCTGGCGCGGCAGCGCGCGGGCATGGCATTCGCAAGCAGGCTGCTGCCACACTGGCCGGCGGCGCATGGCTGGCGGCCGGGCCTGCGTACAGGGAGGCCGCCGCGAAGTACGAGGGGATGGATCCGGCGATGTTGGCCGCCAGCATCCAGGCGCGCAAAAAGGGCAAGCGGGGCCAGCCTGAAATGCCGCCCCGGCCGGGCCTGTCGGATGCCGCTGCCAGGGTGTTGGCGCGGCAGGTGCCGGACGGAAGCCCCGACAAGTAACCGCCTGCATCGCATCCATGCGGTACCGGGCCGGCACAGGACGGCCACGACCAACACGCTGGAGACCCCCACCATGCAAATCATCCCCGTTTTCCCGGTTGCGCAAGCGCCCGATGGCGGCACCGTCGCGCCCCGCAAGACACTCGCCATCACACGCAGGAACCTGCTCAAGGGCACGGGCGTGCTGATCGGCACGTTGGCCGTGGGCAGCCCGTTGGCGCTGCTGGCGCCCTCCACCGTGTGGGCGGTCGAGCTCAAGACGCTGAGCAAGGCCGATGGCGACACCCTGCTCCAGATGGGGCGCGTGCTATTCCCCCACGACAAGCTGCCCGATGCGGTCTACGCGCTGCTGGCCAAGGACCTCGACCAGGCCGCCACCGCCGACGCGCAGGTGGCCAAGCAATTGCAGGACGGCATTGCCGCGCTGAACCAGCAGGCCGGCGGCAGCTTCGTCAAGGCCGGCGCCGAGCAGCGGCTCGCGGCGGTGAAGGCGCTGGAGGGCAAGCCCTTCTTCGACACCGTGCGCGGCAAGTGCGTGACCTCCCTCTACGACAACGAGATGGCATTCGCCACCTTCGGCTACCCCGGCTCGTCCTGGGAAAAAGGCGGCTATATCGCGCGCGGCTTCCAGGACCTGAAGTGGCTGCCCGATCCGCCGGCCAAAGCCAGTCCTGCCCCCTACATGGGCTGACCGCCGCACAAGGTCGCCGCGGCAAGTGCATATCCCGGTCCGGCGCCATGGCGTGCCGGACAAAAGCGGGCCCGGGCCAGGCGCCGGGGTTCGACATAGGAGACAAGCATGGCGAAGTTCGACTTCAAGGACGACTCGGTGGTGGTCATCATCGGCTCTGGCGCGGGCGGCGGCACGCTGGCCAACGAGCTCTGCCGCAAGCGCATCAAGGTCGTGGTGCTGGAGGCTGGTGGCAAGCAATCCAGTGCCAGCTTCATCAACGACGAATGGAAGGCCTTCAGCCAGCTGGCCTGGCTGGACAAGCGCACCACCTCGGGCAGCTGGCGCGTGGCCAAGGACTTCGCCGGCCTGCCCGCGTGGACCTGCAAGACCGTGGGCGGCACCACCACGCACTGGGCCGGCGCCTCGCTGCGCCTGCAGGATCATGAGTTCCGCGCGCGCACGGTGTATGGCGAGATCAAGGGCGCCAACCTGATGGACTGGCCGCTGACGCTCAAGGAACTGCAACCCTACTACGCGAAGGCCGAGGACAAGATGGGCGTCACCCGCACCAGCGGGATTCCGGGGCTGCCAGGCAACAACAACTTCAAGGTCATGTACAACGGCGCCACCAAGCTGGGCTACAAGGAAGTGCACACCGGCAACATGGCGATCAACAGCCGCCCTCGCGCGGGGCGCGCGAGCTGCATGCAGCTCGGCTTCTGCTTCGAGGGCTGCAAGAGCGGCGCCAAATGGTCGACCCTGTACACCGAACTGCCCCAGGCAGACGCCACCGGCCGCTTCGAGCTGCGCACCCAATCGCACGTGACGCGGATCGAACACAATGACAAGGGCCGTGTCAACGCCGTGGTCTACATCGACCAGGACGGCAAGGAACAACGCCAGATGGCGCGCATCGTCTGCGTGGCCGGCAATGCCATCGAAACGCCGCGCCTGCTGCTGTCGTCGTCGAACCTGTTCAAGGACGGCCTGGCCAACTCGTCGGGCCAGGTGGGGCGCAACTACATGCGCCACATGACGGGGTCGGTCTATGCCGCATTCAACGAACCGGTGCACATGTATCGCGGCACCACCATGGCCGGCATCGTGCGCGACGAGGCGCGCAACGACACGCGGCGGGGATTCGCAGGCGGCTACGAGCTGGAGACGCTGTCGCTCGGCCTCCCGTTCATGGCGGCGTTCCTGAACCCCGGCGGCTGGGGCGCGGACTTCACCTGGTGGATGGACCGGTACACCAACCTGGCCGGCGCCTGGCTGGTGGGCGAGGACATGCCCCGCGAAAGCAACCGCGTCACGCTGAACACCAGCGTGAAGGACCAGTTTGGCAACTACGTGCCCAACGTGCATTTCGACGACCACGACAACGATGTCGCCATGCGCACCCACGCCTATACCCAGGCCGAACGCATCTACGGAGCGGTGGGGGCAATCAAGACCTTCCGCACACCACCGTATCCGTCGACCCATAACCTGGGGACCGCCCGCATGAGCGCGCGTGCGCAGGACGGGGTCTGCAACAAATGGGGACAGACCCACGACATCCCCAACCTGTTCATCAGTGACGGCAGCCAGTTCACTACCGGTGGCGCCGAGAACCCGACGCTGACCATTGTCACCCTGGCGATCCGCCAGGCCGACTACATCGCTTCGCAGATTTCGCGACGCTCGATCTGAGCACCTCGAGCATTCAGCACCGATCCCGCCAGGAGCCGCCCATGTGCGAATTCTTCATCACCGCCGATCCCATCCTGTACGAATCGCGCACGCGCTCCATCCGCATTCATGGCGTGCAGTCCAGCATCCGGCTCGAGAACTTCGTCTGGGACACGCTCTCGACGCTGGCCGCGGAGGAAGGCATGACCACCAATGCGCTGATCGTGCAGTTCCACGACGAGATCCTGCGGCACAGGGGCGACGTGCTGAACTTCACCTCCTTCCTGCGCGTGACCTGCCTGCGCTACCTGCGCCGCAAATGCGACCGGCTGGAGGGCGGCGCCAGGCCCGCCGACAGCCCGGCCGAAGCCCAGGTGTTCCCGCACCCCAAGCCATCGCGCATCACCCACTAACGCTCCTCGAGCCCATCACCATGGCCAAGTTCATTCATACGATGATTCGCGTGCGCGATCTCGAAGCGTCCATGAAGTTCTACCGCGACGTCCTCGGCATGACGCCGTCGCATACGCTGGACTTTCCCGATTTCGCGCTGGTGTACCTGCGCAATGCCGAGAACGATGCCGAGATCGAGCTCACCTGGAACAAGGGCCGCCAGGAGCCCTACACCCATGGTGACGGCTACGGCCACGTTGCGGTCGTCGTGGACGATGTGGCGGCCCGGCATGCCGAACTGGTCCAGGCCGGCTACCAGCCGCTTGCCGTCAAGGAGTTCAAGGACGGCGACACGCTGCTGGCCCGCTTCTTCTTCATCCAGGACCCCGATGGCTACAAGATCGAGGTGCTGGAGCGCCATGGCCACTATCGCTGAATGCGGCTGGTCTAACAGGGAACCGGCCCCGAGTCGAATCAGTACGGCAAGCTCAGGTAGTACCGGCCAAGCGCCGTCAACTGGCCGTCGGCGGCAAGCAGGCCCGTGAAATGGACATCGCTGCCCCATCGACCCGTGAACCACGCGTACCGGAACACGTCGGGGCGCTGCTCGCATGTCGCCACCATGTCCTGCATTTGCTGCTTCTGCTTGTCCGGCGTGTCGATCTGCGCGCCATCGCTGCCTGAGTGCCAGTTGGCAAACTCGGTTACCCAGAACGGCTTTCCGTATTTGGCAAGGCGATCGAGCTGACCGCCCAGGCCATAGTCATACCAGTGGAAGGCCAGGTAGTCGATCTGCGGATCCCGGTTGCCGTTGGCTGCGCGATACGCCGTGTAGAACGCGTCGAGCCACGTCACCGGATCCTCGAAGCCAGGCATTGTTCCCCATGTCACGGTGGGACCCACCAGCTTCACGCCGGTATGGGCGCCAATGCTCTCGTAGCGAGGCCACGCGGCAGCGGCGGCGGCTGGCGCAAGGTTGGCCTGGTCGACCAGGTTCGGCTCGTTCATCAACAGCAGATACCGGATCCCTGGATGGGCGCGCAGATACGCCTCTATGGCGGCAGCGTCGAAGCTCCCGTTCCAGAGCATGGGAATGTAGTCCATCCCATAGGCAGCCTTGACGTCGGCAGGCGCCGCGGCAGCCGGTTGCGATGCCCAGTTGTACCACCAGGATACGCCGGGTGCGAGAGCGGCGAAGTCGGCCGCGCTGGCCAGATCGTAGACCACGCCTCGCTTGGCGCTCTTGTTGATGGTTGGCGTCGATACAGGCGGCGTGGCAGGCGTGGCGGGTGCGATGCTCCCCCCATTGCCGGCGGCTCCGTTGCCGCTGTTCGGTGCGGAGGCATCCTCGCCGCCACCGCATGCCGCCATGGCGAAGGCCATCGCCATGGCCAGCAGACCGTGGCCGATCACGTTGCGCGCATTCATTGGAAATTCCGAAAGAAGACTGTGAGAGCCTGCTCACGCCAATCTGCGGGAGCGAGCAGGCGACCCGGATTACAAGGACTGCAGAAACGCTGCGATCGCGTTGCGGTCGTCCTTCGGGAGGGCCTCGTAGCGCGTGCGGCTGTCCGTCGCCTCCCCCCCGTGCCAGAGGATGGCTTCCGCCAGGCTGCGCGCCCGACCGTCATGGAGCAGGCGCACACTGGTGTCGGCGCCCTGGACAAAGCGCAGCGACCCAATGCCCCACAGCGGCGCGGTCCGCCATTGACTGGGATAGGCGCGTGCTTCCGCCAGCGTGTCGGCCAGCCCCGGACCCATGTCGTGCAGCAGCAGATCGCTGTATGGATGGATCGTCTGTTCGCGCAGTTCGGCAAACGGGTGCGTATTGCCGGTCTTCATGGTCGGGGTGTGGCAGGCCACGCAGCGGACTTGCGTGAACAGATCGCCGCCGCGTGCGATCAATGGCGGGTCGACATCATGCTCGGGCGACACGCGCACGCCATCCGGGAAGCCGCTGCGCAGCTTGCGCTGGGCGGGCACGCCGATGAGCGACAGATAGGTCGACAGGCGCTGCAGTTCAGTCTCGCTGACCGAGGTGGGGACGGTCGAGCCGCGGCAATCCGGCGCGCCACGCTGGCAACCACGATCCGGCAGTACCGGCGAGGTGACACCCATGTCTTTCATCAGCGCATCCGCCGCCTGTTGCCGGATGCTTCCCTTCGAGGCCTTCCAGCCGAACCGGCCAAGGTGCGTCTTGCCCGTCTCCGGATCGACGACGAAGTTCGGCACGCCTTTCACGCCGTCGCCATTGGCATCGTCCGGATCGGCCAGGGCGAGAATGGTTGGTTCGGCAACGGCCTCGAGCAGGCCCATGCCGATGACCTGCGGCGCCTGGCGCGTCGAAAAGCTCGCCGGCGTGGGGCCCTTGAACGCATAGACCGGCTTGACCAGTTCCACCTTCTCGCCCTCGGGCAATGTGCGCACCGTCGTCTCGTACGACTGCACGGTCACGTCATAGGCAGGCGCGGCGGGGTTCTGCGCATGCTGTTGCACGTTGTGGCCATAGACGGGATCCGGCTTGCCATCGGCCGTTGCCGTCAGGAACGATATCGTATCAAGCCCGGCACCAATGCCCGACGCCTTGCTGCGCCCGTTGTTGGTATGGCACTCGATGCAGCGCGGCTGGTTGTAGCGCGGGCCGAGCTGGCCGATGTGCGCCGTGAATACCGGGTTGTCCTTGTCGTGCTCCGAGTGCGTGCCATCCGCGAACGACGTGTGGAACAGGCGGCGACCTTCGACAAAACGCTGCGTATTGGCAATGCCGATGTTGTTCGCCATCTGCTGGAAGACCCGCATCGGCTCCTCCGAGTAGTTGTACGAAATGCTGGCCTGGCCGCCCAGCAGCGTGTCGTCGGGCAACGGCTCGGAGTCGAGATTGGGCGCAATGCCGTACCACGGGCGCATGCCCACGCCCACGATGTAGAGCTGTTCGAACGAATAGTAGCGGCTGCCCCCGCCATCGACGACCGGATCGCGCTTGAGCCTCGGCGCCGGCGCAAGTTCGACCTTGTCGCCAATCTTCAGCGGACTATGCGGATCCGTACGCCAGTTCGAATCGACGACCATCATGCAGTCTTCGCGTGGCTGGGCCTCGCGGCAGATCGGCAGCCCACCTTCCTTCGGATTATTGAAGCCATAGTTCAGCGACCAACCGTAGTCGCGCACCGTGGGGTCGAGCACATTGCGGAAGAGACTGAACGTGGTGCCATCGAAGATGCCCTGGTTGACGCGCAGGTACATCTCGATGCGCTGGCGGCCGGCAGGCACGCCGTCGCGAATCTCGATGCCGAACGTACGGTTCTGAAAGTAGAACGTCGGAAACGTCAGGTAGCGGCCGGGACCCGCATCGGGCGCGTCCCATGGTTCCCCGCGCTCGCGCGCGTGACGCTCGGTCGGGCGAGAGCCCATCAAGGTCACGAGTGTGCCGTCCGGTTCGCGATACTGGATCTGCTCCATGAGCGGCGTATCGGAGGTGAACAGCGGCGTATAGGCTTGCGCCTGCGGCGTGGACGACTGTGCCGCGGCGCCATCGCCACCGCCGCCTCCGCCACATGCGGTCACAAGGAAAATCGCGGCCAATAGGGAGGCCGGCCCACGTTGATGAGCAAGGAATTGCATGGCGTTGTTGACCCTTCTTTTTATATGGGAACGCTAGATTTATCTATGTCTTATATGTATCCGGCGAACACATTTCACCATTCAATTCGCGGGATAAGGCCACCGTTCCCTGTGGCCGCGAGCGATCATGGTTGACACCTAAATCGATGTCAATTGACATGATTTAGCACGCGAGGTGACAAATTTTTCATGTCTGGTCACGAAGATTGTCATTCGTATTGCCCACGCCGGTTTTATGCCTGCCCCTATTCAATTTGTCTTATTCATCAGTCGGCCGGCGTATTTGAAAGGCTGTAGTTTTTTTTCAACCGGAGTGGATCTGCATCTGATGCCGCCATCGACGGATGGATCTGGATTCAACCGATTCCGGCTCGGGCAGACGGAATACGGCCGCCATGGCAATACCGTTCCGGATTGGCGCTGACGCAGATCGCGTGCGGCGGGAGATCCACTTCGGCGCCGGCTCGGGTGCCGTGACCTCACTCGACTGACTCGCCCCCGGCCGCAACCTGCCGTGCATGAAGGCAGCGGGGCTTGTCCGCGAACCGCGCGCGGGAAAAAGCGCAACGCAGTGCTCATGCGAGGCGCCGCTCGCGCGGCAGGCATGCGGGAAATCCCCTAGCCCCGGATGAAAGGCTGGCGAAAGCTTCGGTGAACTAGCATTGGTTCCCATCAGTGGTCAATAGATGTAGGAGACACCATGCAAATCACCGGCATGCTTCACGGCGCGCGGTTGCTGCAGCTCGTGGGTTTTCCCACCGCTGAAGTGCTCGGGCCCGACGCCAACGACGACCAGATCAAGGACCTGATCGAACGCCACAAGCAAGTCTTCATCAAGCCCGTCTTCCGCGGGGGCGTCGGCAAGAAGGGCAAGGCCGGCCTGCTTGGCCGCGTCAGCGACCTGGCTTCGGCGCTCAAGGAAAAGGAACGCCTGTATTTCGTCGAACACCAGCACGGCTACCAGCGCGCCAAGGCCAATGGCGTGACGTTCGAAGGCGGCGTGCCTTCCGACCATGAAATCTATTTCTCGCTGACCGATTCCACCGAATTCCGCGCGCCGACCATGACCCTGACCCATCACGGCGGCATGGAGATCGAGGAGCTCGACAACAGCCAGATCGCGCGCGTGCCGTTCAGCCCGCTGACCGGTCTCAAGGCCTTCGTGGTGGCGAACGCGCTGAGCCGCCTGAACGCACCGAAGGAAATCATTTCCCCGCTGGTGCAGTTCCTGCCCAACCTGTGGGACCTGTTCCACGACTACGGCATGACCACGCTGGAACTCAACCCGATCCGCATGCGCGCCGACAAGCGCGGGCGGCTTACGCCGGTGGCCTGCGACTTCAAATGCGGCTTCGACCACGACGATCCGCGCTGGCAACGCCTGAACCTGCCCGCGCATTTGTTCGCCGCCGACACATCGCCCTTCGAACAGGAGATCAATCAGCTGCGCACGTACCAGGGCCAGAGCGACGTGTACATCATCAACGACAAGGGAACCATCCTGGCCCCGACGTTCGGTGGCGGCGCCAACTCGCTGGTCACGCAGATGCTGGGCGACGACGCGATCATCTCATCCGATTTCGGCGGCAATCCACCGTACGAAAAAATGAAGGCTGTCGCCAGTATCTGCTTCAAGCACTGGCTCAAGCAGAGCAACGTCCTGTTCATCATCGGCGGCAAGTCCAACAACACGGACATCTTCGAGACCTTCCGTGCCATGGCCGACGCGTTGCGTGAGCACTTCGGCAAATACGGCCCCTCACCGCTGTATGTGGTGGTCGGGCGCGGCGGCCCGAACCTGGTGCGCGGCATGGCCGTGCTGCGCGACACCTGCGAGTCGCTGGGCCTTCCCTACGTCAGCTTTGGCTTCGACTCGGCCATGAGCGAGGTGGTCGACCATGCCCGCAAGGTGGATGCGTGGATGAAAGCCGGTGGCCGTGAGCARGTCGCGGCCCGATTGAATGTGACCGCCTGAAGTCACTGTCTGGAGACTGCGATGCGCATCAAGGGTGTAAGCGATTTCAAGTAYTTCGTCGGCATCAATTCATTGGCCGAGGTGGCGACACGCGAAGATCGCGTGTGTGTGCTGAATATCATGGGAGGGGAATCCAGCGACGTCACGCCCGTAGGCCATGCCTACTCGGGCGGCAATGTGGTGTTCGGCACCTCGCCCGGCCGCAGGGGCCAGGTGCTCGACACCCCCGCCGGGCCGATTCCCGTCTACAACAACGTGCGGGAAGGCCTGGAGGCAGGGCATCGCTTCAATTGCGGCGTGGTCTACCTGCCGCCGTCCGCGGCCGACGATGGCGTGGTCGAACTGGTGCGGGTCAATCCGGAGCTGAAGAAGATCTTTATCCCGACCGAGAAGATGTCGGTGCACGATGCCCGCGAGATCCGGGCCCTGGCCCAGTTGAACGGCATCGATATCTTCGGTGGCAACAGCCTCGGCGTGGCCGATGCCTGGAACCAGGTACGCATCGGCGGYGCCCTCGGCGGCGACGCGCCGGGCGATACGCTGCGCAAGGGTTCGATCGCAATCCTGTCCAACTCCGGCAGCTTCACCACCACCATTGCGCAGTACATGCGCATGGCGGGCTGGGGCACGACCACGCTGATATCGAGCGGCAAGGACGTCTACATCCACTATGCCGCGCCGGAATTCGCCCACGCGCTGGCCAACGATGATCGCAGCAAGGCTGCCGTGCTGTACTGCGAGCCAGGCGGCTTCTATGAGCGCGATGCCACCTTCACCAAGCCGGTGGTGGCCTGCGTGGTGGGGCGCTGGAAGAGCAGGCTCACCCGCGCGGTCGGCCATGCCGGCGCCATGGCGGGCGGCGGCGACGACGCCGAATCCAAGGAACGCTGGTTTATGGAGAAGTTCGGCGTCGACGGACTGTTCACGCCCAGGAACCCGGTGTTCTCGGCCAAGGGCGCGGTTGTGGTCAATATTGCCGACATTCCTGCCGCACTGACCGCCGTGATGCGCGCCAACGGCGTGGAACCCGATTTCGAGCCCGAAGGCACCATGGAGCTAAAGCCCTGGTTCAGCTCCAGCCAGGGCCTGTCGCTGCCGGCCGATCTCGACCTGCCCGTGGTGCAGGCRCCCGCGCCGTACGGCCAGCAGATCAGCGCGCTCGACCAGCAGATCGGCGCCGTGCTGCCGCGCCAGCCGATGAAGGAYACCTCGGGCGTTTCGCAGATGGATGCCAGGACGCAGCTGACCAGCCTGCACGGGGTATCGATGCTCGATGCGGCGCAGTATCCGCTGGAAGTCAACGTAAGCCTTGCGCTGCTGCACGAGCCCGGCGGCATCAACGATCAGAAGCTGATCAACGTGGCCGTGGCTGCCTCGCTGAACCTGCACGGCCACCCTGCCCTGGCGGCGGCCCAAGCCTCGCGCGATGCCGGCAATGCGCCCAACAGCGTGTTGGCCGCGGCCGCCAGCATCCTCGGTCCACGCACGCAGGAGCGCGCGCGCGCCCTGACGCGCATGCTGATCGACGCCTTCGCCGCGGCCGGCCTCGGTGACGCGATGGACGAAGACTTCGACACCGGCAGGGTCCGGCTTGAATCGCCGGGCCTGTTCGTCGCGGATCGGCCCGACGACCGTGCTGCCGCCATGCTCAAAGGGCTGGAAGCGCGGGGGGCCAGATCGGTGTTCGTGCGTTACCTCCAGGCCTTGCCCGGACATCCGACGGAAGATGCCGTACTGGCCGCCATCGCCACCACGCTGGCCTGGGGCCCGCTCAAGCGCAAGCGCGTGTCGCGGATCACCGCGGAGAGCCTGCCATGGTGGATACGCCTGTTCGGCGCGCTGATCGGCGCCTCCGTTCCGGCGGACCAGCACACGGCCGATGGCTTCTGCGGCATGGCGACCCGCGACATCCTCGAGCAGCGCTCGATCAGCGAGGTTGCCTTCATCGCACTGCTGGGCCTGCCGGCCAATGCGGCAGATCTGCACGCATTCCAGGTGCTGGTCGGGCTGCTGTTGAGCAACGGGCCGGGCACGATCTCGGCGCAGGGCGCCAAGGGCGCGGTGTCCGCCGACGGCCCGGAAGACCCGGAGCGCGTGCAGCTCAACAAGGGGCTGGTCGGCTTCCTGACCCACACCGGCTATGCGCATGGCGGCAACGGCTACGAGGGCATCGCGTTCCTGATCGAGCAGTTCAGGGATGCGGGACTCAAGGACCCGGGCAACCCCAACCACGGCATCGACCTCAAAGCACTCGCGCAGCGCTACGTCAAGCACTATGCTGATTACAAGGCAAACAAGAAGAATACGGGCAGCCTTGACATCCAGAAAATCCCTGGCGTCAACCACCCGGTGTTCAAGGACAAACCAGTGAACCACGACCCGCGTGAAGTGTTCATCGCGACGCTGTTCGCCGAGCGCGGCGAGTACAACGTGTTCCACGCGTTCTACCGCACACTGGTGCAGACCTTGTTCGACGAGGGTGTGTCGCGCAATGTTTACTGCGTGAATATCGACGCCGTGATCGCCGCGCTGCTGCTCAAGATGTTGTGGCAGCCTTACCAGAGCGGGCAATACACGGAAAGTGCGCTGGAGACGGCTGCCTTCACGATCTTCCTGTACCCGCGCATGCTCGGCTGCGCCGCCGAGATCGACGATCACCTCAACCGGGGCCGGAACATGGATACGCGCACGGCGGCTTCCAAGTGCCAGTTCGTGGCCTAGGAACAGGAGGAACGCGGTATGTTGACCCTGCTTGCCTACTCGATGGTCATCGTGTTCATGGCGCTGATCATGACCAAGCGCCTGTCGGCCATGGTCGCCCTGATCCTGGTGCCGATCGTATTCGGGCTGATCGGGGGCTTCGGCATGCAACTAGGCCCGATGATGCTGGATGGCATCAAGAAGCTCGCGCCGACCGGCGTGATGCTGATGTTCGCCATCCTGTATTTCGGCCTGATGATCGACGCCGGGCTGTTCGACCCTGTCGTGCGCCGGATCCTGCGGCTGGTGGGCGGCGATCCGATGAAGATCGTGGTCGGTACCTTCGTGCTGGCGGTGCTGGTGTCGCTCGACGGCGACGGGTCGACCACCTATATGATCACCTGCGCCGCCATGCTTCCGCTCTACAAGCGGCTGGGCATCAGCCGCCTCGTGCTGGCCTGCGTGATCATGATGGCCGGCGGGCTGATGAACATCCTGCCCTGGGGCGGACCCACCGCGCGCGCGGCAAGCGCGCTGGGCGTGGACGTGGGCCTGATCTTCGTGCCGATGATCCTGCCGATGGTCGTTACCGGTTGCTGGGGCCTGTTCGTGGCGTTCATCCTTGGGCGTCGCGAACGCAGGCGGCTCGGTGCGATCGCCCTGGACGGCGCGGCCGCCGGCCTTGCCGCGCCCGACGTGGCGATGGGCGACCCGAGCATCGCCCGGCCCAGGCTGTTGTGGGTCAACCTGCTGCTGACGGTGGTGCTGATGGTACTGCTGATCCTCGGCACGCTGCCGCTGCAGGTCCTGTTCATGGTGGCCTCGGCCATTGCGATCATGATCAACTACCCGAACCTCGCCGAACAGAAGGAACGAATCAGCACGCATGCGGGGAATATCGTGCCGGTGGTGGCCCTGATCTTCGCGGCGGGCATCTTCGTGGGCATCTTGTCGGGCACCAAGATGGTCGATGCGATCGCGGCCAGCGTGATTGCCGCGGTGCCGCCCTGGATGGGTCCTTACATGGCGATCGTGACCGGCGTGCTGAGCGTCCCCTTCACCTTCTTCATCTCTAACGACGCATTCTACTTCGGCATCCTGCCGATCCTCGCCAAGGCGGCCGCGGTCTACGGCATCGGCGCCGCCGAGATCGGACGCGCATCCTTGATCGGCCAGCAGGTGCATCTGCTTAGCCCGCTGGTGGCTTCGACCTATCTGCTGGTGGGCCTGGCCGAGGTGGAGTTCGGCGACCACCAGCGCTACACCATGCTCTGGGCGCTGTCGGCGGCGCTGGTCATGCTGATCGCCACCGTCGTACTCGGCGTCATTCCCCTCGTTGGCCATGCGCCTTGATGGCATCCCTCCATGCACGACGACATCCAATCCATCCCGTCCACGCAGGCGATTGCCGCCGCTGCGCGCACCGTACGCACCCGAAGGCAAGGCATGAAGCTCCTTGTCGCCATGGGACTGGGACTGTTGTGTTCGCTCGGCCAGGCACAGGAACCGGGGGAATCCGGGGAGCTGATGGGCTATGCGGCCAGAGGCAGGGTGCCGGCAGGCTATGCACCGGCCTATGCGACGACCGTCCGGGCCGCTGAAGACGAAGGGCGGCTGGTGATCTACTCGACCACCGATGCCAGCGTCGCCAACGTCCTGATCGCGGATTTCCGGACGATGTACCCGCGCATCGATGTCACGTACGAGGACCTGAACAGCACCGTGCTATACCACCGGTTCGTCGCCGAAACGCAGCTTGGCGGCGAATCGGCCGACGTGCTGTGGAGTTCGGCCATGGACCAGCAGGCGGCGCTGGTCAGCAATGGCTACGCGATGCGCTACGACTCGCCGGAGAAGGCCAGCCTGCCCAAGTGGGCGAACTGGAAGGACCAGGCCTTCGCCACCACCTACGAGCCGGTCGTCCTTGCCTACAACAAGGCGCAACTGAAAGCCGGCGAGGTGCCGCAGACGCACGCGGATCTGGCGCGGCTGCTGAATGCGGACCCGAAACGCTTCCAGGGCAAGGTGGTCAGCTACGACATCGAGAAGTCCGGGCTCGGCTTCTTCCTGGCAACGCAGGATGTCGCCGTGTCGCAGGACTTCTGGGATGTCGCCCGCGCCCTGGGCAAGAGCAGTGTGCGGCTCGACCTGACCACCGACGCCATGGTCAGGCGCGTGGCTTCCGGCCAGGCCCTGATCGGCTACAACCTGCTCGGCGCATACACGCTCGCGCAGGCGCGCAGGAACCCATCGATCGGCTATGTGTTTCCGAAGGACTACACGCTGGTGATGTCGCGCATCATGGTGGTGAGCAAGAAGGCGGCGCATCCGAATGCCGCGAAGCTGTGGGTCGACTATCTGCTGTCAAAGCGCGGCCAGACCGTGATTGCCAATAACGCGCGCCTGTTCGCCGTGCGCGACGACGTCGAAGGCGAAGACACCGCGGCGCGCCTGAGACAGACGCTTGGCGCCAGCCTGCGGCCGATCGCGGTCGGCCCCGACCTGATCGGTTACCTCAACAATCAGAACTACCGGGATTTCATCCTGCAATGGCGGCAAGCGCTCGCGCACCCATAGGGTCAGGGCGAGCGCGCCAGCGCATCGTTCCAGCGCCTTAGGAAGTCCTGCCGCTTGTTTCGGTCGAGGTAGGCCATCAGGCCGACCCCGATTGCGATCGGCCGGATGTTGCTGCCTGCGTCAAGCCGAAACACCGCCGCGTTGCCGCCGCCGGCCACATCGCTGCGCAACGCAAACAAGCCCATCTTGTTCGCCAGCACGCCCTGCCCGCGCTTCGAGAGGATGTAGTCGAGCCAGAGCCTGGCGGCATTGGGATGCGCCGCGCGTCGCTGGATAAAGGCAATGCGCGAGCCGACCAGCACGTAGTCCTGCGGATAGACCAGGCCGATGGCGGGATCGGCGAGCATCCTGCTGGCAGCGTAGGAACCGAGCACGTTGTACGCCAGCAGGCTTTCACCGGAGGACAGGCTCTGCAGCATGGCATCCGTGCTGGGCGCCTGCCGCGCGCGACTGGCACCCAGCGCCTGCGCTACCTCCCACAGCATGCCGGACGCCTTGGCGTCCTGCGTGGCCAACAGGAAGCCGAGGCTGGAGGCCGCCGGGTCATAGGTGACGACGCGGCCCTTGAAGCGCGCGGGATCCGCCTTGAGCAAGCGAATGAAACCGGCATGCGTGCGTGGCACCTCGGCCGCGGGCAGCGCGTGCTTGTTATAGGCAAAGCCGGCCGGCTCCAGCGTCGTGCCCCAGGCCTCGTTCTTCCACACGGACCAGTCCGGCAGGTGGGCGCGTTCGGGGGAGGCATACTGCAAGGCATGGCCGTCATTGACCAGCTTGACCTGCAGGTCCATGGCCGAACTCCACAGCACGTCGGCCGTGGCGCTGCGGCTCTGGATTTCCCTCAGGAAGCGGTCGTAGATCTCGGTGCTGTTGAGGTCGTGGTACTCCACCTCCACGCCGGGGTACATGGACTTGAAATCGGCAATCAGGTACCTGGCCTCGGCCATGTCGGTGGGAGAATAGACGACGACCCTGCCCTCCTGGCGGGCGGCCGTGATGGTTGCCGCATAGTCACCGGGATAATTCTGCGGGACCTGCGCCTTCGCCGTGACCAGTGTCAGCAACAAGAGGAGACCGCTCAACCATGCTCTCAATGCCATGTTCCCCCCCAAGTCTGCCCGAGTCGGCGCATCATTATATCTACGCCAATGCATTTCCCGCGGGCGCTGGCGTTTCCTCCCGGGAGTAAGCCCATGCGCACACTACTCGTCGAAGACAACCCGAAACTGGCCCGCTCGCTGATGGAGGCGCTGGGAGCCGCAGGCATGGTGCTCGATGTGGTTTCCGACGGGCTCCATGCCGATCAGTTGCTGCAGGCCGAAAGCTACGACGTGGTCGTACTCGACCTGGCATTGCCGGGCCTGAGCGGCATCGAGGTGCTGCGCCGCGCCAGGGCGCGCGGCGACGATGTCCCGGTCCTGATCCTTACCGCCTCGGGGGAGACGCCCGATCGCGTGCGCGGGCTGAATGCCGGCGCCGACGACTACCTGCCCAAGCCATTCGACCTGACCGAACTGGTCGCCCGCCTGCGCGCCATCGCGCGGCGCCGGCAGGGACGCACCCATGCGCTGTTCGAACTCGGCCGCCTGTGCTTTGACAGCGTGGCCATGGAGTTCACCGTGGCGGGCCAGCCGCTGGTATTGCCGCGGCGCGAGCACGGCGTGCTGGAAACGCTGATCACCCGCGCCGGCCGGCCGGTCAGCAAGCAGGAGATGTGCGCGCAGTTGTGCTCGCTGGACGACGCCGTCAGCGCGGAGGCCGTGGAAATCTATGTGCACCGGCTGCGCAAGCGCCTGGAGGGCAGCGGCACGCTGATCCGCACCTTGCGCGGACTGGGTTATCGCCTGGAAGCCAGCGATGATCCGGCTGCGTAACCATCTTCTTCGGTGGCTGCTGATTCCCCTGGTGATCGTCTGGGCGGTCGGATTCTGCATCAGCTACGTGCGCACGCTGGAGCAGGCCAACCAGGCTTACGACCGCACGCTGCTTGGCTCGGCGCTCGCCATCGCCGAGCGGGTATCGGTGCAGAACGGCGAGCTCAGCGTCGACGTGCCATACGCCGCGCTGGAGATGCTGGAAACCCGCTCGCAGGACCGCATCTTCTACAAGGTGAGCTGTCTCGACCCGCCCAAGGTGTTCACCGGCCACGAAGACCTTCCCGATCCACCCAGGCCGCCGCAGGACGATGCGCCGCTGTTCCTCGACGCCGTGTACAACGCGGAACCCGTGCGGCTGGTGGCGCTGCGGCGGCCCGTCTACGACGCCAGGATCTGCGGCCCGTTACTGATCGAGGTCGGCGAGACCACGGGCGCCCGCGAGGCGTTGTCCAAGCGCATCCTGGTCGACGCCAGCGCGATGCAGCTGACCCTGATCGTTGTGGCTGCGCTGCTGATCGCGCTCGGCGTGCGGCGCGGCCTGCTGCCCTTGCGGCGCATCCGGGACGAGATCAAGGGCCGCGACGAGACCGACCTCACGCCCATCGCGACGCAGACCGTGCCGCGCGAAGTGGTTCCGCTGGTCGAGGCAATCAACCTGCACACCCAGCGCCAGCGCCAGATCAACGAGGCGCACCGGCAATTCATCGCCGACGCCTCGCACCAGCTGAAGACGCCGCTCGCGGTGCTCAGGACCCAGGCCGCGCAGGCGCTGGCGCAGTCCGATGCGCAACGCATGCGCCAGATCGTCGAGGAGATACACGACAGTACCGATGCCACCTCGCGCATGATCCAGCAACTGCTGGCATTGGCGCGCAGCGAGGCGGGGCATATTGTCGACGACGAGGAACTGGATCTGGTGGAACTCGCCCGTCAGGCGAGCTTTGATTTGTTGCCGCAGGCACTCGACAAGCGGATCGACCTCGGCTTCGACGGCAGCGCACCCGTGTGGATGACAGGCAAGGCCCTGCTGCTGCGCGAGCTTGCCTCCAATCTTGTGGACAATGCGATCCGCTATACGCCTGAGGGCGGGAAGATCGATGTGTCGGTCACGCGTGATGCGGCGGGTGACGCCGTGCTTGAAGTCGATGACAACGGGCCGGGCATCCCGCCCGACGAGCGAGACAAGGTCTTCGGCCGCTTCTATCGCGCACGCGGCGCGCGGGCCGATGGCTGCGGCCTTGGGCTGTCGATCGTCAAGCAGATTGCCGACCGGCACGGTGCCCATGTCGAACTGGGCCAGGCCCCCGGCAACGCAGGCCTGCGCGTGCGCGTGCGATTTCCGTCGTCCCGGCCGTCGGCAGCGCGGGATGGCAAGCGACTCGATTGAGACGGCGTAGTTGAAGTCCTTGCCCATGGGGTCGGAGAGGAGCGAGTGTTGGTGCAGGATCTTCAGGTTCAGTTGATTGGGCCACCAGTCCCGGTTCGACGTGCCGCTGCCCGCGGCATGCATGAACGGGCATTTCGTTTCCATCGACATGTGCTTTCCCTTTCATCGGGAATGGAGCGAGCTTCGTCGTTCTTGGGCTTGTCCCATTTTGCGGGAGGCGTGTGTATTGCCGAATCGCACTACGGAATGTGTTTGCGAACACGGTTTTGCAGGCACGCGCCGCCCCGGCAATACGGGCCGCCGCCAGTACGGTGCGTAGACGGGCCCGTCAGGAATTTTGTGCTTAGGGCACAACATGTCGCCTAGGCGCATGTCATGCCACGCAAAACCAAGACGAGCCAGGCCGTCGGCCGTTAGCTGCCCACGCCATCCGTGCGCGATACTCACCGGCGGTCATCGCAAGTCCAAGCGGCACTACAATGACGCCTGATTAGAGAACGGAAGAGTGGATGAGGTTATTTAGTCACTTACCAAAGAAGCGTCGTCCTCGCCACTCCCCTGCAGCATTCATCGTTCCGGCTGCGATTGCGCTGACGTGTGCCGTTGCGGGATTGGTTGCATTCGCGCTCATCCAGATGCGCAGCGACGCCCTGGTCGGCGCCGGCGAGGCGTCTTCGAACGTCGCCCTGACTTTGGAACGAAGCATCTCGCGCAACCTGCACATCTATGAGCTAGCGCTCGGTGGCGTCATGGAGACCATGCAGGATCCGGTAGTCATGGCGATGCCTGCCCAGTTGCGGCAACGCGTTATCTTTGACCGCTCCATGAACGCCGAGGATATGGGTTCGCTGCTAGCAACCGACGCGCAGGGAAACCTCGTGCTGGATTCTACGAGTTGGCCGCCTCGGCGCAACAACGTCTCGGACAGGGACTACTTTCAGGTCCATGCCGAAGCGGCATACAGCGGCGTGTTTCTTAGCCGGCCGTTTCAACCGCGACTGACAACGGAAAACAAGTCCATCGCACTGAGCCGACGCCTCGAGACCCGCGACGGCACTTTTTCGGGCATCGTAGTCGGCACGCTTCGCCTGGACTACTTTCGCAAGCTCTTTGACGGCGTCAATCTAGGCGCGGGCGGAACCCTCACCTTGCTCCGGACCGACGGCACCGTCATCATGCGCCGGCCGTACGGTGAGGACGATATTGGACGCAACATTTCAGATAGCGCCTCCTTTGGGCCCCTGCTCCAGGGCACCGATGGCAACTTCATCGGTGTGGCCGCGGTCGATAGCGTGCGACGTCTCTACAGCTATCGTCGGGTTCCCGACTATCCGCTTGTGATCGTGGTTGGCCTCTCCGTTCATGATGTCCTTGCGCAGTGGCATCGGCGAGCGTGGTTGTTTGCTGGTCTTGTCGTTGGCGTTGGCACCTTGATCATTGGCCTCGCTGTCATGCTGTCGCGTCAGTGGCAGCGCCGCCTCAAGATGGAAGACCATCTGCGATGGATGGTCGATACTGACGGGCTCACCGGCGTTGGAAGCCGGCGGGCTCTTGACGACGCCGCAGACAAGGAATGGCGTCGGGCCCGGCGCGCCGGTACGCCGCTCTCCTTGCTGATGGTCGACGTCGACCACTTCAAGCAGTTCAATGACCGATACGGTCATCTAGCCGGTGACGACGCCCTGGCCGCCGTCGGGCACTGCATCCAGCAACATATCCGCCGACCGGGCGACTATGCAGGTCGCTACGGAGGCGAAGAGTTCGCCATCTTGCTTCCGGATACCGATGCGCAGGGTGCGGTCATGGTTGCCGACAGCATCCGGGTCGCGGTTCAAAGTCTGCATATCGGGGCCAGCAGTGTTCCGGCGAAATTGACCGTCAGCATTGGGGTCGCAACGGACGCTCAAGATAAACTCGGATGCCGTACCTTTGCTGACCTGCGGCACTTCTTCCGTGTCGGAGACGAAGCTCTCTACCTGGCAAAACGCGAAGGACGTGACTGCGTGGTTGAGTCGCGCGAGAATGCCCGGATTGCTTTCCAGAATTGCGGGCACTAGTTTCGGCTCACCTTGGCTCTCGTTGTCCATCGTGCTTGCGTCCGCAAATGGTGGTTGCGCAAGCAAGCCTGCCCACGCTCAGCCGCAAATGCCAGGTGGGTTCAATTTCGCGCTTGCAAACGTGCCACTACTCCGCCGGACTGATGCGAGGGCTCCTATCTGCCTGAACGCAGGCAAGCTTACCGTGCGAGCCTCGGCCCAATCCCCATATTGAACACGCTCACCACTTGCTTGAGCCTGCCTGCCTGATCTTCCAGCGAGCCGGCGGCGGCAGCTGCCTGCTCGACCAGCGCGGCATTGTGCTGCGTCACTTCATCGATCTGCGTGATTGCCTGGTTGACCTGCTCAATGCCCGATGTCTGCTCCTGGCTTGCCGCCGAGATCTCGGCCATGATGTCGGTGACTCGCTTGACGCTCTGGACAATCTCGTTCATCGTCGCGCCCGCCTGCTCGACGAGCTGGCTGCCGGTGGTGACCTGCTCCACCGAATCGTCGATCAGTGCCTTGATCTCCTTGGCCGCGGACGCCGAGCGCTGCGCCAGACTGCGGACCTCGGCGGCCACCACCGCAAAGCCCTTGCCTTGTTCGCCAGCGCGCGCGGCTTCCACGGCCGCGTTCAGCGCCAGGATGTTTGTCTGGAACGCGATGCCTTCAATCACGCTGATGATGTCGACAATCTTCTTTGACGACGCGTCGATTGACTCCATGGTCTGTACCACATCGGACACTACCGCCCCGCCTTTGGCGGCGACGTCCGATGCGGAGACCGCAAGCTGATTCGCCTGGCGAGCGTTGTCGGCGTTCTGCCTGACGGTGGCGGTGAGCTCTTCCATGGACGAAGCCGTCTCCTGGAGGGAGCTGGCTTGTTGTTCCGTGCGTGCCGACAGATCAGCGTTGCCGGCCGCGATCTGTCGGGACGCGACCGTAACCGATTCGGTGGACGCACGGACAGAGCCAATCACCTCGATGAGGCCGTCCTGCATGCGCTTCCCGGCGGCGGCGAGCGCACCGATCTCATTGTCCGCGTTCTGTTCGAAACTACCCCGTATCGCTCTTGA
This sequence comes from Cupriavidus sp. 05N38, assembly GCF_056397345.1. Classification (NCBI taxonomy): domain Bacteria; kingdom Pseudomonadati; phylum Pseudomonadota; class Betaproteobacteria; order Burkholderiales; family Burkholderiaceae; genus Cupriavidus; species Cupriavidus sp. 05N38. Next base: position 96,003 of record NZ_JBFTNF010000025.1, read on the forward strand.
GTGCCGAGCGCTTGGCGAGCTTTTCAAGCTCGGCATTGAAGGCGCGAGATGCGGCAATGCTCTGGACCGCGGAAAGTTTGTCATACAGCGCGGTGTCGCCCGCGACAACGGCGCTCTGCTCGGCCCTGACGCTCTCATTGAGCGCCTGGTACGTAGCCACCACCCTCTTGGCAAGTTCGACGTCCTCAGGGTTATCCCTGGGCGACGCGGCGAACACCTCGATTTGCCGCTGCCCCTGCTCCAGCCGCGCGGCCACCGTCTTGATCAGATCCTTGGCGGCATCCTCCTGACCCGAGCGCGCGGCGCTCTGCGTGCCCGCAAGGGAGACACGGGCACGCTGCGTGGCGGCAAACGCCGCGTTCGCGGCCTGGATTTCCTCGGTCGAATGGATCATGCGCGCGAGGGATCCGGTGGTGTCGTGCAGGCCTCGCCAAGCCAGGAGACTGTTGATCGCCATGAGGACGACAAATAAGCCAAGTATGACCATCAAACTGGTGCTAACCCGCAAGTGCTTCATCATTCACTCTCAATGTAGGGGGGGAATCGATCCCACCCGGTGGGCGATGGCTCGACGGGGCAGATAGCGCGCCTTGCTCCGATTTACGGTTTCAACGGCAAGGCCGCGCCAATCTTTAGGGCGCTTGTGGTTCCTTCGTAACAAGCGCCAATGGCTCCTGCCATCACCGTTCCCACGGCGATCGCCACGCGATGGGGAAGTGCAATCTTTCGATTCCCGTCCCGTGGAGCTGATGAGTGTTTGTTGAGGGGCTGTTGCCGCAATGGCGATCCGCGGAGCAACTGAAGCTGAACAGACCCCGGACTTGCCGCGTCGTCAGCAGTTCGGGCGGGCGCGTCACGAACTCAATATCGGGAACATCTGCTTCATGCGGGGGTGATGATGGGACATCGCGCCGCCCCCGTTGGCGGGGGGCGGCGGATGCCCTTAGAGGCCGGCGTAGACCATTTTCGTGAACTGGTCGCCGTTGAACACGAAGTTGCCCCATTTCGCGTCGAAGGCGGCCGTCGGCCTGGCGGCGATGATCTCGTCGAGCGACTTGCCCTGTTGCTTCAGTGTGGCCACGTTGTTGCGGACCGTGACCAGCATGTCGCGAAATTCGATCAGTTGCGTGCGCGTGCCGACCGCACCGTGACCGGGAATGACGATGGTGCGCGCGGTGGTACGGGCTACGGCCTGGTTGGCCCACTTGATCGCGCCATCGATGCTGCCGCCATCCTCGTTGTCGATATAGGGGTAGAAGCCGTTCCAGAAGGTATCGCCGAGAGCCAGTACATCCGCCTTGCGGAAGTAGACCCACAGATCGCCGTCGGTATGCCCATGGCCGAAGTTCTCGACCTCGACCCGGGTACCGCCGAAATCGAAGGTCTTTTCGTTCTTGACCAGCAGCGTCGGGCGGGCGGCTTCCGGTACCGGATCGAAGGTCCAGTTCCACGCGTTTACATGCGTGGTCTCGGTCAGATGCCGGAAGGTGTTCTCCTGCGCGACGATGGTGGCGCCCGCCTCATGCATGCCGGCATTGCCGTCGGTGTGATCCCAGTGCCAATGCGTGTTCACGACGAACTTCGGCGGTGACGGGCTGATCTTCGACAGCGCCGCGCGCAGTTTCTCCTGCGACTTGCTGATGCCGGCGTCGACCAGGAATTTTCCTTCCTTGCCGGAAAGGACCGTGATGTTGCCGCCGGAACCCATCAGCACGGTGATGTTCCCGCGCAAGGGTTGAACCACGAGATCTGCGTCAGCGCGACGCAGATACCGGGCCCCTGCGCCGGTATGGAAGTAGTCGTCGGGCGTGACTTCGGCGGGCTCGGCGGTAGCCGCGCTGGCCAGCGCGGAGGCCAGCAAGGGGCTCGCCACAATGAGGATAAACAGGGAGGATCGCTTGAACATGACGTCGTCTGCCAAATGAGTGGATGCGAGCCGGGTTGCGCGCATCGCGGACGAGTATGGCGATCGCGGACGCGCGGCGGCATCGCCGCAGAGGGGGATTCCGGCCAAATGGCGGTGGTTTTCGGCCAGTCCCCGGATCGATCTCGGCGCGCGTGGACAGCCGGGCCGCGGCCGGCGTGGAGACGTTCCTGCTCGATATTGCTGCGGCGACACCCCGAACCGTCTCCTGAAGATCTGCCGCATGTCGTTGCCCACGATGCGCATAGCCGGAATCCCACGCCTTTTGGCACGAAAAACACGACTACCGTCATGAGCAGCCGCAGCTGGCATGAAAGCCACGCAGATTGGCGCTTCCCGGCCGTCCGTCAGCGCTGTCTTCCAAGGTGATCGCGGGAACAATCTCACCCAAGGTTCGAAGCCGTTTCGGCCTTCCCACTGGAGAAAACAGAATGAGCGCAGTTCCCGCATCCCTCGCCGAGCGCGTCGGCCCGGCCTTTTCCGTCGATGGCATGCTGCTGGCCCGCAACAAGACCCGCGAGGCTGTCGCCAGGATCGCCTCGCGCGTCAAGCCGGGCATGGTCGAGGAAGATGCCGTCGAAATGGCCAAGCGCGTCATGCTCGACGCCGGCCTCGCCCTCAGCTGGCACCCCACGCGCGTCCGCTTCGGCCGCAACACCATCAAGCCGATGAAGCAGGCTTCCGAGCCCGGCGTGATCCTGCAGGAAAACGACATCTTCTTCGTCGACATCGCCCCGCGCGTGGATGCATGGGAAGGCGACGGCGGTGCGTCGTTCGTGGTGGGTCAGCATGAGGAATACGAGCGTTGCGCGCGCGATGCCGAGGCGCTGTTCCACGAGGTACGCAATATCTGGAAGCGTGACCGCCTGACCGGCCAGGCACTCTATGCGGAAGCCGACCGCATCGCCAGGTCGATGGGCTGGGAGCTCAACTTCGACCTGCCGGGTCACCGCGTGTCGGACTTCCCTCATGCCACGATCCACACCGGCTCGCTGGCCGAACTCGAAGCCAGCCCGTCGTCCATGCGCTGGATCCTCGAGATCCACGTACGCGATCCGCAGAAGCGATTCGGCGCGTTCTTCGAAGACATGCTGCTGCAAGACGAAGACTACCTGTAAGCGCGGCCCTGTCCGCCGGTGCGGTCGACTTCCCTTCACACCACGGTGCCGCTCCGCGCGGGCGGCACGTCGTCACCTCATTTTAAGAAGGAACCTCTCATGAAAGTCTGGCAATGTATCGTCTGTGGCCTCGTCTACGATGAGGCCCTCGGCGACCCCGAGCACGGGCTTGCTCCCGGCACGCCCTGGAGCGATGTGCCGGACGACTGGGCCTGCCCGGAATGCGGCCTCAGCAAGGAAGCCTTCGAAATGACTGAAATTGGCTAAAGAACAAACCATGGACCCTTTGATCATTATTGGCGCCGGGCATGGCGCCTTTGCATTTGCAGGCGCGTATCGCAAGCTCGACGCCACCCGGCCGATCCTGCTGATCACCGAAGATGGCGGCGATGCGTACAGTAAACCCATGATCTCCAACGCGTTCGCGCAGAACAAGGCTTTCGGCGACCTGATCACGGGCACCTACGAGGCGATGATCGAGCGGCTGAATCTCACGCTGCTCCGCCAGACGCGTGTGGAACGGATCGATACCGCAAGCCGCTGCGTGCACACATCCGCCGGCACCCACGCCTATAGCGACCTGATGCTGGCGCTGGGCGCGATACCTGTCAGGCTGCCCATCGAAGGCGATGGCGCTGCCGACGTGATGTCAGTCAACACCTTCAACGACTACCAGTCATTCCGCGCGCGGATCGACGGCGCGCGCCGCGTATTGATCATGGGCGCCGGCCTGATCGGTTGCGAGTTCGCCAACGACCTTGTCCATGGCGGCATCGCGTCGGTGATGGTGGACCCGTCGCCCCAGCCATTGGCATCGCTGGTACCGGCGACCCTGGGCGAAGGCATGCGCGGCGCGCTGTCGCGCGAGGGCGTCGCGTGGAAACTCGGCACGACCGTGCGCCGCATCGACCGCACCGCCGATGGCTATCGCGTGTCGCTGGCCGATGGCAGCCACGAGGACGTGGATGCCGTGCTGTCGGCCATCGGACTGCGTCCGCGCACCGACCTGGCGGCGGCTTCCGGCATCGCCGTCGATCACGCCATCCGCGTGGACGATCACGGCCAGACCAGCGCACCCAACGTCTACGCGATGGGCGACTGCGCGCAGTACGCCGATGGCCGCTGGTTGCCCTACATCCGCCCGATCCTGGTCGCTGCCCGCAGCATCGCTGCCACCATCGCCGGCACGCGCACCCCGATTGACTTTCCTGCCATGCCAATCATGGTGAAGACGCCGGCCTACCCGATCTCGGTGGTACGGCCTCCGCAGTCCACGGCCGGGACCTGGAAGGAGGAAACCGTCGACGGCGGCCGCCGGCTCGTGTTCCAGGATGACAGCGGCGTACTGCACGGATTCGCCGTCAGCGACAAGGCCGTCGCCGCGCAGCAGGCACTCCTGAAGGCGCTTGGCACGCCCTACACGCCGCAGTAGTTTCTCGCGCGTGCCAGGGGGGTGGCGAAGTTCCGGGACAGTTCCGGGACAGTTCCGGCGCGATTCCGGCCATGGCGCCGGCCTGGCCTACAGTGCGGGTCCTTTCGGCGTCACGGCCGCCTACGACCAGTACAACCCGACGCTCACCGCAACGGGCAATACGGGAACGGTCAAGAAGGCTGCCGCAGCGGCCGGCTACACCGTTGGCAAGGCCAAGGTGGTGGCCGGCTATCGACCCACTGATTTGACGAACTAACCGTCAGGGATAGCGGGAATCCTCTCCTTGCGGCAACAAGGGAAAACACTGGATCCGCTCAAGGAACGTGCTGGCCCCTGAAGCAGGATTTTCGTATCGGTGTGTATCTCCCCGCGGTGGCGACACATGCCCTTACGTCGACGCCCCTCGCGCGCTACAGGCGGGATACATCCGTCGCGTCAAATGCGTCCGGTAGCCCGGCAGCGAGCAGCATCAATGCGATCCTCCGCTGCGCGCCGACTGTGACCAACATTGCCGCGATCAATTCCAGTCGATTGGTCTGGCGCTTTTTCCGTTCGCAACCCAGGAGTTCCCCATGAAGCGCTCAAACGCTCTTTTCGCGGCCACGCTCGCTCTCTCGATCAGCGTCCTCGCCAATGCTGCCCATGCCGCGGAGCCGGCCAAGACCGCGGAAGGCCGTCCGCCGGCTGTGATTCCCGTGGAATCGGAGCCGGCGCCAAAACTCATTGCGTATCCGCCGCTAGCCGAGGCATTGGCTCGCGGGGTCGTCATCATTCAGTACCGGACCGAGAACATGCGAATCATGCCGGTATTCGGCAAGAACGCCGTTGAGGTATCGCCGCATCTCGGCCACCTTCACGTGACGGTCGATGATTGGCACGGAACCTGGGCCCACACAAGCGAGGATCCGATCATCCTGGTTGGATTGAAACCCGGCGCGCACAAGATCCTGCTCGAGCTGTCCGATCCGGTTCACAAGATCATTACCAGCGAAACTGTCGCCGTTACCGTCCCGGAGCTAAAGCCATCCAAACCCCACGAGCACTGATAGCCCGCGCAGGAAAGGGATCGTCCCGGGGTACCTTGCCATCGGCGAATCCGACCGTTGCTTCGCTTCGCGAAACCAGGGTTGCCCCGTTTCCTGCGTAGCCATGAGCGAATTACCGTGGAAGCCAGCGGGCTTCCACGGGGCGCGGCGCGTGTCGTTCAGACCTTGGCGTGGGTGGCAGCCCATTGCGAAGGATTGACATCGATCGCCAGCCCGAGGCCGGAGCCGATCACGCCGWCGTTGTTGAGCGTGTTCACGTTGACGCTCTGCAGCTGGAGGATGTTCTGGTTGACGTTGACATTGACGTTGGC
>NZ_JBFTNF010000026.1:0-95553 GCF_056397345.1 Cupriavidus sp. 05N38
TCGCGCTGCGTGAGCAGCTCCGGCACCACCCGGCTATCCGAGCAGGCGATGAACAGGGTGCTGGGGCTCTGGCTGGTGGCCAGGCGCTTGAAGAGGTCCGAGCGCTGGGGGAAGGCGTCGCGCTGGAACTTCAGTACGCCGTCGATGATGTCTTGCATGTTCTTGCTCCGTCGGTTGATCTGGTGTGGATCGGGATTCGATGGAGGAAGAATGGACGCTGACAGCTATAAGGTCTAAGACTGGTTTGTTATTCGATCCATAGGCAGGGGCAATAGTTGGGTTGTCTTGCTGATCGGGGCGGGCCTGCCGGTTTTTTGTGCAGGGCAGTTAGAGGCTCACCATCGTTTCGACCGGTGACGGCCCTGCCGGGCGGTGACCTCGTCCATGACCGCGTCGGTTACCGGGTCGCCTGCGTACGGAGATGAGCGACTTCCGGGGAGCGGTTGGACGCTAGAGGCCGGATGCGGCCCCGTCTTGCTTCAGCGTTTCACTCAGAGCGCCTTTTCGGCTTCATGGATGTTGACCATGTCGGTCTCGTCCTTGATTGCCTTGATCGCCGAAGGACGCGCGTTGATGCGTGCGATATAAGCCATGAGGTTCTTCAGATGGCCAATCTGCGCGCCGGAGCGCTCGTGCCACATCGTGGCCCAGACATACGCGTCGGCCACCGTGAATTGCTCGCCGGTCAGATAAGCGCGGCCATCGGCGAGACGCTCATCCAGCGTGGTGTATGCGACGACGAGCTTGTTGCGAGTCCACTCCGCACCCTCTTCCGTCTGCAGCTTGCGCATCAGCGGGATGTGCTTCTGCGCAATTTCCGTTGCGATGAACGTGAGCAGTTGATCCAGCTTCACGCGCTCGAGCGTGCCATGCGCAGGGATCAGGCCTGCTTCCGGATGTTGGTCCGCAAGGTACGACGTGATGATGGTCGTTTCGGTCAGCAGGTCTTCCTGGTCGTTGTCGAGGGCGAGGACCGGCACATACCCGAGAGGGTTGACCTCTGCGAAGTTGTCGCCGTTCGACGTGCTCTTGCCGAACACATCGTAGTGAATCAGTTCCGGGTTCAGACCCAGCTCATTGGCAATCAGTTGGACTGCGAGGGAGCAAGTGGCTTGGGCGATGTAGAGTTTCATGATTCGGTCCAGTGGGTTTCGTTAGCGTTGCGCTTCGAACCACCGGGTCCGTCGCGCCAACAGACCCAACTGTAGTGATCGCCCGGATCAGGATAAACAGGTCAAAATGATGCGCTGTGTCTCCACGTTGGAGACAATACAAAGCAGGAGCGGCCACTGCATCCTCCGGGCAGCAGCTCGACGACGCTAGTCTGTCCGCTGCAAAGCCGCCACGATTTGGTTCAGTACGGCGCGTGTCTTGGCCGGCATTTTCAGGCCCAGCGGAATCATGGCGTGTACAGGAGGCCCGGGCACGTCAGAGCCAGGAAGGATGTGGGTCAATCGGCCCGCGTCGACATGCGGCTGCGCGACGCGGTCATGGATTTGCGCGATGCCGAAACCTTGCACGGCGGCTTCCACCAGAGCGTGACCATCGGCCAGCGCCAGCACGGGATTGAGCGACAGCTCTTTGATATGCGGACCGTCGGCCACCTTCCAAGGCCGCAGCCGGCCAGTGGGCCCTCGGAACACGATGGCGTCGTGGCCAGGCAGGTCTGCCGGCGAGCGAATTTCGGCGCGTTGCTTCAGATAGGCGGGCGCGGCGTAGAGCCCCAGGCGCAAATCGCACAGCTTCCGGACAGTCATTTCGCCATCGTTCGGCAGGGCTCCGATACGCACGACGATATCCCAGCCTTCGGAGACTGCGTCGGACATGCGGTCGGTGAGCGCGAGCTCATAGCTCAGGCGAGGGTATTTCACGCGGAGTTCGGCAAGCGCAGGAAACAGAAGGCGCCCGAAGCCGGCAGGCAGATCGAGCCGCACCTTGCCCATGGGCTCGGCGCGCCGGGCCGCCAATGCCTGGCCAGCCTCACGCAGTCCTTCAAGCGCAGTCTCCGACGCGATCAGATACGTTTCACCGTCTTCGGTGAGCCGAACCGCGCGCGTAGTGCGCTGAAACAGGCGAGTGCCGAGTGCCGCTTCGAGTCGCTGAACCGACTTGCCGACGTTTGACTTGCTTGTTCCCAATCCCTCGGCCGCGCGCGTGAAGCTGCTGCTTCGGGCGACGGCGACGAAAGCCTCGATATCTGAAACGGAAGCATCTAAGCGATCAGACATTGTGTCCTAGCCGGAGACAAAGAGTCCCAGATTAGCATGTTTATCAAGTGACTTCCGACACCAACAATGCTGCCATACCCGCGGCATCAGCAGACCGATTCGCGATCCCCCTAGGCCGACTGCGGCCAAGCGAGAGAGCATGTACACGAGAGAATCAATTCATTCAGGAGCCTGGCTGGGGACCTTAGCCCTCCCCAAAGCCCTAGTCTGGACCCGCGCCCAGATTGACGCCTCGCTCGCGGCAACGATGCGCGCCAGGCCTCCCGGCGAGGACATCTGGGTCTTCGCCTATGGGTCCCTGATGTGGAACCCATTGCTCACTTTCGACAGGCGCGACGTGGCGACTCTCCACGGTTGGCGCCGCAGCTTCTGTCTGCGGATGGTGGCTGGTCGCGCGTCGTCGGACGTGCCCGGAAGAATGCTGGCACTCGAGCAAGGAGGCACCACGCAAGGGGTTGCGCTCCGGCTGACCTCGGTTCATCTCGAGGAAGACCTTCAAGTCCTGTGGGTGCGCGAAATGATCGCGGGCTCTTACGTGCCCACCTGGGCCTCGTTGGCGCTGGCCGATGGCTCCCGGGTGACCGGCATTGTGTTCGTCGCCAATACCACCGGCATCCAGTACGAGCGGGACGCAAGCGTGGAAAGCGTCGCGTCCATCGTCGCCGTCGCCAAGGGATCGTTTGGGTCCAACGCCGAGTACGTCCACAAGCTGGATCGCGCGCTGTTCGACTGCGGGTTGAGGGATGAATACATCGCCGACCTCGCCAAGGCGCTCCGCCAGAAATCAAACGGAACGTCGCCTTAAGCGTCTGCGCGGCACTGTAGTTCCCACATTAGAAACACGTGTGCGTCGCACTGGCCGCCGCACAGCTTCAGGCAATGCAGGTGTTCACCCGTGTCGCCATACACAAGACGCGCCTGGGCTCCCCTTCATCCAGATTGTATCCATAGAGGACACAAAGTGACCAAGAAACGCATCTTTATCGATGCGTGCGCGAGAGTAATACTGGTTTCCAAGCTAGAGCCACACCCGCGCGACGTAGCGAATGGATGGAGCTCCTGGACCGAAGCACCCGATTTGCTTTGAAACGACTTTAAGACGGAAAAGGAATCTGAATCATGACTACCAATCGCAAGAAACTCACGATGGCAGTTGGGATGCTGTTTGTCGTGGGTGTGGCGGGCCTGGCGCTCACCCATGGCAGCGACGGCTCGGTGGCGAGCGCTACGGCCGCCTCCCCTGCACCCGCCGCGCCAGCCATCGATGTGGACGCCGCCACCGTGGTGAGCCAATCCATCGTGGAATGGCAAGACTACTCGGGCCGGCTGGAAGCCATCGACAAGGTCGAGATTCGTCCGCTGGTGCCTGGCAAGATCGTGGCGGTCCAGTTCAAGGACGGCCAGCTCGTCAAGAAGGGCGACTCGCTCTTCACCATCGACCCGCGCCCCTATCAAGCTGAAGTCGACCGTGCTGCCGCGCAACTGGCTGCTGCCGAGGCACGCGCCAGCTACACCTCCAGCGATGCAGCCCGTGCCGACCGCCTGATCGAAAGCAACGCCATCGCCCGCCGGGACTTCGACGAGAAGCACAATGCCGCGCGCGAAGCATCGGCAAGCCTCAAGGCCGCGCGTGCCGCGCTCGAGGCAGCCAGGGTGACGCTCTCGTACACCGACGTCGTGGCGCCGGTAGCAGGCCGCGTGTCGCGCGCCGAACTGACGGTTGGCAACATCGTATCGGTCGGCGCCGGTGCGCCGCTGCTCACCACGCTGGTGTCGGTGTCGCCGATCTACGCCTCGTTCGACGCAGACGAACAGACCTACCTGCGCACGCTGCGTCGCGGTGCCAATTCGCCGATGCCGGTTGAACTGGGCCTCGCCGACGAAGCGGGCTACTCGCGCAAGGGCGTGATCGTCTCGGTCGACAACCATCTCGACACCACGTCCGGCACCATCCGCGTTCGCGCTCGTATCGACAACGCTGACGGCGCGCTGGTGCCGGGCCTCTACGCCCGCGTCAAGGTCGGCGGTGGCCAGACGCAACCCGTGGTCATGGTTGACGACGCCGCCATCGGTACGGACCAGGCCAAGAAGTATGTCCTCGTGGTCGACGCAGGCAACCGCGTGCAATACCGCGAAATCACCCTGGGCGCGCTCCATGAAGGCTTGCGCATCGTGGCAACCGGTCTGAAGCCGGGTGAGCGCATCGTCGTCAACGGCATCCAGCGCGTGCGCCCGAACGACACCGTCAAGGCGCGCAGCGTCGACATGGTGAGCGCAGGTAACACCAAGTCGGCAGCCTGATACGGGGCAACGGAGTCACATCATGAACATTTCTAAGTTCTTCATCGACCGGCCCATCTTCGCGGGCGTGCTGTCGGTGATTATCCTGCTTGGCGGCGTGATCTCGCTCTTCAAGCTGCCCACGGCCGAATACCCGGAAGTGGCGCCGCCTTCGGTGGTGGTGCGTGCGCAGTATCCAGGCGCCAATCCGAAGGTCATCGCGGAAACCGTCGCCTCGCCGCTCGAAGAGAAAATCAACGGCGTCGAGGACATGCTGTACATGCAGTCGCAGGCCAACAGCGACGGCAACATGACCACCACGGTCACGTTCAAGCTCGGCACCGATCCGGACAAGGCTGCACAGCTCGTGCAGAACCGCGTCAACCAGGCGATGCCGCGTCTTCCTGAAGACGTCCAACGCCTGGGCGTAACCACGGTCAAGTCGTCACCGACGTTGACCATGGGCGTGAACGTTGTCTCGCCGAATGGCAAATACGACCTGACCTACCTGCGCAATTACGCGCTCATCAACGTCAAGGACCGGCTCGCCCGTGTGCCCGGCGTCGGTGAGGTCGCGCTGTGGGGCGCCGGTGACTACTCGATGCGCGTCTGGCTCGATCCGCAGAAGGTGGCTCGCCAGAACATGACGGCCACCGAAGTGGTCAAGGCGATTCGCGAACAGAACGTGCAGGTGGCGGCCGGCATCATCGGTGCATCGCCGATGGCCGCCAACGTGCCGATGCAGCTGAGCGTGAACGCACAAGGTCGACTTAAAACGGAAGAGCAGTTCCGCGGCATCATCCTCAAGACCACGCCTGAGGGTGGCGTGGTGCGCCTGTCGGACGTAGCACGCATCGAACTGTCGTCATCGGAGTACGCACTGCGTGCGATGCTCGATAACAAGGATGCGGTACAAATCGTCATCTTCCAGCAGCCGGGTGCGAACTCGCTGCAGATCTCGGATGACGTGCGCGCCATCGTGGCCGAACTGCAGAAGGACATGCCCGACGGCGTGAAGGCCGAAATCGTCTACGATCCGACGCGCTTCGTGCAGGAAAGTATCGACGCGGTGGTTCACACCCTGTTCGAAGCCATCGCGCTGGTGGTGCTGGTGGTCATCATCTTCCTGCAGACCTGGCGTGCTTCGTTGATTCCCCTGCTGGCCGTGCCCGTCTCCATCGTCGGCACGTTCACGCTGATGCATGCGTTCGGCTACACCATCAACGCATTGTCGCTATTCGGTATGGTGCTTGCCATTGGTATCGTGGTCGATGACGCCATCGTGGTCGTGGAAAACGTCGAGCGCAATATCTCGGCAGGTTTGTCGCCTCGTGCGGCTACGTACAAGGCCATGCAGGAGGTGAGCGGGCCGATTATCGCCATCGCCCTGACGCTGGTAGCCGTGTTCGTGCCGCTGGCTTCGATGTCGGGCCTGACCGGCCAGTTCTACCAGCAGTTCGCCATGACGATCGCCATCTCGACGGTCATCTCGGCATTCAACTCGCTGACGTTGTCGCCGGCCCTGGCTGCGCTGCTGCTCAAGGACCACCACGCATCGAAGGACCGTCTGACCCGTGTGATGGACCGCATCCTCGGCCCGTTCTTCAACGGCTTCAACAAGGTGTTCCAGCGCGGCTCGGAATCTTACGGCAAGGGCGTGGGCGGCGTGATCCAGCGCAAGCTCATCATGTTCGTCCTTTACGGCCTGCTGCTGGCGCTGGCCCTGTTGATGGGCAAGATCGTGCCGGGCGGCTTCGTGCCGGCGCAGGACAAGGACTACCTGGTCAGCATCGCGCAACTGCCGGCCGGTGCTTCGCTGGACCGCACCGAAGACGTGGTGCGCCAGATGGGTGAAATCGTGCTGAAGCAACCGGGCGTGGTGCATGCCCCGATGTTCCCGGGATTGTCGGTGAATGGCCTCACCAACTCGTCGAGCAGCGGCCTGGTGTTCCCGGTGCTCAAGCCGTCGAAGGAGCGCGGCCCTGGTGAATCGGCTGCGGAGATTGCTGCCGCGCTGAACGCCAAGTTTGCCCAGATCAAGGGCGCGCAGATCGCCACGTTCCCGCCGCCACCGGTGTCGGGCCTGGGTACGCTGGGTGGTTTCAAGCTCCAGCTCGAAGACCGTGGCGCACTTGGCTACGAAGCGCTCAACGAGGCGACGCAGGCATTCATCAAGGCTGCCTCCAAGGCACCGGAACTGGGCCCGATGTTCACGAGCTACCAGATCAACGTGCCGCAACTCGACGTCGACCTGGACCGCGTGAAGGCCAAGCAGCTCGGCGTGCCGGTGACCGACGTGTTCGATACCATGCAGATTTACCTCGGTTCGCTGTACGTGAACGACTTCAACAAATTCGGTCGCGTGTACCAGGTGCGTGCCCAGGCTGACCAGCAGTTCCGCGCCACCGCCGCCGACATCCTGCAACTCAAGACGCGCAACGCCGCCGGTGAAATGGTGCCGCTGTCGTCGCTGGTGAAGGTCACGCCGACCTATGGTCCGGAAATGGTGGTGCGCTACAACGGCTTCACCGCAGCAGACATCAACGGTGGCCCGGCGCCCGGTTACTCGTCGGGCCAGGCTAAGGCCGCTATCGAGCGCATTGCTGCCGAAACGCTGCCGCGCGGCATCAAGATGGAGTGGACCGACCTGACGTATCAGCAAATCCTGGCCGGTAACGCCGCCATGTGGGTGTTCCCCATCAGCGTACTACTGGTGTTCCTGGTGCTGGCCGCGATGTACGAAAGCCTGACGCTGCCGCTGGCCATCATCCTGATCGTGCCGATGAGTATCCTGTCGGCGCTGCTCGGTGTGTGGCTGACCAACGGCGACAACAACATCTTCACGCAGATTGGCCTGATGGTGCTGGTGGGGCTATCCGCGAAGAATGCCATCCTGATCGTGGAGTTCGCTCGCGAGCTGGAAATGCAGGGCCGCACCATCATGCAGGCCGCCATCGAGGCGAGCCGGCTGCGCCTGCGCCCGATCCTGATGACCTCGTTCGCTTTCATCATGGGCGTGATTCCCCTGGTGATGTCGACCGGCGCCGGCTCGGAAATGCGTCGTGCGATGGGCATCGCGGTGTTCTTCGGGATGCTGGGCGTGACGTTGTTCGGCCTGCTGCTGACGCCGGTGTTCTACGTGGCGCTGCGCAAGATGGCTGGTAGCAAGCCGATCGTTGACAAGCACCACACGCATGCCGAACCGCTGCACGCTGGGCACCCGCTGCACGTCGTCAAGTCCGCTTCGGCGCAATGAACAGGGAAACCAAGGAGATCATCATGAACGCATCCATGACCCAATGGCTGAGCAAGGGCTCGATGTTGCTGGCGTCCCTGCTCGTTCTGGCCGGCTGCTCGCTGGCACCGACCTACAACAAGCCTGCTGTGCCTGACGGCGCCGGCACCAGCTTCAAGGAGGCGCCGGCTGACTGGACGCAGACCACGCTGAAGCCGGCGGAAGCCGGCACCTGGCAGACCGCCAGGCCGTCCGAGGAACTCTCGCGCGGCGAATGGTGGACCATCTTCGGCGACGACAAGCTCAATGCGCTGGAACAGCAGGCGCTCGAGGCGAATCAGAACCTGGCTGCCGCCGCCGCGCGGCTGAAGGAGGCGAGGGCCCTGAACCAGGCTGCACGTGCAGGCCTGTTCCCCACGCTCGACGCGGGCTTCGGCCCGACACGCCAGCAGGTGTCTGGTGCCTCGCTGCGCCAGCCTGACGGCACCACGGTCCCGCAGCAGACGTTGTGGCGCGCGCAGGCCAGCGCCTCGTACGAAGTCGACCTGTTCGGCCGCGTGGCATCGTCGGTGGACGCAGCCAAGGCGGACATGCAGCAGAGCGAAGCGCTGTTCCGCTCGGTGCAGCTCGCGTTGCAGGCCGACGTGGCGCAGAACTACTTCACGCTGCGCGGTCTCGATGCCGAGGCTGAGGTGTTCGCCAACACGGTGAGCCTGCGTGAACAGGCGCTCAAACTGGTGCAACGCCGGTTCGACGAAGGCGACATCGGCGAACTCGACGTCGCGCGCGCCAAGGCGGAACTCGCCACGGCACGCTCCGATGCGATGTCGGTGCAGCGTCTGCGTGCGGCGTCCGAACATAGCCTGGCCGTCTTGCTCGGCAAGACGCCTGCCGAGTTCTCGATGCCCGCGGCGCCCATCGAAGCCGTCAACCTGCGAATCCCGGCAGGCCTGCCGTCGTCGCTGATCGAGCGTCGTCCGGACATCGCCGCCGCCGAGCGCGCAATGGCTTCCGCGAACTCGCGGATCGGCATTGCAAAGGCGGCATTCTTCCCGTCGCTCACCATCACGGGCGTGGGCGGATTCGAGTCGGCCACGCTGGGCGACCTGTTCAAGTGGAGCAGCCGCGCGTTCCTGCTCGGGCCGCTGGCTGGCACGTCGCTGAACATCCCGCTGTTTGATGGTGGTCGCCGTACCGCCAACCTGGCCAATGCGCGCGCCGCCTACGAGGAAGACGTGGCGAAGTACCGTCAACAGGTGCTGACCGCATTCCGCGAGGTGGAAGATGGTTTGTCGGACCTGCGCATCCTGGAAGGGCAGAAGCAGACCCAGGCCGAAGCGGTGCAGTCGGCTACGCGAGCCGCGGATATTTCGCGCATGCAGTACACCGAGGGTGCCATCAACTTTCTCGATGTCATTGACGCTGAGCGCACCGCGCTGCAGACGAAGCGGGCAGCGGTGCAATTGCAGAGCGTGCAGGCCGCGGCCACGGTGAACCTGATCCGCGCGCTTGGTGGCGGTTGGGGTGATGCTTCGGTTGGGGATATCGCCAAGGCAGACGAGCCGAAGGAAGCCAGCGTCGTGAAGCGCTGATTCAGAAGTCCGCGATTGTTTCGATTCTGGATACGGTGAATCGCCATTCGAAGCCTTTATCCAGGAGGGGTCAAGCGCTACATTTCCGCCTTCCTGCGCCGCCGGCATGCGGCAAATCGCTGCGGCGAGCGGCGCGCGCAATCTCCCTCCCGCCAAACACGCATCGTTGGATTCCGCGCCCAACCGCCGTTGGCGGATCGCACCCAGATTCGAGCATCTCGATGCCATTGACGGCATCCAATCCATTATCAAAGTCACCAATGAAATCGCCAGATTCCTCAACTGACAGTCACGCTTCCGAGCGCGGCAAACCTCTCATCCTGCTAGCGGTCTGCATGGCCGCAATCGTGCTGCCACTAAGCTTCACCGGCGGTGCAGTCTCCACGCCCGCCATCGGCCGCGAGCTCGGCGGCAGTGCGGTCTCGCTGACCTGGATCACCAACGCCTTCATGCTCAGCTTCGGCAGCCTGCTGATGGCGGCCGGGGCGCTGGCCGACGTCTATGGCCGCAAGCGTTTGTTCGCCATCGGCATCGGCTTCTTCGTGCTCACGTCGCTGGCACTCGCTGCCGCGCCGTCGGTCGCGTGGCTCGATATCCTGCGTGCCGTCCAGGGGATTGCGGCCGCTGCGGCACTGTCCGGCGGTACCGCAGCACTGGCGCAGGAGTTCGACGGCCACGCGCGCACCCGTGCATTCAGCATGCTGGGCACGAGCTTCGGCATCGGCCTCGCCTTCGGCCCGCTCCTGGGCGGCGTGCTCATCGATGCGTTCGGTTGGCGCTCCGTGTTCCTGTCGACGGCCCTGGTTGGCGCAGCTGCCATGCTGTTCGGCGTGCCGCGCATGCGTGAGACCCGCGACCCCAACGCGCAGGGTCTCGATTGGCCCGGTACCATCTCGTTCACCGCCACACTGGTCCTGTTCACGTTCGCCGTCATCCAGGCACCCGAAAGTGGTTGGTCCAGCGCGCTTGTCGCGGGTTCGCTCGCTGCCGCGGCACTGACGCTGGCCATTTTCATCTATGTCGAATCTTGCTCGGCGCGCCCGATGCTCGACCTGAGACTGTTCCGCATTCCGCGCTTTGTTGGTGTGCAGATGCTCCCCATCGGCACGTGCTACAGCTACATCGTGCTCGTGGTGATGCTGCCGCTGCGGTTCATCGGCATCGAAGGCATGAGCGAAATTGATGCAGGCATCCTCATGATTGCACTGTCGGCACCGATGTTGGTTGTCCCCGTGCTGGTCGCCACGCTGACTCGCTGGGTCTCCGCCGGCGTGCTCTCGGGCATTGGGTTCCTCATCGCCGCAGTTGGCCTCCACTGGTTCAGCCAGATCGACGTCGGCGCTGCCGGTTTTGCCGTGGTGGGGCCGATGCTTTTGATTGGTATCGGCGCTGGCATGCCTTGGGGCCTGATGGATGGTCTCGCAGTGAGCGTGGTACCCAAGGAACGCGCGGGGATGGCAACGGGCATCTTCAATACGACGCGCGTGGCGGGTGAGGGGATCGCTCTCGCCACGGTCAGCGCTGTCCTGGCTGCCATTGCACAGGTCAGCCTGAGCGCGGTGCTGGCAGAAGCCGGATCAACTGCCGGGAAGGTCGGCGAAGCGGCACAACGGCTCGCTACCGGAGACCTGGCGCACGCCGCCGAGGCGCTGCCGCAAGTCAGCCACCAACTGCTGGTCGCCGGTTACGGAGACGCCTTCCGCATGCTGCTGCACGTGCTGACGGTCATCACCGTCCTGTCGGCTGTCGCGGTATTTGGCTTCCTCTCGCGCACGCCAGAGGAAGCCAGCGCGCTGGCTACTGAAGAGCTGGGCTCCAACGCCTGACCTTCAACAACAGACCTGGCTTGCGCCGGAATTCAGGCACACCAGTCCCGCATGCAGGGGCTGCCGCGCGTGGTGGCCGCCGGGTGGTCCACCGAGCGGCCCGCGAAAGTCCGCGGCGTTATGAGTGACGAGCGCATAGTCGTGATCGACTGCGTACCGGATCAAGTCATGGTCCTTCATCCCACTTAAGCCGCGATCGCGAACACAGGTTGTGTCCCAGTGACCTCTTTGAGCCGCGTCCTGAACGAGATTTGGCCATAGACACTCATCGATCAGAAACCGGTACTTTGCCGTCACGACCAAATGCAGAGAGACTTCAATAAAAATCGCCTATTGACAATTTTGCGTGCGCCGAGGTCCGTCGAGTGCGAGGGTTGAGGGTGCCGGGGATGGCTTGGTGGGGCTGCTTCCGGTAACGCCGGTGCAAGCGATAGTCGTCCTCTTTCCGCGCCATGTAGCGGGGCTTGCCCTGCTCACGCCCACCTCCCCCCGAAACTCTGCAGTTTCAGCCCGATCCACCAACACATTGGGAAATTTCCCCGAAACCACGCCTATTTCCCTCCGGTAGCGTCTAGGCCTCGCATCGCCATGCGCTCCACTGCAAGYCGAGCCGGCTTGCCAGCACCAGCGCAAGGCGCTCGCTCATGCTACCCGGAGCCGTCTTGAAGCATTTCGCCTTGCTGCAATCCCTGCTGTCTCCCGCCCACCGCTTCTACGCCCTGGAGGGCGAAGGCACGGTGGAAGCCTGGCTGGGCCGCGAGGCGACCACCGGGTTGTCGCATTGGCGCATCGTGTGCGTGAGCGCGGATGCGCGCTTTTCCCTCAAGTCCCTGAAGTCGTTCAAGTCGTTCAAGGGCCAGCGCGCGACCCTGCTCACCACGCTGGCCTGGGGCGCGCTGCTGCTCGCGGGCACGAGCCTCGCAGCGGGCGTGGTGCCCGACGGCGGCACCGCCACCACGGCTACGATCGGGGCCAATGGCCGTATCACCGTTGGCATTGCCAATGCGGTCGGCGGCGTTTCCTCCAACACGTACCGGGACTTCAATGTCCCGCGCGCCGGCGTTGATCTGGATAACAACGCGGTGCGCGCCCGCACCATCCTGAACCAGGTCACCAGCACCAATCCCTCGCTGCTCGAAGGGCCGTTGAGTGTGCTGGGGCCTCGCGCCAATGTCATTCTGGCCAATCCCAACGGGATCACCGTGAACGGCATGACGGTGCAGAACATCGGCAAGCTGGCGTTGACCACCGGGCAGGTCGACCTGACGACGCCCAATCATGCCACCGGGCAAAAGAACATCACCATCAAGACGAGCCAGGGCTTGCTCGAGATCGGCCCGGAAGGACTGTCCGGTGAACTGCTTCAGCTCGAACTGATTGCCAGGCAGATTCGCATTGGCGGCAGGATCGAAAACCGCTACAGCGACCCTAGGGCAAACCTGCGGTTGGTTGCGGGAACCAGCGAGGCGGAGGTCGATACGAGCCTTTCGGCCACCGACAATCAGACTGACTGGATCCGGTACACGGCGCCGGGTGGCATTCCCGGCCACGGCATTGCGGTTGACATCACCGGTGCCGGTAGCCTGGCTTCGGGCCGCATCGAGATGCTCGTGACCGATCAGGGTGCCGGCGTACGGCACGCCGGCAACGCCTATGCCACCGCTGGCGATTTCGTGGTCTCCGGGACTGGCGATCTGCAACTCGCCTCCGGCAGGATCCAGGCCCTGCAAGACGTGCTGATCGCCAGCGGCGGCTTCACCGGCACAGGCGATGTAGATGCCGGCCGGCATCTCCAGGTCACCGCCGATCGCATTGACCTGAGCGGCGCCACGCTGGCAGCCGGGACCCGCGCAACGGGAGATCTGGTGATCGGCACGGCAAGCCAGGCACACAGTCAGGCGGTCAGGCTGACCGACTCGGTGCTGAGCGCCACCGGCGGCATCGGGCTGCTCGACAACGGCGCGGGCATCGCGCTTACCGGCACGCAGGCTACGGCGCAGGGCAACTTCGTCATTGCCACGCCGCAATTCCAGACCGCGCAGGGCAACCAGCGCACGGCGCTGACCTCGCGCAACGGCTCGCTGACCATCCAGGCAGACACGGCAACGCTGTCCGGTACCGACCTCGACGGCGTGGCCGGCACCGGCATCCAGGCGCGCGATCTCAAGCTGCGCGATGCCGCCATACGCGCCGCCGGCGCCGCCGTGGCGATCGATGCCACCGGCAGCTACATCCAGCAAGACAGCAGCGTGCTTGCCGCCACCGACGTGCGGCTCCATGCAGGCTCCGTCTTGCTTGACTCGGCCGCCACGCAATCGACGCTGGTCGCCGCCAACGGTGGCGTGCTGCTGCAGTCCGATGGCGCGCTGACCAACCAGGGCGCGCTGATCCAGGGCCAGGCGCGCATCGCCGGGGAGATGCTGTCTGCCGGCGCCGTTACCGTGCTGGCCGGTGGCAGCGTGTTCAATACCTCGACGCCGCAGTATCTGGGGATCGTCTTCGGTGCCGGCGACGACGTGACCGTCCGGGCCGGGGGCGATGTCCTCAATCGCTACGGCCGCATGCTCTCGAACGGCTATCTCGCCGTGTCGGCCGGCGGCGATATCCACAACGAGATCACCAAGCAGGGCGGTGCCAATGGCGAACAGCCGAGCTACCAGACCAGCAACGGCCGCCGCTGGCTGGTGCTGACCAAGACCAGCACGAGCTTCGACCTGGATTATGGCCAGGTGGACCGGCCCGGGCAGATTGCCTACCTGCTCTCGGACAAGGGCACCACGCTCAGCGGGCGCAACGTCATCAACACCGGCGGGGAAATCTACGCCAACAACGGCGCCATCACGGTGCGCGCGGCCGACACGTTCCGCACCGAAGGGGTCACCGGCGGCGCCGCGCATTACGCCCGCAGCTGCCTGATTGTCTGCCGCACCTCGGCGTCATCGACCACCACCGTGACGGGCGGCCTGCTGTCCGCCGGCGGCAATATCGACGTCCAGGCGGGCAAGCTGGCCGCGAACGTGGGCGGGCGCGTGCTGGCGCTGGGCGACCTGACGGTCAACGCGCCGCTCACCTATGCCGGCGGTGTCACCGGCTACACCGCGGTCGCGCGCGACCGCGGGTTCAAGGCCTTCTTTGGCGACACCTGGGCCAGGCTTTATGCGACCGACATCGGCGGGAGCTGGATGGCGGCTGGCCGGACCCGCATTAGCGGCGACACCATGACGGATGGGGGCAGTTTCGATGGCGACGTTGCCATTGCGGGCACCACCACGGTGACGCGCCCGCGCCAGCGCACGCCCGTCACCGTCGAGAACCATCTTGGTCTCGCTTCCTGGTTGTGGCAATGATGCGGTGCGCTCCGCGATCCCGGCTGTCCGTAATGGCCGTGTCCATCCTGTCAGCCGGTCCGGCGCTGGCCCAGGTGCCGCCATCGCTGCCATCGCTGTCTCAGCTCACGCCGGAAGATCCGGCGCAGCGCCTGTTGCGCGAGCAGCGTCAGCGTGATCTGGAGCGCGAGGCAACCCAGCCGCCCGCGCAAATCCAGAGCCAGCAGGTATTGCCGCCCGATGCGCCTATCGACGCCGTGCCGGAGACGTCCGCCACCTTCGAGATCCAGCGTATCGAGGTGACCGGCAATACCGTGCTGTCCGATGCCGAGATCGGCGCCATCACGGCGCCGTTCATCGGCAAGCCATTGGGGGCCAACCGCATCAACCTGTTGCTGCGGCGCTTCACCGAAGCCTTCGTCGCCCGGGGCTACATCACCACGCGCGCCTATCTGGGCGAGCAGAATCTCGCGACCGGCGTGCTCAAGGTCACCGTCGTGCCGGGCACGGTCGAGTCGATCCGCCTCAACGGGCGCGCCATCCGCCCGGGCGATGGTGGCTGGTTCGATACCGTGGGCGGCGGGCTGCTGGCGGACGCCGGCACTGGCTGGCAATTCCCCGCGCCGGGCGACCCCCTGCGCCTGCAGGACCTGGAGCAAGGGGTCGACCAGATCAACCGCCTGCGCCGCAACCGGGCCGAGCTCCAGATACTGCCCGGCCAGACGCCGGGCAGTTCGGTGGTGGCGCTGGCCAACCAGCCCGGCGACCGTTTCCGCTTCAGTGCCGGCGTCGACAACTATGGCAGCCGCACCACGGGCATCTCGCGCACCCGGCTGGGCATCGATGCCGACAACGCGCTGGGTTTCCAGGAAGCGGTCTCCGCGAGCTATGTCGGCACGCGCGATACCAATGCGGCCGTGCTCTCGGCGGCGGTTCCGTTCGGCTACAACACCGTCAGCTACACCGGCTCGGTGTCCGAGTACCAGACCGCCATTGGCGATACCGCGCTGCTGTACGGCCGCACCTTCGGCCACACGCTGGGCTGGAACCGGGTTCTTACCCGCGACAGGAGCGGGCGGCAAGCCTTCGACCTGACGCTCACGCATCGCAAGAGCGAGCGCGAGATCAACAACCTGGAACTGGATCCCCAGCGGCTCACCGTGCTGCGCGCGGCCTGGAGCGGCTTGCGGCGCTTTGCCGCCAGCGACCAGCCGGGCTATGCCACCGCCGAGCTTGGCGTCTCGCGCGGATTGCGACTTGTCAATGCAACCCGGGACCCCGCCGATATCCGCCCGGACGAGGCGCATGTGCAGTTCACCAAGCTCGATGCCAATGCGAGCCTGCAACTGCCCTTGCCGCGGGCCTTCGACACGGCACGGCTCGCGTGGCGCGCGCAGCTCGTCGGGCAGTGGGCCAACGTGGCCCTGTTCGGCTCCGAGCAGATCTACGCGGGCGGCATCAGCACCGTGCGCGGCTTCCGCGAAGGCGCCATCGCCGGCGACCGCGGCGCCTACCTGCGCAATGAGCTGGTGTGGGCCAACGCGCCAGCGCCGGCCGGCTTCCGCATGGAGCCCTACCTGTTTCTCGACGGCGGCCAGACCCAGGCTGTGGCGACCCACCGCTGGCAATCGGTGGCCGGTACCGGCGCGGGCATTCGTCTCTCCGCCCAGTGGGCCAGGCAAACGGTCACCAGTGAACTTCTGGTCGGCGTGCCGCTGGCGCAGCCCGGTTATCTGGGCGCAAAGGCACCGGTCCTGCTGGCCACCCTCAACTGGACCTACTGAGTGCGATGTGAATTCGCCTAACCGATACCCGATCTCCAAGGAAATGAATATGCAATCCCAGATTCTCCGCCTGGCCGCCATCACCGCATTGGCCTTTAGCCTGCAGTCTGCCTTTGCCGCTTCGGTGAATGGCGTGGCAATCCCCGACGAGCAGATCACCCGTGCCATTCAGCAGGCGCGGCTCCCCGATAACGACGCGACGCGCAACGCCATCAAGCAGCAGCTGATCGCGCATGAGCTGTTCCGCCAGGAAGCGGCCAGGGACAAGGGGCTTGAAGCCCGGCCCGATGTGCAGCAGGCCCTGCGCGAGGCGAAGAACACCATCCTCGCCCAGGCCTGGCTCAAGGACCATATCAAGCCGGCGGCGGTCACCGAGGAACAGGTGCGCGCCCGCTACAACGCCATCGTGGCAAGCCTGGGCGACAAGGAATACAAGGGGCGCCTGATCGAGGTGGCCGACGATGCCGCCGCCGCCACGACGCTCGCGCGCATCAAGGCCGGCGAGGACTTCGTCAAGGTGGCGCAGCAAGTCAGCCTCGCACCGTCCAGGGCCAGCGGTGGTGCGATGGACTGGCTCAGCTTCAAGGTGCCGGCGCAGGAAGGCCAGACCCAGAACCTGCCCTTGCCGCTCGCGCAGGCGCTGTCCACCCTGCCGGCTGGCGCGGTGAACGCCACCCCCATTGCCTGGAACAACCGCCGCTTCCTCGTCAAGGTCGACGAAGTGCGCGCGACCCAGGTGCCGGCCTATGACGCCGTCAAGCCCGGTATCCAGCAAGCGTTGCAGGCGCAGGAGCTCCAGCGGGCGACGACCGCGCTGGTCACGCAACTGCTAGGCAAAGCCAGGATCACGCAGTAAGGCGGCGCGCAAAGCCCGTCGGCGGCTAGCTGCCGCCCTCCGACGCAACAAGTCCAAAGCATCGTCAGGAAGCATCATGTACCGCGAGAAACGAGTGTCTCTGCCTCAGGACAACGCACAACCCGATCCATCGCCCGGCATCTCCATGGCGGAGCGTGGTCGTCGCAGCGTGTGGGTGCGTGCGCTCGCGGGAGTGGTTGCCATCACGACGTGGCTCGCGCCGCTGCAGGTGTCCTTGCAGCAGGCCAGGCAGGCGGCAGGGGCGCTGGCGGCGGGCGCCGCCGATCCGGCCAGTCTTGCGGCACAGTCTGGTGCCGTGCGGCAAAGCCTGTTGCGCTGGGCGGTCGCGCACCTGCCGGTGACGGTCAGCTTCGGTTCCGCGGCAGCCCATGCAGCGCCGATCACCGACCCGAACGCGCCGGTACGTTTCACCCCGTCGATCACCACCACCATCGGCCCGGGTGCGCCGGAGGGCGGCGTGCCCGTGGTGGGCATCACCACGCCCAACGCAGCCGGCATCTCGCTCAACCAGTACCGATCCTTCGTGGTCGACCCGATCGGCCTGATCCTCAATAACAGCACCACCGGCGGTGGCACCTTCCTCGGTGGCCAGGTCGGCGCCAACGCCAGTCTCGTCACCTCTGGCCCGGCGGCCCTGATCATCAACCAGGTCACCAGCCAGACGCCCGCCCGGATCAACGGCACCATCGAGGTGTTCGGCGCCCCGGCCGGGGTCGTGGTCGCTGCACCCGGCGGGGTCTATACCAACGGCGCGAGCTTCACCAACACCACCCAGGTGACGCTCACCACCGGCGTGCCGCAATTCCTGTCGGCCGCGGGGACATCCACCAGCTTCGATGCCGCCACTGCCGCTGGCTTCCTCGTGCAGGGCGGGCGGGTGCAGATCGCCAACCCGTCGCCGGGTAATCCGAACGGTGTCGGTATCGAGGGCACGGTCGGCGATATCAACCTGATCGCCGAATCGATCGGCGTCGATGCGGCGCTCTACGCAGGCAACCAGATCAACCTGGTGGCCGGGCGCCAGATGGTCACGCCCTCGGTGACGCCCTCAGACGGCGGCTTTGCCACCACGGCCACTGGCGCCAACAACGCGGCCAGCAACACCACCGCCGCCAACGGCCTGGCGATCGACGCCACCGCGTTCGGCGCCATGACCGCCGGACAGATCCGCATCGTCAGCACCGCCGCCGGCCTCGGCGTGCGCGCCGACGGCAATCTCGCCGCGTCGGCCAGCAATCTGACGCTCGATGCCGCTGGTAACCTGAAGGTCGGCAACACCTACGCCAAGCAGGCGGGGGCGCTCAATGCCGCCGGTTCCGTCATGGCGTCGGGCAATGGCCAGAGCGAGGCCGGATACACCGTCAGCGCCGCGCAGGACGCGACCCTGGGCGGCACGCTGAGCGCGGGCAAGGCCGTAACGGTTTCCGCAGGCGGTTCGATCAACGGCGCCGGTGGCGTCCAGGCGCAGAACGCAGTGAACCTGGCCGCTGGCGGCAGCGTGGACGTAGGTGGGGCGGTGAGCGGCGCGCAGATCGCCATCTCGGCCACTGGCAACGACGGCCGCGGCGACATTCACCTGGGCGGCGATGTCGCCTCGCCGGGCACGATCCGATTCAACGCCGCGCGCGACACCACCATTGATGGCAGCGCCGTGTCGGCTGCCGACCTGGACCTGTCGACCCGGCGCAATCTCGCCATCAACGGCATGGCGGGCAGCACCGGCGGCAACGTGTCGCTCGCCGGCGTCACCGGCAGCGTCACCACCACCGGTAATGTCGTGTCGCCCGGCACGCTTGCCGTGAGCGCGGGCACCGATGCCAATCTCGGTGGCCAGGTGCTCGCCACCGGCCCCGTGAACGTGACTGCCCGGAGCGGAAGCATTACCACCAGCGGCCAGATCGGCAGCAATGCGGACCTGACCCTTGCCGCCGCGCAGAACGTCACGGTGGGTGGCCAGGCCCAGAGCGCGGGCAAGACCACCATTACCGCCGCCGCCGGCAGCGCCGCGATCAACGGCGCGCTGACCAGCGATGGCGACGCGGCCATCTCGGCGGGGCAGAACGCAAACGTGGCCGGCAGCCTGGCCAGCGGCGGCAACACCACGGTCCAGGCAGCCGCTGGCTCGGCCGCCGTGAGCGGCGCCCTCTCCAGCGTGGGCAACGCCATTGTGAACGCCGGGCAGAACGTCACGCTGGGTGGCAGCGTCCTGACTGGCGGCAATCTGTCGGCCACGGCGGGGCAGAGAATGCATGCCGGCCAGCTCACATGGGTGGGCGGCAATGCCACCTTGCGCGGCACCGACATTCAGCTTGGCTCGACGGCGACCCAGGCCAACGCCGTCAACGGCACGCTCGATGCGGTCGCCACCCGCGGCCTCGCCCTGACCGGTGACACCACGGCCACCAACGTCACGCTGGGCGGCCAGTCGATTGCCAACAGCGGTGCGACGCTTGCCGCGCGGCAGCTCACCGTCAACGGCGGCACCGTGACCAATACCGGGACGCTCGCCGGCAACCAGGTCAGCGTAAATGCCGCCGATCTGGTCAACCGCGGCACCGTCGGCGGCCAGACCGCCAACGTGACGGCGGCGAATTCCCTGGACAATGCCCAGGGCCTGATCGCTGGCACCGAGGCCCTGACCGTGACCACGGGCGCGCTCGCCAGCAACCAGGGCGGGACCCTCTTCGCTGGTGACCTTGCGGGTTGGGCGCCCACGGTAGGCGACCTGACGCTGTCCGTCACAGGTGGCAACGGGAGCTTCAACAACGCGGCAGGCCAGATCCTGGCGGGCAACAACCTCACGGTCAATACGCCGAACCAGGTGTTCGACCCGTCGGCGGCCACCACCGGCACGCTGAACGCCAACGCCACCCTGACCCTCGTCGCGCAGGCCGTCAACAACACCGGCATGTGGAACGTGCCGGGCGGCAGCGTGGTGCTCGGCGCCAGCCAGGGCATCACGAATTCCGGCACGATCCAGAAGGCCGGCGACCTGGCCCTGGCTACCGGCGGCACGCTCACCAATTCCGGGCAGATCGTAGGCGGCGGCAATCTGTCGCTGTCCGCCGGCACGCTGACCAACTCCGGCACCGTGCACGCGAATGGCGATCTGGCACTGGCCGGTAACGTTGCCAACAGCGGCACCGCCGAGGCACTGGGCAATCTGACCGTCACCGGCGGCGACTACGACAACCGCGGCGGCACCACCCAGGCGGGCGGCGACATCAAGGTCGATCTCTCCGGCACGCTCAATAACATCGGCAGCGTGATCGGCGCCAACGGCAACCTGCACATCGCCGCCGGCTCGGTCATCAATGACCGCACCGCCCCGGTCGATGCAGGTAGTTCCACCACCAAGGTGGTCAACGACAGCCTGCTCAATTCGACCATCATCGGCAGCTATTCTCCCTGGCTACCAGGGGGGTCTTGCGACAGTTGCTCCGCCTATGTACCAGGTGCACGCACCAATATCACGCTGGCCGACGTCACGCGCAATCCCGACGGCACCGTGCTGTTGGTCCTGGGCGCGGAAGTCATACCCTCGAACGGGGACCAGCAACTTGCACAGGCGCTGTGGCACCTGATCCCGGGCACCCTGGGCAGGAATAGCGTGCCACCTTTCCTCCTGATTCCCGACCACATCCGCAATATCGGCGGCATCCCCACCGTCGACCATACGGTCGTACGGCAAGTCGACGGCACTGCTGGCCAGATCATCGGTCGCGGGAACCTCGACATCACTACAGCTTCGCTTTCCAACAAGGGCGGTGTGATCTCGGCGGGCAGGGATGTCACGCTCAATGTCGGCAGCCTGGACAACAGCCGATCTGCCACGCTGATCAACAGCGAAGGGTATTCGGTGAATCAGGGCGAGCTTTCGGCCTTCATGGCGCAGCTCACGGCACTGACAAGGGACAATGGCGGCGTCTACGGGGCGGGACCGTTGGTTTATGGCACGCCCCCGAGCATGAGCGCCTGCGACTCCTGCACCGCGCCGCCACCGTGGTCGCCTGTCGCGCTGGGCCAGACTGCTACCGGGGCGACAGCGATCGCGCCCAACCAATCCACCGTCAGCCACCAGCTCGGCAAGGCCGGCCAGATCACCGCCGGGGGCAACCTGAGCCTCACCGGCACCGGCGACCTGACCAACGCCGGCGACCTGGCGGCAGCGGGCAAGATCGCCATCAAGACGCCAGGCACCTTTACCAACCAGGGCCTCCACGACAGCAAGATCACCACCACGCCGGGCTGCGTGGCCGGCGCGCCGGATTGCCCGGACGACAGCAATCCCCGCGTCGATACCCTGGCCTGGCAGCAGACGCCCAGCACCGTGGCGGCCGGCCAGACGCTCACGGTGAGCGCCGCCAACATCCAGAATCTGAACGCCACGCTCGCCGCGCAGGGCGATGTCAGCCTGCACGCGACCAACAGCGTGACCAACCGGGCTGGCGCCATCCAGTCATTGGCGGGCGATGTCTCGATTACCGCGCCGACGCTGGTCAACGCCACCATGGATCCGGTGCGGCTGCACAAGAGCTACGGCGGCCAGAATCCGCCCTACGCCGGCGGCTGCAATCCCGCCGGGACTTATGGCAACAGCCAGTGCGCGGCCGACGAGGATAGCGCCGCGGGCCCGGCCGGCGTCATCTCGGCCGCGCGCGACGTCCAGCTGTCCGGCACGACCTTGACCAACAAGGGCGCGCTCATCACCGGCGGGCGCAACGTGACGGTCGGCATGGCCGGCGCGATCGACAACACCAGCCTCCCGCTGAACGCCGACTGGGTGGGCCGCTGGCAGGAAGACCGCAGCGGCGGCGACCGCTGGCACGACACCGCCGGGCGAGCCACGCTCGGCAGCCTGGAGTCCGGGATTCAGGCAGGCAATACGCTGTCGGTGACGGCCGGTGGCCAGGTGCTCAACACCGGCAACCTGATGGGCAACACGGTCGACCTGACCGGCGCGGCCCTGGTGAACGGCTACACCAGCCCGGCCCAGCCGACGCCGCCCGCGACCGGCGCGCAGCAGGTCATCTCGCTGGGCCCGGTGGTGACGCCGGGCGGCGCGGTACCGGTCGCCACGCCAGTCAATAACCCCACCACGCCCTGGCAGTTCAACCCGGTCATCGTGGCCACGCCGTCGGCGCCCACCACCGGCAGCAGCCCAAGCGTCGCCTGGCACTTCAACGCCAACCTGGGCGGCAATCCGGTCACCGTGCCCACCGGCACCACCGACCGGGCGCAATACCTGAACAACAGCCCGGCCACCGCCGTGCTGGCCGGCGTCACGCCCGACAGCCTGCTGGCGCAGCTGCCGGCCGAATTGCGCCCGGGCAATGTCAGCTTCTATTACGACCCCTACACCGAGGGACAAAAGCTGCAGCAAGCCGCGCTGCAACAGACGGGCCAGGCGAGCTTCATCAATGGCCTGGCCTGGGACAGCCAGAACCAGCTGTCGGTGACGGACCTGGAGAAGCTGAGCCTCTACAAGAATGCGGCGGATTACGCCAAGGCGCACAACATCGCGCTGGGCACGGCGCTGACGCAGACGCAGATCAACGAGCTCGACAGGCCGCTGCTCTGGTACGTGCAGCAGGCGGTGCCGGACCCGAACTGCAACACGGTAGCGAGCACGGCGTGCCCGACGGTGAACGCGCTGGTACCGCAGGTGTACCTGCCGGAAGGCTATGCGCAGGCGCTGACCAAGCCGACCGGCGGCATGATCGCCGGCCAGGAGGTAACCCTGGACATCGCCGGCCAGCTGCGCAACAGCGGTGTGATCACGGCGGGCGACACGCTCAATGTGAAGGCGGGCAGCATCGACGCTGCCCCCAATGTGGTGGACATCGGCACCTCGGCCTACAAGGCGCAGGGCGGCTGGAACGTGATCACCGGCACGGTGGTGCAGCCCGGCGGGTTCATGAGCGCGATGCACATGAACATCGAGGCCGACAGCATCCGTGCGATCAACGATGCGTTCCTGGTCCGCGGTGCCGACGGCACGGTCGACGAGGCCGCGACCGTGGCACTGGTGAATCAGTTGAAGGCCAACCTCGGTTTGAACTACACCGAGGGCACGGTCGCCGACGATATCCATACGCAGTTCATCAAGGAGAAGAAGGGGTTCGGGCCGCTTGGCCAGATCGTCATGATCGTGGCGGCGGTGGCGCTTGCCGTGGTGACCGCCGGCGCCGCAGCTGCTGCCTTGACTGCAGCGCAAGTCGCTGCAGCCGAGGCGGGTATGGCAACGCTGATTGCGACGGGATCCATCGCGGAAGCGACCGCTGCCGGCGGGATTCTGGCGAGTTCGGCATTTGCCGCCGGAGGCATGGCCAACCTTGCCATTGCCGGCGCGCTTGGCAGCATTGCTTCCAGTGCGGCCATTCAGCTTGGCGTGACTGGCACGATCAAGCTCGATCAACTGGCGACGGCAGGTATCGCGGGAGCGGTAACCGGGGGGCTGGCGGGGTACTTTGGATCCAGCTACGGCGTGGACCGTCTGCTGGCGTCTGGTGTGGCTGGTTGTGGTACGGCTGCGATGCAGGGCGGCGATTGCAAGTCCGGGGCAATGACGGGCTTTGCGACGGCTGCTGTTGCTTGGGCAGCCGATGCAATGCGGCAGGACCAGATTGAGTCGTCCCAGCGATTCAAGGGTGTCTACGATACAAGGGATGAAGATGGAAGACTGGTTTCGAATGCTACTGGACCCAGCTCTGGCATTAACGGCGACGGCATGAAGATTGCCGGGACGCGCGTTAGCGCTGACGACTTGCGAAAATACGGAACAGTTGTCGAGCGACCGGATGGGGCTTGGGATTTCACCGGAACAGGAATCAACCCGGATACGAATGACAAATGGACTCTGCCTGAAGCTCTCAATAAAGAGGGGGGCCTAACCGGCGGATTCCAAGGGCTGCCAGGTACCCTTGCTAAGTCACCTTATCCTCCTGGCACGTTCACGGACAAGGTGCTGGAGTCATTTGCCGGCCCTCATGACTATCTAGGCAGTTTGACTGCGTATGACAGCTTGGGAAATCTAAAGGAAGGGATGACGAGCTTTCAACGCATGATGTTTGAGATCCAGACCGATATCGATATTCCATTGGCAGCTCCATTCGCTGGCGTGACATTGCTCAATCAATACGGTATAGATTGGTCCGTATTCCGTAACCAGAGCCAACAATCGAAGGATGCCAAATGAGTGGAATGAAGTTAGTCTTCCCCTTTCTGGTCATAGCCTGCTCGGGTTGCTTCCACTCGCCGCCGAACTACCCCGGTGCTGGCGGTGAGAACATCGACCCGTCTCGCTATGTTGATGCAGCATGCACTGATTTGACCGGTCGGTATGACGGGAGGGGCGAACTTCTGGATGGAGATGCCACTGCGCAAGGTTGGGCAAAGACCAGGCGTTTAGACAATGTATTCCCATTTGCGAAAGCGGACGAAGTGTCTGCAATTGACGACGCATCTAGGTCTGAGACAGGACGCTTCCAATACCCAAAGGACGGGCAAGTATCGCTGGTAAGGCAACGGATCTTCCAAAGTAGGTTCACATATCCCAACGGGCGAAGTGCGATACAGCGGTTTTCCTTTGAGGACAACAAGCGCTTCGTTTGTACTGGGGCTGATGGAAAAATAACCTGGGGCGGCGCGAGCAAGGGGGGGCGTTCCGAATTTGGACCGAATACATCTGATTCGGTGGCCATGCTCTACCTCGATGAGCGTGGCGATCTCATCTATGAGAAATCTACGCAGATTCACATGAATATGCTGCTTGGCGCGATTCCTACTGGGACAGCCAGACACTTTGCGAAATATAGATTCAAGCGGATCCAATGATCAAAGCCCCCTTCCGTCTCCGCTCACGCCGTCGGTGGCTCGCCGCGGGCTATTGCCTGGCGCCTTCCGCCTGTGCCCAAATGATTTCAATAGCACCATCGACCATCGAGGTCTCGCAACCAAGCGAGGCTGCCCGACGCGTCCAGATCCTTATGGCCACAACCGTCACCGGCTATTCCCGCACGCTGGCCGACAAGTCGGTCCGGCCGCGTGCCGCAGGGCGACGTTTACCGGCCCGTCGGCACCATTTTCACAATCGAGGGCCGCAAGGTCCACGAGGCCTACCTGGTCATCCGCGACAGGACCCTGGGGGGCTTCTATTTGCCCGGGGAGCAGAACTATTCCCCGCTATCCACTGCAGTAGCTTTGAACTTGGGAGAATCGGAATGAAACGGGTTGCGCGCATGCTGATCTCCGGACTGGCGGTGTCGTCGCTGCTGGCGGGGTCGCTTCGGGCGTGAAACACGCCGACATGGCGGCGTCGATTCCGACGCTGAAGCCCGGCGAGGGCCGGGTCTACTTCCTGCGCTCGGCGTCGATGTTCGGCGCCGCGATCCAGCAGGATCTGCGTTTTAACAATCAGGTGGTGGGAACAGCACCGCCGCTGAAATGCGCGCGCCATTGGTAGCGATGGTGAGGGCGCTACATCCTTGGGAATGATGAGCGTTGAAACCTATGGTCATCGACAGCTTTCTCGGGACGTTCGGCAAAAGTTGGAGCTCGCGCTCGATCTGATCAGAGGCGGGAGGCTGATTAGTCTCTCTGCAGTCAGTTAGATTTTCTTGGATTTGTTGCCGCAAACAGTGCGACGTCCAGGGCAACCTCCGATTGATACATGGCAGCACGATCAAATGAAATGACAAAATGATGAATTAAATATATTTAATACTATTTCCCGCACTACTCACGGCCTGCCTACAAGGGGCAACTCAGCCACCGCGTATCACTGGGGGAAAGAGATAATGAGGCAGTTTCTTTACAATGGCCCGCTTCTACCTGACGGCTTTCGACTACCGGCTGACTATCAGCGTTTGGTCAGCGAGAGTGCCTTACCCGACATAGAGCCGTGGTTCTTCCTCTGCCGAGACATGGGGGCTACGCTTTCTTACTATGGAGCAATGCTTCAGAAGTTTCCCGGTTCGCCCCTTGTTCCATTTGCCATGGTGAATGACCAATCTGGCCACTACAACGATGGGTGGGTTGTGCTGGCTTGTTTTGATGGCAACGATAGATCAGCGAATCCAAGGGTCTGTATCTATGATTACTCAACGCCAACCAGATCCCCATGGGACCGCACCTATGCCAACTTCGCTGCGTGGATTGCGACGGCAGAGAAAGAGTCAGCCCGCTACAAGAGGGAGCGGACTGACAATGAATAGCTGCTATTCGCGGATGAAGCAAAACGGAACATGATCTGTCAACCACACTCCGTTCTCGGCCTGAAAGAATTTGAAACCCTGCTGGTGCATACGCAGGGCTTCAATCTCTAGCACGATCGGTTTGCCATAGCGTTGTCCGACGGCGGTAGCTGTCTGTGCGTCCTGCGACAAGTGCACATGGTGACGTGACCCTGCCATAAGTCCCTGTTCGCGAATGGATCCCAGGAAGCGCGTCGCCGTGCCGTGGTAGAGCAATTCGGGCGGCACCTTCTCGCAGTGCTCGCGGCTTACGCTTGCAGTGGAATGTCCCTGAACTGCGCGGATACGCTGACCATCGCTAGAGATGGCAAACCGTTTCTTGTCG
This sequence comes from Cupriavidus sp. 05N38, assembly GCF_056397345.1. NCBI lineage: Bacteria > Pseudomonadati > Pseudomonadota > Betaproteobacteria > Burkholderiales > Burkholderiaceae > Cupriavidus > Cupriavidus sp. 05N38. The sequence continues at coordinate 26,728 of NZ_JBFTNF010000026.1, forward strand.
CTGGTCGCCACAATCGTTTGGAGCATGTCTCGATCAATAATGCGACCTTCTCTAGTTGCCGCCGCAAGCAGGTCGTCGATATTAGCCCAGCCCTCAGTGTCTAACTGTATGCCAATGTGAGGTTCATGGCGTAGGACGTAGCTCAAGTACTTGCTTGTTTCGTCAAGTTGCTTGCTGCTCATGCTCATTCTGTGTGTCGTTTTGTACATGGCCTTGAGCATAGCCCTCAGCAAGGGAGGTGGGCAACTAACTGCTGTGTGATGTACCTGCAGCACTGATCGCAGGTATCCATTGTCGCTCCGACTGGAAAGGGACCTTGACATGGAACTGCACAAGGAGAGGGTGGGCTATGAGACGATCAAGGCTTGCGTGCTGGAAACGTATTTCGATGGATGCCGGGACTTGGCCGTAGGTTTGACGGGTGTCGCTCCGCAACTTGCCTGCAACTTGGGCGAGCCGCTGGGGTTGCGAATTGAAGTTGGCTTACGCTGAGAGATTTCTCTTCGTTGTCTGGGCAGACGGGGCCAGCATGGACCATCGATATACCGAAGGGGGTCGTGGGCACAACATACGATCCCGAGATCAAGTTTCTCGATGGAGGTAATCCATGAGACAGATTGAGCGCATTGATGAAATCATTCGAGATTCGTTTGGCCTTTGGATCACAGGCCTGTTTAGTGCGATCAGTGCATGGAACCGAACCCTCTCGTTTGAGGAACACAAGACGGCATTCTTCTGGTTGATCGAGCAACTGCTCCGAGCGGGGAAGATCAAGTTTGCTGCTCCTAGAGCGGACTGCTATACATCGCCCGAAAACCCGCATCCACGATTTACGATTCATGATGACGAAGCCCAGTGGCACGAGCCTCCGGAAGCAATTGTTGCGCACCTTCGTGCCCAATGGCCGAAGCATGCGCATAACGAGAACGATCTCGATCTAGTGACATATTTTTACAGCATACCTGGCGTTATCTGGGTCGGAGACGATGGAACGCTTGTAGCGTCGTAAAGATAAACAATGATCGTTTGCTATGCGCGGGAACGCGGCTATCAAGGTGACGACGTAGATCCAAGTTTTACCTTGGAGAAGGAGTATCTTGCTCTTGGTGTACTGTTTTTTCCTGATGGGCGGCCGGCACTGGTAACCCTTCAGCGAGACTCTGACGCGATACCGGTCGTGATTGAGCTCCGATATCTCGATGTTATCGATCCAGTAATTCCTGCTGATTGGTGTTTATTTGAACTTGGTGATGGTCGCTACGGCGTTAGGCCGAAGGAATTTGGTGGTGATTTCTGGGATCGTTACCACGACGGAGAACCTCATGCGGGAAAACTCTTCGAGCAGGTAGTTGACAAGCTCAAGGCCTTCCACAACATCTGACCCTGCGAACGCCAGCCGACGGTGTCCTTCTCTCGCTCAACAGAAATTCGCGTTGCAAATACACCATGCGGCAACTCCACGCCCAGACAAAAGATATCGGTTCGAACTATGCACCGCTTCATCGTTTCATTGCCAAGTGGTTCGTCGCGGCGCTGCTGCTCCCGATTTCCGCGATCAGTCTCGCGCGCTCGCTCCAAGTCCCCGATATCAGGGATTACGAGAAAGCCCACGTCGCATACCACGCTGTAACATCAAAATCCGCTATCCAGCTCACCAAAAAGCTCCGGCGTCTGYGCCGCCCCCCCCTATCGCTCAAGATACCGCGCCGCCCCGCAAATCCACCCCAGATGCAATTCCGTCTTCGCCAGCCGTCCCGCGCCATGAATGTAGTTGGGCCTGGCATCCACATCGAACAGGGCGGCAAAGGCGCGGTAGTCTTCAAACCAGGCATTGGTCGGACTGAACGAATGCACGAGCATCACGGCGTGATCGGCGTTGAAGCGCTCCGCTTCCAGGATGGCGGAGGCGGTCCTGTGGAGTAACTGGTACCGGATCGACGAGGGGACGGCCCGCAGGCCGAGCGTATGCGCGAGGAAGTCGAGGCGCAGGTGCTTTCCGGGCGATGCGGCTTCGAGCCACTCCGCCACGGTGCGGTCGAACGGTTCCGAGACTTTGCCTTCGACGGCAATGGAGATGAGCTGGTCGTCGCGCTTGCCGAGCACCCAGATGTCGTTCTGGGATTGGGTGATGCCGCCCGGCAGCGCGACCTGGTGCTCGGGGATGCCCATCAGCATGGCCGTGCCCCGCAGGACGGGATTGGCTTCGATGGCATTGGCGATTTCGGCGGGGAAGCCGTCGGCGTCCTGCCAGCAGTGCGCGAGCGTGCGGGCCGGGTAACCGGTCTTCCAGTGCTTCAGCGGCTCGGCAAGGAAAGGGGCCCAGTCATCGGCCACCGCGGCCGGGATGTAGATTCTGCTCATGGCGCGTCCTCCTGCGGCATGGCGCATCGCGCTGACGCGCTGTGGCCATCGGAGGCAACGTAGCAGGGGACGGCATGGGTCATCTGTTCGGTTGCCCATAGAGAGACAGAGAGACCGTCGCGGCGGCGAAGGCAGCCGTCGGGCCTTCGATTTGTGATCGTTGATGACTGTGGCTCGCCGCTGCGGCGTGGAGACCGGCGCTGCATCTGCTGCGTTTGACACGTCAGGCCCGCATCTATATAACCGATCGGGCGGGCTCCTCCTTCGCGTGCCACCGCATTCCGGATTGCCGTAATCCGCCTTTCCCCGTCGTGCGCGGGATTCACCCGCGCGACGACACGCACTCCAGGCAAACATGGTCGAATCCATCCTGCTATGCGCAGTCCGCGTTTCGTCCTTCGAGGGCCAGCAAGGCCTGGCCAACGCCAGCGGCTTCTTCTTCGAGCGCGGCAAGCATCTGTTTGTGGTCACGAGCCGCCACGTTTTCTTCGACGAGCCCACCGGCCACCATCCTGACCGCATCGAGATCGAGCTGCATCGGGAGGCCGGCAACATGGCCAATTCGATCGGGTTTTCGATCCCGCTGTATCGCAACGGCCTGGCGGTCTGGCGCATCGGCGAGGACGGGGGCGGGCCGGTGGACGTGGCGGTGGTGGAGCTGGAGCGTACTGCGCTGCCGGCGGGGCTGGTGTATCGCGCCTTTACGCCGGATCACCTGGCCCAGCCGTCGGACCATGTGGAGGTGGGCGATTCGCTGCTGATCGTCGGCTTTCCGCTGGGGTTTCACGATGCCTTGCATCACCTGCCGGTAGCGCGGCAGGCGGTGGTGGCTTCGGCGTTCGGGATGCGTTTCCAGGGGCAGGGCTTCTTCCTGACCGACGCGCGCACGCATCGCGGCACCAGCGGTGCGCCGGTGGTGATGCGCATGCGTGGCACGCGCGGCAAGCGGCATGATCTGCCGTGGCTGCTGCTGGGGGTGCATTCGGCGCGCTTCGATGTGGGTACGCGCGACCTGGACGAGGACGAGGCGCTGGGCCTGAATTCGGCCTGGTATGCGGACATGCTGATGACGCTGACGACGGAGTCGGGCGGTGCCGCGGGCAAAATAAGATCGTCGAAGCCCCCTGCTTCGGAGTAGAGTGGGATACCTGGGCCAGGAGGTGGGCAATCCTGGTGTGTTACTGTCGCCAGCCTGCCCGGCGTCCCGATCGCGGCTGGATGCCGGCGCTGCCTTGCCTGCCGCGCAGGCTCCGCCGCCTGGCGGGGCACGGTGCAGGGGTGCCAATGTTAGATCTCGTCGCTTTCATCAAGCCGGTGCTCGACGAAATCACGGGCCAGGACGTACGTACCTGGCCGGTGAGGCAGCATGCGGTCAACGCCAACTGGCAGATTCCCGATACCAGCAGCTGCGCCTGGTCGGCCAGGAAGGTGGAGATCGAAATCGCGCACGAGGCCGCGGAGCAATTGCGTTCCGCGGACCAGCGTGCCTTATATCAACTGCAGCGCGGCCTGGACCGCTTTCTGCGCGCACGGCTGGGCTCCCGGAGCCCGGCAGGCTGCTCGGACGGGGTGATCGTGATCGTGGTCGATCGCCTGGTCCCGTTCTAGCCGGCGTGCGCCAGGGACGGAGTGGCCACAGGCAACGCTGCCGCATGGAGCAAACTACGTGAACAATACGCCTAGCGCGAGCTACAAGGGCTTTGATCTCTACCCCCTGGTCTACAAGGTCCAGCCCACCCAGTCGTGGCCCCGCGCCAAGCCGGATCGCAGCTTTACCGCGTCCGTGGTGATCTGCCGCGAAGGCTATCGGCCCGGTGGCGAGCGCACCAAGGTGTTCCGTCTGGAAAGCGAAGAGTGGGAGAACATCGGCACCGCGCGCCGTGGCGCGGTCAAGTTCGGCGAGGACATCATCAACGGCCTGATCGCCGGTGAGTCGGTGACCACGCTGTAGTCCTGCTGCCTTGTCGATCTGCAGGGTTGCCCGGCGGCACACATTGGCACCGTCGGCACCGTCGGTGCCGATATGTGCCGCGCATTTGCTCGCAACGAGCGATGCGGGCCGGGCCGGTGCGTATGCGCCGGGCTGGCAAGCCAGGGCGGCCATGCCATGGATCTGAATCTTGTCGTTCCCGCGCCTCGTTCCGGCGGCGCCATGCCGCAATGAACGGGACCGGGCGGGAATGCCGGGTGTGACGGTGGCGCGGCGATGGCCGCGACCTGGCCCGCCTGGCCTCAGACGCTGAAGGCGGGGCTGCCGTAGCGTTCCAGCAGTTGCTCCAGCACTTCGAGCTTGTCGGTGCGGGGCGTGCGGTCTTCGATGGCGCGCGAAGGGCCACCGTAGGTCGCGGTGACGTGGCGGCGCACCGTCAGCAGGTCATCGGCCGGCGCTTCGCGCGTGACGGCGGGGCCGGGCACGTGCTGGTAGCTGCCGGCGACCCATCCGTTCGGCGTCAGGTGCATTTCTTCCCATTCTTCACTGACCGACATTCCGTTTCCTTTTTCACGTTGATGAGTTGATGCTGCGAGGGGTGCGCCCCGGCCGCGGGCATGGGCGCCGCGGCTTGCGCGCGTGTGGTCCTGCGCGCCGGCGTCAGAACTTGTGGCGGTAGTTGATGCGGCCCTTGGTGAGGTCGTAGGGCGACATCTCCAGCGTGACACGGTCGCCGGCCAGGATACGGATGCGGTTCTTCTTGAGCCGCCCGGACGAGTATGCCCACACCTGGAAGCCGTTCTCCAGGATCACGCGGAAGCGATTGTCGGGCAGGACTTCAGACACTTTGCCGCCAAATTCCACCAGTTCTTCTTTTGCCAAGGATGATGCCTCTCTAGGTTGGGTGGCGTGCGGGCGCGGTGCAGCGCACCGGCCATGCACGCCGTGGTGTCATTACTGCAGGCGCATGCCCGCGGCGACGCGCTCGGCGGCAAATCGCGCGGCCTGCTTGGCCTGCGCTTCGGTGCCGTGGGTGGCGTGGCGCATCGAGACATTGGCGACGATGTGTTCGGCACCGCTGCGGTATTCGCTGATCATGTACGTGGCGAACCACACGCCGGGTTGCTGCTCGATGGGGTACACCGACACGGTGTACGGGGATGCTTTGTGTTGCAAGGTATGTCCTGGATCTGGGCGGACGATCCGAGGCGCGCCTGCGCACGCACTGTGCGCGACGGGTTCTCTTCGGTAGTCGCTCGCCGTATGGATTGCCCAGCGCCGTCGTTGCCGCGCACATGCGCGAAAAAAGGGGGCTGGCGGAGAGTGGACCGTGCCTGCGCTGTCTGCACACGCGGATAGCCCTGCGTGGCGCTGCGGAGCGGCTTGTGCCGCGGGTCGGATGGGTGAGGGGCGTGTATTCGCCCCGAATTTGCCGGGTGCTTTGCCCGGCTATTTGGCCACTGCGGCGGGGAGCCCGCCTGCTATCGCGGTGAGGCGCACGGCTAGCGCCAAGGCTGCCGGCAAGCTTGCATCGACGCACGTTCGCACATCGGCAAGACGGCAGATCATAACACCGATCGCGTTATGCTGCCGAATGGGGGTGTGGCGTGGCGCATGCGTCTGCCCGGCGCGATGTCATGCGGCGGGTTGCTGCGGGTCGCCGTTTGGTTGCTGACTATGGCCGCTGACTATGGCCGGCTACTTGTGCGCAACGGAAGTGGACATGCCATCGATGACGGTTCGCGCATGGGTCACTGCCAGCGCGATGGCGTCATGCGGCGTGCGGGCGGTCTGTTGCTCCAGCGGCGGCACCAGCCGCAGCGATCCGCTGTCGCGGCTGACCTGGGTGATGGTGACGGTAGCCAGGAAGCCCGCGAGCGCGGACGCATTGTCGGGATTGCCGTCAGAGGCACGGCGCACGATGGCGGATACCTTGAACCCCTTGTAGATCGCATTGTTCTGAGACATGATGATCTCCTTTCTCCGTTGAGCATACGCCGCTTGCACGGATAAGTACGATTTAGTTTGGGGCGCGCGGCGTGGCGCCGTGGTGCCTCGCGGGCTTGCCCCGCTTCCCGCACCGCTTCCCGCACCGTTGCCCGCCCGCTCTCGCTGCCCTACTCCAGCCTGAACTGCCCCACCACGCCCGCGAGCCCGCCGGCCTGCGCCTGCAGCGCGGCGGCCGCGGCGGTGGACTCCTCCACCAGCGCGGCGTTCTGCTGCACCATCTGGTCCAGCTGGCTCATCGCGCGGTTGACTTCCTGGATGCCGCGCGTCTGCTCGGCCGCGGCGCTGGTGATCGCGGAGACGATGCCGGTCACCTTGCTCACATTGCCCACGATCTCGCTCATGGTGTCGCCGGCGCGGCGCACCTGGCCCGAGCCGGAGCTCACGCTGCCCACGGTCGACTCGATCAGGGTCTTGATCTCCTTGGCGGCCTGGGAGCTGCGCTGCGCGAGCGCGCGCACTTCGCCGGCCACGACCGCGAAGCCGCGGCCTTGCTCGCCCGCGCGCGCCGCTTCCACCGCCGCATTGAGCGCGAGGATATTGGTCTGGAAGGCAATGCCTTCGATCACGCCGATGATGTCGGAGACCTTCACCGCCGCGTGCTCGATCTCGCCCATGGTGCGGATCGCGTCGCTGAGCGCGGTGCCGCCGCTGGCCGCCACGCGCGAAGCGGCAATGGCGGATTCGTCGGCCTGGTGCGCGGAGCTGGCGGACTGCCCCACGGTGGCGGTGATCTCCTCCATCGAGGCCGCGGTCTGCTGGAGGCTGGCGGCAGCGCCCTCGGTGCGGCGGGACAGGTCGACGTTGCCGGCGGCGATCTCGTCGGCGGCGGCGCGCACGGATTCGCTGGCGTCGCGGATCTGGCGCATCACGCCGACCAGCTTGTCGGCGAAGGCGTTGAACGCGCGTGCGATCTGCGCGACTTCATCGCTGCCGTCGGCAGGCAGGCGCTGCGTGAGGTCGCCGTCGCCGGAGCCGATGGCGCTCATGGCGTCGCGGATCTGCGAAAGCCGGCGAAACGAAACTGCGGTCACGCCGGCCACGATGGCGGCGGCCACGCAGGCAATCACCAGCAGTGCCAGCAGCGATGCCATCAGCACGGAACGCATGCCGGCGGTCGCCTCGGCCTTGTCGAGTGCGATCACGGCGATCCAGTCGGTGCCGGCAATCTCGCGCGCGCGCAGCAGCTTGGGCTTGCCGGCCACCTCCACTTGCATCGGCGTGGTAGCGCCCAGCAGCGGGGCGAGCTTGTCGGCGTCCAGCGCGGGCACCAGCTCGGCGATGGGTTTGAGCGTGAGCTTGTCATCGCGGTGCGCGACGATCTGCCCGCCCTTCGTCACCAGGATGCCGAAGCTGTCCGGCGTGGGGTGGATGGACCTGACGTTGGCGATCACGCTGTCCATCGCCACGTCGCCGCCCACCACGCCTTTCACGCTGCCATCGCGCACGATGGGCGCGGCAAACGTCACCACCAGCTTGCCGCTGCTGGCGGCCACGTAGGGCGGCGTCACGATCGGCTTGCCCGCGGCCACGGCCTGCTTGTACCAGGGCCGCGCGGTCGGGTCGTAGTCGGGCTTGAGGCCGCTCGCATCCGAGAAGCGATGGCTCTTGTCGGGGAAGCCCACGTACACCTTGATGAAGCCGCCCGCGTCGGACACCTGCCTGAGCGCGGGAATGGGATCGGGCTGCAGCGCGGCGTCCTGCAGCGAGCTGATCATCTGCGTATGGCTGGCGACCCAGTCCGCAATGGCGTCGGTGTGGCCGGTCTGCACGGCGGCGAGATTGTTGTCGATGGCATCGGCGTTATACGCGCTGGCCACGACATGGTTGAGAACGGCGTTGACGGCTAGCGCCGCCACGACGATGGCCACGGATAGGGCCACGATGCGTGCGCGGAGGGAGGAAAGCATGTGATGGATTCTTCTCTGGTTGGCCCGGGTGGGGCAAGGGGGCTGCCGTGGCTATTACGGTAGGGATGTGGCGGACTTGAGCGCATTGCAGGGACGCACCACGCCGGTGCCAAAACGCGTTCGGAATGCCGGATAAACGGCGGTTTTCGCGGTCGGATTCCCGAACGCGCGGGGTTTGTCCGGCTGCCTCTGCGCGCGCCACCCCGAAAGACATGGCGCGTCTCTTCGCGGGTCCGCTTCGCGTTGCTGCCCGCGCGCTTCGCACCTCGCGCAACCGGCCGGGCGCCCTTGACACCCCCGGGGCCCGCATGTTTCAATCCGTCCCACATTCTGATTTGGGTCGACGCCCATGCCAACCTGCCTTCCCGGGCAAGGTGGATCGCGAGAGCGGATGTGGCTCCTGGAGGAGCAAGCAAGCGGGCAATGCGTCGACCCTCCTTTCACGGAGGGTTTTTTGCTTTCTGGCGCCGGCAATTCAAGTATCGATCCGAAGATCATCCAGGCTTACCGGGAGACGCACTATCACGTCCGCGGCGCGACGCCACTCACGCTGAACGTGGGCGAACCCAATCCTGCGCTGGCCGCGCTGCATGCGGCGGCGGGCGTGGACTGCAGCGCGTTCATCACCGCGTGGAACCCCTTTAGCCAGCAGGAAGACGATCCCGCCGCCAATGCGGTTCGCCAGCAGGCGCTGGTGCGCGAACTGACGCAACTGGGCCTGCGCTGCATCGACGGCATAGGCCAGCATCCGACCAACGGCTGGGATGGCGAGGAGAGCTTCCTGGTGCCCGGCCTGTCACTGGATGCGGCCAGGGCGCTCGGGGCGCGGTACGGGCAGAATGCCGTCGTCTGGAGCGGTGCCGATGCCGTGCCGCAACTGATCCTGTTGCGATAGCGCCCGCGCCGCCTGTGCGGGCTTGCGCCGCGGCGCTGGCGAGTGAATTCGATCTGCGCCCGCAAGGCATCATCGAGACGCCGGATCCGCTGCGCCCGATCTACTATCCAACTGCGGCGTACGGCCATTTCGGGCGCGAAGACCTGAGCCTGCCGTGGGAAGCCGTGACTGAACAAAACAAGTCTGAACAAAGCAAGTCTGAACAAAGGAATCTGCATGAACTCGCCTGATTGGATGCATCCCGTGATGCCCGGCACTGCGGCCAACGTTTCCGCACCAAGCCGCTTTCGCGGCTGCCTGCTCGGCGGTGCCGTCGGCGATGCGCTCGGCGCGCCGGTGGAATTCATGTCGCGCGAGGAGATCGTGGAGGAATTCGGGCCGCAGGGCATCACCGGCTACGCCCGCGCCTACGGTGGCTTCGGCACCATCACCGACGACACGCAGATGACGCTGTTTACCGCCGAAGGTTTGCTGCGCGCCTGGGTGCGCGGCAGCGGGCGTGGCGTCGGCAGCTATACCGGGGTGACGGCGCGCGCCTACCTGCGCTGGCTGCAGACGCAGGGCATGCAGCCCGCCGCGACGATCAGCATGGGCGGCGCGCCGGGCTGGCTGTTCCAGCACAAGGCCCTGCACAGCCGCCGCGCGCCGGGCAACACCTGCCTTGCCGCGCTGGCTGCGATGAACAGCCTCGGCGAGCCCGCGCGCAACCACAGCAAGGGCTGCGGCGGCGTGATGCGCGTGGCGCCCGCGGGCCTCTTTGTCTGGCGGCGTTCCCAGCTGCGCTCCCCCGAGCAGGCATTCGAGCTCGGCACCAAGCTGGCCGCCCTGACCCACGGCCACCCGACCGGGTCGCTCACCGGTGGCGTGCTCGCCGCGATGATCGGCGAACTGGCGGGCGGCGCGACGCTGGCCGCCGCGCTGGACGCGGCCAAGGCCTGCCTCGCCACGCATCCCGATCACGAGGAAACGCTGCAAGCCATCGAACAGGCCGAGGCGCTCGCCGCCGCCGGCGCCGCACATGACGACGCCATCGCCGCGCTTGGCGAAGGCTGGGTCGCGGAAGAAGCGCTGGCCATCTCGATCTATTGCGCGCTGGTCGCGCGGGATTTCCGCCATGGCGTGGTGCTCGCGGTGAACCATGACGGCGACTCGGATTCCACCGGCGCGATCACCGGCAACCTGCTGGGTGCGTTGCTGGGCGAGGAGGCGATTCCCCCGCATTGGCTCGAGCCCCTGGAGCTGCGCGAAGTGATCGCCGAGATCGCCGAAGACCTGTGCGCGTTTCCCACCTGGGATATCGGCATCGATTCGAAGGATGAGAAGCTGGTGCAGCGGATTTCGACGAAGTATCCTGCCTCCTGACCGCACCATTCCGGACCACGCATGCAGCAAGAGAAGGAACTCCGCTCCGCAAAGCGCAAGGCGCTCGCGCTGCTGTTGCTCGCCTTCGCCGTCTTCGTCGCCACGGTATTGCTGCCGCATGGCTTTCTGACCGACTGGGTGCGCGCGGCGGCGGAAGCCGCCATGGTGGGTGGCCTGGCGGACTGGTTCGCGGTGGCTGCGCTGTTCCATCGCATCCCGCTGCCGGGGCTGGCCGGGCATACCAATATCATCATCCGCAAGAAGGACGATATCGCCGACGGCCTTGCCACCTTCGTCAGGGACAAGTTCCTCGACGTGCCATCCATCGTCGCGCTGATCGGCAAGCACGACCCCGCGCAGGTGGTGGCGCAGTGGCTGGCGTCGCCGGCCAATACGCGGGAGATCGGCGATGTGGTGGCCAGGGCGGCCGGCACGCTCCTCGATGTGATGGACGAGAAGAACATCCAGGACCTGATCCGCAACGCCGCGCACACCATGATCGGCAAGGTGGACCTGTCCCGCTCGGCCGCCACCATCCTCGAGAGCCTGACCGAGAACGGACGCCACCAGGCGCTGCTGGACGAATCGCTCGCGCAGCTGATCGCCCTGCTGAACGAGCCGGCCACGCGGGCCTTTATCTCGGAGCGCATCGTGGAGTGGCTCAAGAGCGACCACCCCAGGAAGGAGCGGCTCCTGCCCAGCGAATGGATCGGCAGCAACGGCGCCGACCTGATCGCCGCCGCGCTCGGGCGCGTGCTGGGGCAGGTGGAGGCCGACGACAGCCACCAGCTGCGCAAGGCGTTCGATACGGCCGTGCAGAAGCTGATCGCGCGCCTGAAGGACGATCCCGCCTTCCATGCCAGGGCGGAGCAGATCCGGCAGCAGCTCAGGGGCGACAGCGCGCTCAATGCGTATATCGGCAGCCTGTGGACGGACTGGTGCCGCTGGCTCAAGCAAGACCTCGCGCGCGAGGACTCAGTGGTGCGCCAGCGGGTGATGGAGGCGGGGCACTGGATCGGCGCGGAGCTGACGCGCAACACCGCGTTGCGCGCCTCGCTCAACGATCACCTGCGCGACGCGGCGCGCGGCATGGCGCCGGATTTCGCGGACTTCATCACGCGCCATATCAGCAGCACGGTACGCGGCTGGGATGCGCGCGAGATGTCGCGGCAGATCGAGCTGAACGTCGGCCGCGACCTGCAGTACATCCGCATGAACGGCACGGTGGTGGGCGGGCTGATCGGGGCCGCGCTATACCTGCTGGCGCAGTTGCCGGGGTGGATCGGACGGTAGCGGACGCGCCGCCAGGCGGCGGCGCGAGTCCGGCAACAAGGACAATAAGGGCAAAGAGCGCTTAGCGGTTACGCTGGCAGATGATGTGCTTCCACGATCCGGCCGGCATTCAGCTTCAGCGCCAGGACGGTCGGCTTCTGTTGCTCCAGCAGCATTGCCTCGCCGGCGGCCAGGCCGCGGCCCTGCTCGCGCATGGCGGCGCCGGCGGCGGCCAGTTCACCCTGGATCCACTTGCGCAGGCTTGCACGCTTCTCGGTCAGCGCGGACTCGAACTCCAGCCGTGACTTCACGGATTCGATCTTGCCTTCCATCAGTTGCTTCGCCTCATCCAGCAGGCCGCCGGACCGGGCGAGGGAGTCGACCGAATCCTGCAGGCYGCTGAGGCGCGCCTGCTTCATGTGATGCTCGCCCGGGAAAGCCGACAGCAACTGCCAGCCCGCCACGCGTGCGCGCACGCACAACAGCCATTGCTCGTACAGTCCGTCCAGCAGCGTCTGCCGCTCGCGGATCTTCGTCACCAGGCCGTTGGTGCGGAACGTATCGGGATCCTTGATCTCCGCGATGCCCTGCGTTTCGCGCGTCAGTTCGGCCTTGAGGTGCCGCTCGGTGGCCAGCAGCTGGCCCTCGTAGTCCTCGAGTTTCTGGCGTACCGCGGGCGAGAGCTCGCCCTGGAACAGCGCGTGGGCGACCTGGCGCAGGTAGTCGAGCGCGCCAAGAATGCCGGCCTTGCGCTCGTCGCGCAGGAAGGCTTCGATGCGTTCCACGCCCTGCTTGATCTCGTCGAGCTTCTTGCCAATGTCGGCCAGATGCTTCTGGGCGACGATCAGCGAGGCGATGTTCAGGATGGCCGCCGCATTCACCATCTTCGACAGGCGTGACGGGTCCAGTAGCCTGGCTTGTTGCTTGATACCCTTGGCGCCCATCGTAAACGCGCGATAGCCCTCGCCATCGGCTGCCTTGACCAGCGGGCCGTCGATGATCACCTTCATATAGCCGCCGCGGGCGACTTCGCGCGCGCTCAGCAAGTTGGGCACCGCCTGGAGGACCGGACTCAGCTGGCTGAGGGTGGTGCTGTCGGCCTCCACCTTGCGCGCGCCTTTGGGCAGCTTGCCGTCCAGCGCGGTGATGCTGAGGACGGGTTCTTCGGCCGACGGACCCACCAGGATGGCGACGGTATCCTCGGCTTGCTCCGGTTGTGCCGCCGTGGGGGCTTGCGTGGCGGGCGTGGCCGGCGGTTGCATGATCGCGGCCGCGGGAGCGGGTGCGGCGGCTGGTGTGCGGCGGCGCAGTACCAGCACGGCGGCAATGACGACGAGGACGGCGATGCCGGCCCAGATGAAAGCGTTCACGATGACTCCTGGAATTGATGGGCGGCCGGCGCGGCCCAGCCAGGCCGCCGCCTACCGTGTGTCATGGCGGTGCGCCAGGACAGATACACGGCACACCAATGCCGGATTGATATCGGCCAGCGCGGCGCTTCCTTCACCCCTCTCAAGGGGGGCGCACTGCGAAGGCCGGCGGCCGCGCTTCAGCGGCTGTGCAGCGGCGACACGGTGTCGGCCGCACCGGCGCGCTGCGCGTCCTGCTTGAGCTTTCCGATATACAAGCCCAGGCCGATGGCAGAGACCGCGCCGGCGGCAAACGCGATGGCGAAGGCCGCGAGGCTCTCCAGCGGGGAATTGTTGTTGATCATGATCGATTGCTTCCTGTGAATGACCTTCAATGGTTGAGGGACCGGCGCGCGTTCATGCCGCCGCGGCAAGACCGGGGCCGACCGGAATCACCTGCCCCGACGTCACCAGCACGATCAGCCCGCGGCTGGCCCCGGTCATGTCGAGGTAGCTGCGCACCTGTGCGCGGTAGTGATCGAGGGTGGCGGGATCGGGGCGCACGTCGCTCTTCCAGTCGACAATGACCTGCGGCGTGCCGTCGTCGGCGAAGGTGGCGGCATCGGCGATGCCGACGGTGGCGCTTTCCTGGTCCGCCGTCACGGCCGAGCCATAGACCGGATACTCCGGTACCAGTCCGGGGCGCAGCGCCGCGATGTCGGGCAGGGCCAGCGTGCGCAGCACGCACCGGGCCATCTCGGCCGGCGCGAGGCCGGCCGCGGGATCGTCGCCGGGCTCGCGGCCGAGCATGCGCACGAGCGCCTCCCCGCGCGCGGTGAGGGCCGCCACGGTTTCTTCGGTTTCGCCGCTCAGGACTTCCTCGAGCAGCTTGTGGATGACGAGGCCGCGCTCGCGCCCGCCTTGCACGGCGGGATAGGCGGGGGTGCCGGCGGACTCCGCGTCGTCGGTGGCCAGCATGATGGCGGGCACTTCTTCCTGCAGCAGCGGGCTGCCGGCACCTTCATCGCGGCTGGGCGCCAGCCATGCCAGCCGCTTGTGCTGCAGGACGATGGACAGGGCTTCGTCGCCGAACGACTGCCGGGTCTGCCGGTTCTCCACGGTGGCGCCGGCGGCGGCCACGCCGTCGGGCAGGTCGTGCGGCACGAGCGGATCCAGCGCGGACAGCGACAGGTCGAGCAGGTTGACCCATGCGCTGTTGCTGGCGGGCGCATCGAGCCGGGGCAGCACCAGCAGTTCGCGTGCACGCGTGGCGGCCACGTACCAGAGGCGGATGCGTTCGCGCGCGAGCTCGGCCTTCTCGGCGTCGCGCGCGGCGTCGTAGCCTGCGGGCGTGAGGCCATACACGGGGCAATGGAAATGGCCGCTGGCGCGTTCGACCACGGCGGTGTCGGCGGCGACCACCTCGGTCATGGTGTTGACCGGCACCACGATGGGCCACTCGAGCCCCTTGGCCGCGTGCATGGTGTAGAGCGCCACGGCTTCTTCCTGCGCATCGGGGCGGCCTTCGCTGGCACGCGCGGCGTCGCTCCACGCCGCGCTCATGGTTTCGGCGAAGGCGCGCAGGCCGCGCACGCCATAGGCGCGCGCCAGGTTGAGGTAGAGGTCGACGTTGGCCAGCGCGCGCTCGGCCTGGCCGTGGTGGCGCTCGAGCAGGATGGCGCGCACGTGCAGTGCATCGACCGCCTGCGCGATCAGGTCGTAGGGCGTGGTGGCGTTGGCCTTGCGGCGCAGCGCCTGCAGCTTGCCGATGAGGTCGCGCGCGAGGTCGTGCGCAATGTGTTGCGTTTCCACGCGCAGGTCCAGCCGGGGCAGGCTGTCTGGGGCATCTTCCGCGCGCGGCAGCTGCCACACGATGTCGAGCAGTTCTTCTTCGGTGAGGCCGGCCAGCGGCCCGCGCAGCAGCGCGCCGAGGGCCAGCGTGTCGCGCGTGTCGGCAAGCACGCGGGTCAGCGCGATCAGGTCCTGGATTTCCTGGCGCTGGTAGAAGCCCTTGCCGGCCTGCGTGGCGACGGGCACGCCGCGCCGCTCGAGCGCGGCCTCGTAGCGCCACAGGTCGCTGCCGGAGGGCGCCAGCAGCGCGATGTCGCCGGGCCGGCACTTGCGCCGCGCGCCGGTCTTGCGGTCGGCGATGTCATGGTTGCCGATCATGCGCGCGCACATCTCGGCGACCGCGCCGGCCTCGGCCTCGCGCAGGTGCTCGGCGGCCACCTTGCCGTCCGCGCCGGTCACCGCCACGTCCAGTGCCAGCACGCCTGGCTGGCCGTCGTCGTTGGCATCGTACGGCGTGAGCGCGGTGAAGCCAGGCTGGTCGGGGCTGGACAGGATGGCCTCGAAGCGTGCGTTGACGTACGCCAGGATTGGTGCGCGCGAGCGGAAGTTGGTGGAGATCGCCAGCACGCTGTCGCGGTCCTGCGCGGCGAAGGCGTCGCGCGCCTGCACATAGGCCGCCACGTCGGCGCCGCGGAAGCGGTAGATGGCCTGCTTGGGGTCGCCCACCAGGAACAGCGCGCCCGGGCGGATGACGAAGCGGGTCCAGTCGGCATTGTCCCGGCCGCCGGCGGGCGGCTCGCCGCACAGGCGCCAGACGATTTCCGACTGCAGCGGGTCCGTGTCCTGGAACTCGTCCACCAGCACGTGGCGGTAGCGCGTGGCGAGCGCCTGCCGCACGGTATCGTGATCGCGCAGCAGATCGCGCGCGGCGAAGATCAGGTCATCGAAATCGAGCAGCGCGGCTGCGCGCTTGTAGTCGCGAAAGCGCGCGAGCACCGGCTGCACGGCATCGGCCAGCGCGGCCAGCACGTGGCTGGCGATCTGCTGCTGCAGCGCCACCCAGGCATCCTGGCAGGCAGCGTGCAGCTGCGCCGCCTGCGCGCACAGCAGATCGCCATGCGCCGCGGGCATGCCCGCCTCGCGCGACGCCGTGCGCCACGCGCCGGCGCGGCGGTACGAGCGGAAGCCGCCGTCTTTCTTGCACAGCTTCGTGTCCGGCTCGAGGCGGATCGCCAGCACGCGGGCAAGGTCGGCGGGGCGCTGCGGGCTGTACGGGAAGGCGAGCGCCTGCGCGGCCTCCGTCAGCAGTGCCGACATCACCGTGGTGTCGGCATCCTTGGCTTCGGTGTCGGCGACGAAGGCGGCAAGCGCGTGTGCCGCCTGGCCGAAGGCGGCGATCAGCGGCGCCAGCGGGAGTCCCGCCGGTGCCGTGGCGTTGCGGTGCGCGCGCAGCGTGGCCGCGATGCCGCGCACCAGCGCCACGGTCGCCTGCGCATCGTAGAGCACCAGTTCGGCGAGCAGGCCGGCGCCATTGCCGCCATCGGCGTCCAGCTGCTCGCGCAGCCAGGCGTCGACGATGTCGTCGAAGGCGAGGCTGCCCTGGTCGCGGTCCATGATGCCAGCGCCGGGATCGATATTGGCTTCGACCGGATAGGGCTTGATCAGGCGCTGGCAGAAGCCGTGGATGGTCGAGCAGGTGAGTTCGTCGATGGCGGCGCCGGCCGCCCGCAGGTTGTCGTGGTGCCGCTCGCTCAGGTTGCCGGGCAGGGCCGCGCGCAGTTCCTGCGGGACATGGCCGTCGCTGAGCCTGGCGACGAATTCGCGCACGCGGATCACCAGTTCGCTGGCGGCCAGTTCGGTAAAGGTCACCGCGGCGATGTGGCGCGGGGCCACGCCTTCGGCCAGCATCATGGCGATGCGGCCGGCCATCACGGCGGTCTTGCCCGATCCCGCGCCGGCTTCCACCAGCAGGGAGCGGTGATGGTCGGCAATGGCGGTGCGGCGGGCGTGGTTGTCTTCGAGGGGCATGGCGCTCTTGTTCATTATTCGGCTTCCCAGACGGCGGCGGCTTCGCCGAGTTGCGCCAGCGCGGCATCGCGCTTGCGCCGGCAATACGTGGCCGCGGCATTGGCGGGCAGGGCGAAGGCGAGATCGTCGTAGTTGCCGGCGGTGTCCTTGCCCATCACGGCGGCGCCGGCCAGCAGGCTGGCATGCGCCGAGGCCAGGTAGCCGGTGATGTCGGCCAGCGCGGCGTCGGCATTGTCGAGGATCCTTTCGGCGGGCTCGCGCGGGTACAGCAGCGAAGCGGTGATGTCCACGCCGGCGCCCAGCAGCGCCTTGACGGCGAAGGCGTACAGGCAGCGCTGCAGCTCGCGGCCGCCGTCGAGGCGGGCGCCTTGCTTCAGGGTGCGCCCGGTCTTGTAGTCGCGCACGATGGCGCGGCTGCCGTCGCCCGAGATATCCAGGCGGTCGATATAGCCGGAGATGTGGAAGCCGGTGCCGGGGATCTCGACGCGCGCCGCGGGGTCCCACGGCAATGTGGCGGCGGCGCCGGCGCGCGGCTCCGAGCCGCCGAACGGGACTTCCCCGAAGGCGCGCGTGCCGGGCCCGGCAGGGTCTCCCCACGTCAGCGCGCGGCCGGCCAGCAGGCGCACCTCATCGAGCGTGCGTTGCCAGATCACGTGCGGCGGCACGGCCTGCGTGGCTTCCCACGACGCGGCGGCGACGCGCACGCCGTCGCGCACCGCGGCGGCAGCTTGCGCGGGGTCGGCGCGCGCCAGCCCGCCGCCGGCTTCGAGCGTCTGCAGCGCGTGGTCGAGCACCAGGTGGACCAGGTTGCCGAAGCCCAGCGCGTCCAGCACGATGGGCTCGGCGCCGCCCTCCGGCGCGCGCCAGCGCATGCCGTATTGCCAGACGAAGCCCAGCGGGTTGCGCAGCAGCCGCTGCAGCGAGCTGGCCGATTGCCTGCGGCCGAGCACGGCCTGCAGCACCGGATGGCCGGCGCGCACCATGCCGTCGTGCGGCGTGAGCTCGGGGCTGTGCCAGTTGCGCCAGCAGCAAACGGCCGACCTGGCCTGCGCCGCCGTGCGGAATTCGGCGGGACGCGCCAGCAGGCGGTCGGTCTCGCTGAAGGCATGGGCCGGCACGGCATTGCGGCGCAGGTAGGTTTCGTCGGGCAGGCCATGCAGCAGCGCGCTGCGTCCCATCACGCGGCCCTCGCCGTCGCGGCGCGCGCGCGAGAGCACCACTTCGCCGGCGGTGGTGGCGAGGATGGCGTGGAAGCTGTACCGGTCCGCCGCGGCGACCGGGAGCGGGTCCAGTTCGGCGGTGGGCACGATGTGGTCGGAGAGCAGCCGGTCCTCGGACAAGCCTCGCGGCCAGCGCGAGGAGTTCAGCCCCAGCAGGCGCACGAAGCGGCGCGGCGCGGCGGCCAGCTCGCCGGCCGGCATCCATGCCACCGACACGCAGGCTTCCAGGCCGTCATCCTGCTTCAGGTTCTCCAGCGTGGCGTCGATCGAGGCGGCGGGTCCGGCCAGCAGCGCCTTGCGCCAGATCGTGCGCGCGCGGCCGTCGAGCACGGCCTCGCCGATCTGCGCGGCGGCACCGATGCCCTGGCCGAGCAGCGCGACGATGGCGCGCACGGCGGGGGCATGGTCGGCGCCGTCGGGCCAGTCCCTGGCGGACAGGCGTGCCAGCAGCCGCTCCCACGCCTGGACCGAGCTCAGCGGCGCATCGGCCGGGAGGATGCGGGTCCATCCGGCGGGCAGCGTCGCGAACATGCCCCTGGCGCCTTTACCGCCCGACTGCAGCGCGGCGAGGCGGCGCATGCGCGATTGCGACAGGCCGCGCACCAGGATGTCCGCCAGCGCGGCCGCGGCCTGCCCGTCGCGGCTGGCGGTCACCTTGGTACCGTGCACGAAATGCAGTTCGAGGTTGGCGTCGGCGCGCAGCGCGAGGAAGTGGTCGTCGTATTCCGCGGGGGCCACGGCGGCGATGGCGATCTCGCCGGGCCGGGCGCGGCCGGAGGCGAGCAGGGCCCGCGCCCAGCGCATGGCTTCGATGGCTTCGTGGTAGGCCGTGGATGCACTGACGACCGCGATGGCAGCTTGTTCGGGCGCGGTGCGCTCGATGCGCACAGCGGTGCCATCGAGCCACGCCGGCACGGCGTGCGGCCCGGCGAGCCAGCGCAGCGGCACGCGCGTGGCGAGCGCTGCCAGCAGGGCGCGCCAGCACGGCGGCACATCGGCCAGGCCAGCCAGGTCGACCGGGCCGAGCAGCGCCGGCGCGTGCGCGAGCCGTGCCAGGGCGGCCTGCGCCAGGTCGGTCGGCCGCTTCATGCCGGCGGGCAGCCGCGCCAGCACCGCGGCCTCCAGCCTGGCCATGGAAGCGAGGCGGGCATGCCGGGCGGCGCGTTCCTGCAGGTCGATGCCGGCACGCCAGGCCTTGCGCAGCGAGTCGGCGGCGGCGTCGACCATGCCGGGCAGGTCCTTGATGCCGTCCAGCTCGCCCAGCGGCGTGAGCGGCAGCGCGCCCTGGATGGCCGCGCGCAGGCTTTCGTCATTCACCGGCACGAGGAAGCCGCCGGCCAGGCGCGCCGCCATCTGCTCCATGCCCATGATCTGCAGGCCGTGGATGCGCTCGCGCGCAGCCTTCAGCCGCCACTCGCGCGTGGCCAGCCGGCCCTGCACGATCACTGTCCGGCGATCGCCTTCTTTCAACATCCTTTCCTCCTGCATTGCGCCTGGCGCGGTGTTCGACGAGCCCGGCGATGATTCATGAAGTCGCCCCGTCCGGCTACCCCCTGCGCGTGTGGGGCGGCCCGTCGCCAGGGGCGCCGCGGGCGATGGACCGCTGCGCGCTCCTGCCCGCGCAGGGTCAGCGGCCAACGGCCTGGTCCAGTGCCGTCAGCACGCCCAGCGCGGTGCCCTGCAGGCCGATGCCCGAGCCGGTGTCGCGCACGCCGGCCTGGCGGGCATTGATGCGGATGAGCCGCGCGGCGTGGCGTTCGCCGAAGCGTCTCGCCGTGGCGATGTCGGTGCCCGCGCCCAGTTCGATGACCACGATGTCGCCGCGCCCCTGGGTCCAGGCGTTGAGCCTGGCGCGCGACAGGGCCTCGCGCTCTTCGACCCACGAGTAGTCGCCGAACATCAGGATGTTGGGCCGTGCCATGCTGCCGCAATGCGGGCAGTGCGGCGGCGTGTTGAGCAGCAGGCAGCGCGCCTCGTCCACCTCGGGCTGGAAGTCGTCCGCGCTCCAGGTCTGCGCGGCGCACGGGAGCGTGCACTGCAGGACGTGGATCGAACCGTGGCATTCGTGCACCTTGGCGGCGTCGAAGCCCGCGCGCTGGAAATGCCCGTCGACATTCGAGGTGAAGACCCGGTAGCCGTCCGGCATGCTCTCGGCCCAGCGGCGCAGGATGCCGAAGCCGGCATGCGGCACGGTGCGCCGGTAGAGCGCCAGCCGGTGGCCGTAGAAGCCCCAGGCCATTGCCGGGCGCGTCTTGAAGGCGCGCGGCGCGGCGATGTCCTCGAAGCCCAGGCCGGCATCGCCGAGGGCAGGGTAGGCGCGCCAGAAGCCCTCCGGCCCGCGGAAATCCGGCAGGCCGGAATCCACGCCCATGCCCGCGCCGGCGGTGATCAGCAGCGCGCGTGCGTTGCGGATCCAGCCGGCGGCCAGTTCGATGTTTTCGTCTTCGGTATTCATGCGTGTTCCTGTGGACAGGGCGCAGCCGCTTATCGGGCGGCCTGCTGGCCCGCGTCCTTGCGCCAGTCGGTTGCGAGGTAGGCCGAAAGGATGTCTTTCATCGATTCCTGATGTTCTTCGACGTCCGTGTCGCGCCAGTGTGCCTGCGCATACACCAGCGCGGATTTGAGCGAATCCAGCTTTACCTGGTTCATTTCGTTGAAGCGAGCCCGCTTTTCCTCGAAAGACTTGTTGCCGAACTCCGAGTTGATGCTGCGCGAAACCAGCGTGAGATTGCCGAAGGCGTCCAGCCATGTCTTCGTGACAGTGATCTCCCTGCCGGGCGGCGGGGTCTGCGGGAACACATGCTCGACCGAATTGCGGGCCGTGATCCGGAAGTGCCTGAGCTTCTCCGCGGTGATGACCGTACCGGGCGGCAGCGCTGCCTCGCCTGCCTTTTGCGAGAAGCGATGCCAAAGCACGTATTCCAGCTTGTAGAACCAGTAGTGCGGAAAGCCCACGCCCAGGCTGCCGCGCAGGAGATCGCAGTGCGGCTTGCCCGCGGCGGGGGCATTGGCTCCGAGGAAATCGCGCGAGCGTTCGATCAGGGGCCGGGTGTCCTCCGTGCACAGCAGGAAATTGTCCAGGTGCTGCAGGAAGCCGGTGCAGGTTTCCGGCGTGACGCTCTGTTGCCGGTGCAGGAAGGCCAGCAGCGGCGTGACCCAGTATTGGGTGGTGATCTGCTGCGAGTGGTAGAGCATGCTCTGCAGCAGCGAAAACGCGCGCAGCGACTCGGGCTCCTCCCAGTCGCGCACCAGGCTGGTGTTGAGGCGGAGCTTGCGGATCAGGTGTACCTCGCCTTCATTGTCGGGCGTCACCCATTTGATGATGAATTTGTCGAACAGGTACCGCACCTCCCACAACAGGCAGATAAAGCGCCTGACGTCATCCGGACCCGGCTCCCGCCCGAAGAAGTGCTGATGGAAGATCGCCAGCAGATCCTTGTCGGCGATGCGGTCGATGTCTTCCACGGCCTCGTGCCGGCGCTCCGACTCCTGCTGCAGCCAGATGCGCAGTACATGCTGCAGCAGCACGGAGAAGCCGAAGATGGAACGCACGGCGCGGCCTTCGTCCATGGCTTGCGCAGGCGGGTCGCCGGCGGCGCCCGCCTTGTCGTCCGTGCCGGCAGGGCGGCCCTGCGCGGCGTCCGTGGCTTGCGGGCGCAGGATATCGGCCAGCGAGCGCAGCTGGACCCCGGGACCGCCAGGGGTACGCCTTGCGATCTGGTCCAGATGTGCGATCACGCGGTGAGCGTTCGCGAGGGCCTCGCCTTTGCCGCTGGGCATTTCACCTGCGAAGAGCGCCGTCACCGGGTGGTTCGTCAGCTGCGCGAGGTTGCGTTCCACGTAGCCGTTCATGCCGGCGCACGCATCCCATAGCCAGGCGTAAGACTGCGAGCCGGCCGCGCCGGCGGTCTCGAGCACGCGCAGCATGCGCGCCTTGAGGATCTCGTGGTGCTGGAGTTGAATGCCGCGGTTGTTGATTACCTCGAACAGCTTGTTGAGGTCGGTCCTGGCGGGGATCTCGGTCTGGACGATGCTGACGTTGCCAAGCAGGAAGCGGTTGAATTGCTCGCGCGTGACCCGGTAGTGCCTCCGGTCGTCTCCGCCCACATTGCCGGAGTGCGGCGCAGTCGCCTGGCCACCCGTGGGCAGCGCATCCCGGAAGCGGCGGATTTCGCGCTGCGCATCGAGCAGGGATGCCAGGCCATCCGCGTCCGCGCGCGACAGGCCTTCGGGCGCAGCCTCGTGCTGATGCTGTCGAAGACACTGTTCCAGGTAGCGATTGACCGAATCGCGGATCGCAAACGACAGGCGAGGCCGGACCACGCCGGCCTGCTCCACCGAGAGGAAGGACTGCAGGCTGTCGCCCTCCCCCCATACCTGCGCGATCAGCCACAGCGTGGTGAAGCGTTGCTGGCCGTCGATCAGTTCCAGCACCGGGGGCGCGCCGTCAGTGTCGCCGCGGCGCATCACCAGCGTACCGCCGAGATAGTAGATCGGCGTGTCGCGCTCGCAGGCGCTGAGCAGGTCCTCCATCAGCGTACGCACCTGGTCGGTGCCCCAGACGTAGAGCCGCTGGTAGATCGGTACCTCGAAGCAGAGCCGTTGCTCGATGATCTTCCCGAGGGTCAGCAGCTTCGAATCCGGCATCATGTCTTTGTTCATCATCGTGCTTGCGCCTTGGTCCCCGTCTCGGTCCATGTCCCGGCCCATGCTCCGGCCCTGTCGTCCCATCCGATGTGGGCGTGCATCCATGTGCGCTTCTCCGTCAGATCGGCAGCGCACTGCTGCCCGCAGGTGTAGTGTTTCAGGACTGCCGCCTTGTAGCGGCCGCGCACCGTGTTGCGTTCGGCCGGCTCTTTCTCATATTTGCGATAGGCTTCGTCGATATGCGGATCGGCGCGCAGGTACGCGATCACCTCCTCGGGCTCGAACGCGCCCGCGATGACATCGAGCAGGTTCAGGTGGCCGTCGCGGAAGATATTCCTCGCGGTTTCCCGCACGACGCTCTTCTGGCCCAGGCGGATGCCGCCGAGCAGGTGTTCGAAATACGTGGCAAACGCCACCAGCTTTTCGAAGCCGAAACGATCCACGTACATGACGGTGCCGAGCAGGAACACTTCGCGCAGGTACACCGAGAGCGTACTGACGACCGTGTCATACAGCGCGCGGAACCCGCGAACCTCGGCGTCGGCATGCTTGTCCAGCATCAGCTCGCCAACCAGCGCGGCGTACTTGTCGGCATAGAGGAAAAAGCCCGTGCCGGCATGGATCGGCTGGCGCATCGAGAACGGCAGGTCGGCGGGGCGGCTTGCCGGCGCGTCGGGCAGGTGGTCCGGCTGGCAGCTGTGCGACGGGTAGGTGAGCAGCGCCGCGGCGCGCCGGTTGTGCCGGCCCGGATAGAGCGGGACACGGGCCGGGTCCGCGCCGGCCGGCTGCGCGCGCTGCTGGAATTCGCGCAGCAGCGCATCGTGGGATTCGACGCCGATATGGCGCCCGCGCCAGCGCCGCGCCCGCCACAGCACGAGGTTGAACAGCGCCGGCGTGAGCTTGCCGGGCAGGTGCGGGACCGGTGCGGCCACCTGCATGGTCTCCCAGCGTTTGGCGCAGGCATGCTCCAGCGCCTGGCGCTTGTCGTCGCTGGCTTGCGGGCCGTCGGCGCGGATCGCGCGCAGATGAAAGGCCTTGAGCAGGTCGGTCGCGCCGAGCGGCACGCCGCGGTTGTTCTGTGTGTCGAAGAAGGCGAAGGCCAGGTCCTGCGCAGGCACTTCGATCACGGTAAAGCAGAGGTGGTCGAACAGCGCCTTGGGCAGGTCGCTGGCCTCGCGAAAGCTCGCCAGGGCCTGGCGGATATGCGTTGCCGAATCGACCGAGCGGTAGTTCAGGTCGGTGTTGGGCGGGAGTTCGCCATGCAGGGAAAAGTACAGGGTGCACAATGCCGTGAAGCGCTGCTGGCCGTCGATGATGTAGCGCTTGTTCTCGCCGGCGTTCCGGTGCAGGAGCATTGTGCCCATGTAGTACGCGGTGTCCCTGGCGCCATGCCAGTACGCACGGAGATCGGCGATCAGCTGGCGGACCTTTTCCTCGCCCCAGACAAAGCCGCGCTGGTAATGGTCGATCGCCAGCGGCGCGTCGCCGGGCGCGCCGATCAGTTCGGCGAAGCGCAGTACGCTGGGTTCGGTGAGTCTGTCTTTTTCGCTCATGCCTGCTTGTCCTTGCACTGGGTGCGGCGGATATCGCCGACCTGCTCCCCGAAGCCCCGCAGCCACCATTCCAGCTGCGCGGTCTCCACCACGGTGGCGCTGATCTCGAACTGCGTGTCCAGCTCGGTGACCACCTGGTCCGCCGACAGCGGCGATTCGAGCAGGTGCAGCCCGGCGTCCTTGTCGATGCGGAAGGTCAGGCGGATGCGCTTGCCCTCGCCGAAGCCGAAGCGGCCGTCGGCGTCGTATTTCTCCAGGTTGAATTCGCGGGGCCTGTCGAAGGTGTGCGGCGAGGCCAGCGCGCGGACGATGCGGTGCAGCGCCAGGGTGCGCTCGTTGTCATAGCCTTCGTAGCGGCATACCAGGTACAGGCGCGCGCCTTGCTGGGCCAGGCCAAGGGGCATCACGCGCGCGGCCTTGGCCTTGCCCGCGGCGTTCTTGTAGTCCACGTCCAGCCAGCAGTTGCCGTACAGCGCGTTGCTGACCGCCTCGAACACGCCCGGCCTGATCTTCGGCGGCAGCAGCGGCTGGGTGGTGCTGATCACCCTGACCTTGGACAGCCACTCGCGCCCGCGCTTGCCCGCGGCGCCGGTGCCCAGGTTGGCGCGCGCCTGCTGGAAGAAGCCGTCCATGGACTTCATCAGGCTGGCGGGCAGCAGGTGGCGCAGGTGCTGCTCGGCCAGCGCCAGCATGAGCGATTCCTGCTCGTTGAGCACCGGCAGCGCCAGSCCGCTGGCGCGCTCCTTCCAGCGGTAGCCGTAGGGCTTGCTACGCTCGTCGCGCTCGATCTCGAAATGCTCGCTGAGCGTCTCGAGCTGGCGCTGGATGGTGCGCAGGTCGCGCGCGTGCCCTGTATTGCTGAGTTGCTCGTGCAGCTCCGGCGCGGATATCTTGCGCCCGCGCGGAATGCGGCGCAGCAGCTCCAGCGCCAGCAGCACGGTTTCGATCGTATCGGAACGTTTCGGCATGGGTTCGTATGCTTGATCAGATTGCCGGCACGTTGCGGCCGGTGAAGCATTGCCAGAGCCGTTTCGGGCATTGCCGGAAGGCCATCAGCTTCGACTTCGATAGTGAGCGCATCTCTTTTCTTGTTGTCGTGCCCGCGCGGGCAGGCGGATTATTCCATGCGTGGACCGGCTTCACAGGAAGCCGAGCGCACCCCTCGCGCCCCCTTTGATGGCGCATTCCGCCTCGAGGGCGCGGACCAGCCCGGCGGGCGAGCCCAGCGGCCGGAAACGGTGCTGCCGCGCGGCCGCGGCGAAGTCCCCCGGCGTGAGCTTGCCCAGGCGTGCGAGCCGGCCTTGCAGGTCCGGGCCCGGCGCATCCAGTGCGAGCACACTGCATTGTCGGCACAACAGGGCCCAGGCTTGAGCCGGCGCGAGGTAGTCGAACCTGACCTTCAGGTCGAAGCGCCGCAATGCCGCCTGGTCCAGCCCTTCGACCAGGTTCGTCGAGGCCACGAACACGCCGGGGAAGGATTCCATCTGCGTCAGCATCTCGTTGACCAGCGTCACTTCCCAGCTGGCCCTGGCGCCGCGCCGGTCCTGCAGGAAGCTGTCGACTTCGTCGATGAGCAATACCGCGCCGTCCTGGGCCGCCTGCCGGAACGCCCGCGCGATGTTCTGCTCGTTCTCCCCCACCCATTTGGACATCAGGTCGGACGCCCGCCTGACGTGCAGCGGCACGCCCATCTGCTCGGCCAGCCAGCGTCCGTAGGCGGTCTTGCCGGTGCCCGGCGGCCCATACAGGCACAGCCGCCCGCCACCGGCGCGCGCCAGCCCGGCGCCGATCTCCAGCAAGTCGGCGTCGGCGCTGACCAGTGCCGGGTCGTAGGTCTGCGGCAGCCGGTCGGCGGCGGACCGGCGCAGCGGGGCATGTCCCTGCGCCTCCAGCGTATTGCCGATCAGCAGTTCCATGGCAGTGGCCGCGCCCTGGGGCCCAAGGTCTTCATGGATGGCGCGCACCACCGAGGCCGCGCGGGTCACGACGGCGGGCGCCAGCGCCTCGGATTCGGCCAGGCGCGCAACGGCGAGGCCATCCAGCAGGCCGGCGCAGGCGGTCTCGATAATGCGGGCGCGTTGCTTCCTGGGCGGCACCGGCAGCTCGAACACCATGTCGAAGCGCCGGATAAAGGCGGCATCGAGTCCCCCCGAGTTGGACAGCCACACGGTGGGCACCGGGTTCGCCTCCAGCATCCGGTTGATCCAGGCCTTGCGCTCCTGCGCGGTGCTCTTGCGTCCGAACAGGGCCTCGCCATCGTTGAAGACGTCTTCCACCTCGTCGAACAGGATCATGGCCCGGCGCTGGCCGAAGAAGCTCTGGGCGGCGCGGAAGGCGCGCAGCCTGCGCTCGCCGGTGATGGGGTCGCCGTCCTCGTCCTCGCTCGCCACTTCGAACAGCTCGCCGCCGAGGTCCGCGGCAAGCGCGCGGGCGAGCTGGCTCTTGCCGGTGCCGGGCGCGCCGTGCACGAAGATGTTCACGCCCTTGCGGCCCGACGCCAGGGCATGGCGCAGGTAAGGCCGCAGCACCGCGAGCGATGCATCGAGGTGCGCGTAGTCGCCGAGCTGCAGCTGCGCGGGCTCGGACAGGGCAACGGTGTCGCGCAACAGGCCGATCGGGTCCGCGTCGGACGAGACAATATGGTCGGCGAAGCTGCCCGAAAGCAGGTCCAGCTTGCCGCTCAGCGTGGAGCTGCTGCCGCGGTCGACCGAAACCAGGCCGGACTGCGCCAGCACCCCCTGCGTGCTCAACGCCGCGCGGACTTCCGCATCCGGCAGGTCCAGCAGCGCGGCCAGCACGTGGACCACCTTGGCCGACGAGAGTTGTCCGAGCAGGTCCGCGGTGTCGTCGAGCAGGCGTTCGTTCTTTAGCATGACGGCAAAGGCCAGGATCCGGCAGTCCGTTTCGGACAGGCCGACCAGCTCGGCCAGCCGCGCGATATTGCCGTTCAGGCAGGCGGGAAGACTGGCGTCGCGGCACTGGTCTTCGGCCTCCTGGTGTTGCTTGCGCAGCGCCGCGCGCACGGCCTTGGGATCGAAGTCGCCCTGTTCCGGATCGATCCACTTGTCGAGCCCGAGGATCTCGGCCAGCGTGTCGTTGCTGAAGCCGCCGCGCTGGACGAATTCCCGGTGGCCGCCGAGCGGCACCAGCACGCGCAGCAGCCAGAGCCGCACCGAAGGCGCGAGTTCGATGGTCATGCGGGAGTAACGGGACGGGCGGCGGCGCAGAATCATGGGTTCTCCTGTCGAATGGGGTCATTGTCGGCAGGGGTGCGTCAGATTGTGTCGCATCGCTGCGGCGACGCAAGTTGTCGCAAGGGCGGATTGCGAACGCCCGCCGCACGCAAGCCGCGCTGCCAGCCGCAATGAGGCAGAGCGGGCAGGCGGCGTCGCGCGCCGCCAGCGGCGGTGGGTTATCCTCGTGCGCTTTAGAGACAGGGGAGAAGTCCAGTGGCACGCGTGATTCCAGACGGCTGGGAAACCATGGAGGCGAGCGGCCCGGTCCAGCGCGAGCTCGAGACGCTTGCGGTGCTCGCGGCCGGGCTTCCCGACGGCTACACGATCTACCATTCGGTGCACTGGACCAACGTGGCGAACGTGCATGCGATCTACGGCGAGATCGACTTCGTCGTGGTCAACCGCGCGGGGCAACTGCTCATCATCGAGCAAAAGAGCGGCTTCCTCGAGGAGACCGCCGAGGGGCTGGTCAAGAACTACGGCACCCGTTCGAAGGTGGTCTCGGTGCAGATGGGCCGCACGGCCGATGGCCTGCGCAGCAAGCTGATGCGCAGCCTGAACGGGCAGCCGGTGTTCATCGAGCATCTGCTGTATTGCCCGGACTACACGGTGCGCAATCCGGTGACGGCGGGCCTGTCGCCGCAGCGCATCGTGGACGCGGACCGGCGCGCGCAACTCTGCCAGATCATCCAAGCGATCCTGCCGGAGGGCGAGGCCGAGCCCGGGGCGGAGCGGGTCCATCGTTTCCTGTGCGACACCATCCAGCTCGAGACCGACGTGAGCGCCCTGATCGGCCAGGCACGCTCGCTGGTGACGCGGGTTTCGGGTGGCCTGGCGCACTGGGCGCGGCAGCTCGATATCGAGCCGTTCCGGCTGCGCGTGACCGGCACGGCAGGCTCGGGCAAGACGCAGCTGGCGCTGGCCGAATACCGCGATGCGATCGCGCGCGGGCAGCGTCCGCTCTATGTCTGCTTCAACCGTCCGCTGGCCGATCACTTCGCGCGCATCGCGCCGGCGGGCGGGCTCGCCTGCACGTTCCACATGCTGTGCGAACTGGTGTTCAGGCACCACGGCGGCGTGCCGGATTTCACGCAGCCGGATGCATTCGCCAGGCTCGTCGCCGATGTGGAGCGGCTCGTGGTGCCACCCGGCTTTGTCTTCGACACGGTGATCGTCGATGAAGGCCAGGACTTCGCGCCCCAGTGGCGCGACCTGGTCTTGCGCCACGCCGCGCCGGCGGCGCGCGCGATCTGGCTGGAAGACCCGATGCAGAACCTGTACGGGCACCCGCCGGCGGAGCTGCCCGGCTGGGTGCGGCTGCGTGCGCGCAGCAACTTCCGCAGCCCGCGCCCCGTGGTGAAGCTGCTGCAGCCGCTGTTGCCGCCCGAGGTGGAGATCGAAGCCACGGCGCCCATCTCCACGGCCGACGTGGAATTCCTGGTCTACCAGGATCATGAGCTGCTCGATCGTGTGAAAGACGGCATGCGCATGTGCTACTCCGCGGGCTTCCGGCAGCAGGACGTGGTGCTGCTGAGCTACCGGGGCCGCGAGACGTCCCGGCTGCTCTGCTACGACCAGCTCGGCCCGAACAAGCTGCGCTCGTTTACCGGCGGCTATGACGCGCAGGGCCAGCCGGTGTACTCGCAGGGCGATGTGCTGGCGGAATCCGTCTTCCGCTTCAAGGGGCAGTCCGCGCCGGCCATCGTGTTCGCCGAGATCGACTTCGAATCCGATGGGCGAGAAGGAGATCCGGCGGCTGTTCGTGGGTGCGACGCGGGCGACGATGAAGCTGGTGCTGGTGTTGTCGGAGCGCGCGGCGGGCTTGCTGTACGAGCGGCTGTAGCGCTGCGAATACCGCTGCGAACCGCTGCGAATACCGCTGGCCGGGCCGCGCGAGCTGACATGCCGGCGGCCCCTCAGCGGTGCGCCGCGCGGGCGATCAGTGCGGCCAGCTGGTTGCCGCTGCCGGTCAGCCGGGCATGCGCGTCGCGCGTGACGTCGCGCTGCGGGTCGTAGCGTCCGAGCAAATGCATGTGGCTGTCGCGCGCGGTCTGCGCGCCGCTGGCATCCGTATCGATGTAGCCCATGACATGGGAGTGGGCGTCTCTCAGGGTTTCCCGGCTCATGCTGTTCTCCGTTCTCTCGGTGGGTTGGAACAGAATGCATATTGATTGCGGATCTGCGCACCGGATGCGCAGATGCGTGGCGAAACTGCACTCCTCAGCAGCTTTGGAGAGCAAGCCATGCAAGTCGTCACGATTCCGGGTTCGGCACTTGGGAACATCATCGCCAGACCGCAAGCCAAGCCGCAGCGCGTGCTGCTGCGCCGCTGGGGATTCTCCGCGCAGGAAGCCGCGGGGCTCCTGCCCGACCTGCCCTCGCTGGAAGGCCGGCTCGAGTGGACGGTGGACGAGCAGGCCAGGCCGCGTCCCGACCTCGTCATCCACCTGGTGGATGCGACCCGCCTGAGCGGCGTGTTCGGCGGTGCCCGCTGGAATGCGATGGGTCCGGTCGATGCCATGCGCCGGGCGCGCAGGCGCGGAACCAGCGAGATCGCCGTGGTGCTGGGGTCGACCCTTCATCTGCCGGCCGACCGCGTCGGCTGCTGGGTGCTGGCCGGCGAGCGCAGCCTTGCGGCCGCGCTCGGCATCGTGGCGCGGACCTCGATCGAACCGCTGCTCGAGCCCGACGCCGGCAAGCGCTCCGGCTTCCACGAGCTGGCGTCCATGAACGCGCTGTGCGTGCTTGCCAGGGAACTGGACCAGAACCGCGAGGCGCTGTGCAAGCGCATCGTCTCGGTGGTGTGGGCGGCGGTCAACCGCTCCTACTCGGCGCCGGCGCGGCTGCTGGTGGCGGCGCAGGCGCACGTGATGGACCACGTGGACTCGTTCAACCCGCACCTGCTGCAGCGCATCCGCGCGTACCGGCGCAACACCGGCTCGCTCGACCTGGCGGCCGACATCACCATCGCCTATCCGTGGCCGGCGGACTGCGTGCCGGCGCTGTAAGCGCGGCCGCTAGTCCGCGCCAGGCACGTCCGCATAGGCGAGGCATGCCTGGCGGAGGTTCTCGGCGATCTCACGGCGCAGGTGCAGGGGCGACAGGATCTCGACCCGGGCCGAGCRCTCCATCAGCAGGTTGCGGAATTCGACGGAAGGAATGACCGTGGCGGTGAGGCGGAAGCCGCCTTCCTCCTCGAGGATCTCCTGGTCATCGGCCAGCTTTTGCTCGCGGAACAGGCTCTTGATCTCGTCATCCTCCCTGACGCGGAGCTCGACTTGCACCGGCGCTTCCGGGAAAAAGGAAAAGAACTGGTTGTGCCGGACATAGGCATCCAGGTCGAAGTCGGGGTCGGGCTCGCCGGGCATGTCGGTGCAGACGGCGGACACGAAGCGGTCGAGCCGGAGCTGGTAGCGCTTGAAGCTGCGGTTGCTGCGCATGCGGCTCGCGACGAGGTAGAGCACCGGCCCGCGCTCGACCAGCGCCAGCGGCACGACCGGATACTCGGCGGGCTTGTCGCTGTCCAGGCGGGAGTTCTGGTAGCAGACCGTCAGCACGCGGGTGGCATACAGCGCCTGGCGGATGGCGTCGAGGATCTCTTCGCGGATGGGAGGCGACCTGAGCGGATAGCCGGCGTCGATGCGGACCGTCTTGGTTGCCCAGGCGCGCGCGACCGCCAGCGTGGGATCCACCGGGCTCTCCTGCAAGACCTTGGCGGCGCCCGCGAAATAGTCCTCGAGCTGGCTGGTGACATGGCTGGGAAGGTGATTGGGCGCATGCCGCTGCAATGTCAGCAGGGCGATGGCCAGTTCCAGCGGCGGGCGCCGCGCCGTGCCCGGGATCGCCTTCCTTCCGGTGCGCCACCACTTCTTGTCGCGCGAGCGCCCTTCCTTGCCGACCAGGCCGTCGTCGCACATCCGGTCCAGCGCCCGGATGATCGTGTCGCGCTGCGGGGCCTGCTGTCCGTGGAGATTCTGCACCCTGGCGATCAGCTCCCCGGAGAAGATCCTTTCTTCCGGCCGGGCAGGCATGCAGGACAGGATATCGCTTTCGAGCCGGGGCCAGTTCGCCGAGGTCGCCATCTGAGCTACCGCCTATTCACTTTTTGGGGAGGCGCTATCGTAGCGGATCTGCGCATGATTTGCGCAGATGCCATGCTAGGGCACTCGGGCTTTCCGGGGCGGGCGGGGCCGTGCCGCGCAGGCGTGGTTCAATACCGTTCGACTTCATCGCATGCAGCAGACCACCATGATCCTGATCGATACCAAGAACCTCCAGCAGGCCGCCCGCGAATTCGGCGAGGCGCGGGGCTGGGGCAAGTACCACAGCCCCAAGAACCTGGCGATGGCGCTGAGCGTGGAAGCGGCCGAGCTGGTCGAGATCTTCCAGTGGAAGACCGAAGCCGAGTCGCGCGAGATCATGTCCACCGACGAGCGCGAACACGTGGAGCAGGAACTGGCGGATATCGCGATCTACCTGTCGCAGTTGCTGAACGCGCTCAACGTGGACCTGGATGCCGCGGTGAAGAAAAAGATGGAGATGAATGCACTGAAGTATCCGGCGAAGGAACAATAGGGCAACCTTTCGTCGCCCTCTTCTCCTTTATCTCCCTTATCTCCCGTACCTCCCTCAGCCCGGCCGGAGCAGCGCAACGCCATGAAGATCCTGATTGCACGCCTGAACCACGAGACCAACACCTTTTCGCCGGTGCCGACGCCGCTGTCGTCGTTCCATCCGCACTATGGCGAGGCGGCTTACCGGGCCAGCAAGGGCACGCGCACGGCCATCGGCGCGTTCATCGACCTGGCCGAGGCGGCGGGCGCGGAGATCGTGGTGCCGGTGTCGGCGGGCGCCAACCCGAGCGGGCGCGTGGCGGCAGACGCGTATACGGCCTTGTGCGACGCCATCGTCGGCGCGGCGCGGGGGTGCGATGCCGTGATGCTTGACCTGCACGGCGCGATGGTGGCGCAGAACAGCGACGACGGCGAAGGCGACCTGCTGGCGCGGCTGCGCGAGGTGCTGCCGCATGCGCCGGTCGCGGTGGCGCTGGACCTGCATGGCAACGTGACGCAGAAGATGATCGACCACGCCGATATCGCGGTCAGCTTCAAGACCTATCCGCACGTGGACATGTACGAGACCGGCGAGCATGCCGGCCGCCTGCTGCTGCGCATGCTGCGGGAGAAGACGCGCCCCGCCCTGGCATGGCGCCGCCTGCCGCTGGTCACGCACACGCTGCGCAGCAATACCGGCGAAGGCGCCATGCAGCGCGCCGTGGCGGCGGCACGCCAGGCAGAGGCGCACGGCATGCTGGCGGTGTCCGTGCTGGCGGGCTTCGGGCTGTCGGACATTGCCGCGCCGTGCCTGAGCGTGCTGGTGGTCGGCGACGACGCCGCCGGCGCGCAGGCCGCGGCGGACCGGATCGCGGCGCAGATCTGGCAGGAGCGCGCGGGCTTCGTCTACGAGAGCGAGCCGCTGGCCGCTTCGATCGCGCGTGCGGCGCAGCTTGCCGCGGCCGGTGGCAGCGGGCCGGTCCTGCTGCTCGATCACGGCGACAACTGCATGTCGGGCGGCACTTGCGACGACATGGCGGTGCTGCGCGAGGCGCTGCGCCAGGGCTTGTCCGGCATCGCGGCCGGGCCGGTGTGCGATCCGCAGGCGGTGGCCGCGCTGCTTGCGGCCGGCGTGGGCGCCAGCGTGTCGCTGGCGGTAGGCAACAAGGTGCCGCTGGACCAGCTTGGCATCGTGGGCGAGCCGCTGGCGCTGGATGGCCGCGTGGCCGCGATCAGCGATGGCGAGTACGTCATCTCGGGTCCCACCTATACCGGCCAGCGCATCCGCATGGGCCGCACGGTGCTGCTCGATACCGGCGCGGCGCAGGTGATGGTGACCGAAACCCCGCAGGAGCACTGGGACCTGGGCATCTTCACGCATATCGGCGTGGACCCGCATGCGCAGCGCTTCCTGCTGCTGAAATCGCGCATGTACTGCCGGCCGGTGTTCGTGCCGATCGCCCGCGCGGTGGTGGAGTGCGACGGCGGCGGCGTCACCAGTTCGCGCTATGCGCAGTTTCCGTTCGCGCGGCTGGCGCGGCCGGTGTATCCGATGGATATGGCCACGCACTGGCAGCCATAGGTGCACCCGGCGCCGCCGCGGCCGTTACAAAGTGCAATCGACCACGCATTTTGCCCAGGATTTCCTAAACTCCAAGACATTGGCAACCGCTGCCCGCAGCGAACGTGACGGCGCAACCGCTGGCGTTTGCCGGCCCTTGTGAGGAGTCCAGCATGAGCGACCGGCTTCTCGTTGGCACCGGCAAGGGCCTGTTCATGTGGCGGCGCGACGGTACCGGCGTGTGGCGGCAGGATGCCGTGCATTTTCTCGGCGCGCCGGTCAGCATGGCGATGGCCGATCCGCGCAACGGCACGCTCTATGCCGCACTCGGGCGCGGGCGGGGCGTGCGGCTGTGGCGGCGCCGGTTGCGCGACCCCGACTGGAATGGCTGCGCGTTGCCGGTCTATCCGCCGCAGCTGGTGTCGGGTGCCGGTCCGGGCGGCCTTGCCCTGCAGCGCATCTGGTCGATCGAGGCAGGCGGTGCCGACCAGCCGGGCGTGCTGTGGGCCGGCACCATGCCCGGCGGCTTGTTCCGGTCCGCCGACGGCGGCGGCACCTGGGTGTTGAACCAGCCGCTTTGGGGGCGCCCCGAGCGCCGGGCGTGGGCCGGCCACGGCTGCGAGGTGCCCGGCATCCATTCCATTTGCGTGGATCCGCATGACAGCCGCCATGTGACGATTGCGGTGTCGTGCGGCGGCGTATGGCAGACCCGGGACGGCGGGCTCGGCTGGATCTGCACCATCAGCGGCATGGCGGCGGCGCAGGACGAGCATGGCGTGCACCAGGACCCGCTGCGCATGGCGCAGTGCGCGGGTCATGCGCATGCCGTATGGGTGCAGCACCGGGGCGGCATGTATCGCTCCGGCGATGCGGGCGTGACGTGGCAGCGCTTGTCCGCGCGGCCGTCAAGCTTCGGGCTTGCCGTGGCGGCGCATCCGCGCCGTCCCAACACCGCGTGGTTCGTGCCGCTGGCCGCGGACAATTGCCGCGTGCCGGTGGAGGGCAGGCTGGTGGTCAACCGTACGCGCGACGGCGGGCGCAGTTTCGAGGCCTGCGACGATGGCCTGCCCGAGGCGCCGGTCTACGACATGGTGGACCGGCACGGCCTGGCGGTGGACGCCGGCGGCGAGCGCCTGGCTATGGGTTCCACCACCGGCAACCTGTGGCTGTCGGAGAATGGCGGCGATCGCTGGAAGCTGTTGACGGCGCATCTGCCGCCGGTGCATTGCCTGCGGTTTTTCTGATTGCTGCCCCTGATTCGTTCTTCTTGATTGCCTTTCCTCACAAGGATGCCCACGCATGGCGGAAGCAAGCGCAAAGAAAAGGAATACGGACGGCCTCGCCCGGGTCGGCATCGGTGGCTGGAACTTCGCGCCGTGGCGCGACAACTTCTATCCGGCGAAGCTGGTGCAGAGCCGCGAGCTTGCGTACGCCAGCCGCCACCTCACCGCCATCGAGATCAACAGCACGTACCACGGCACGCAGAAGCGCACGTCGTTCGCCAAATGGCGCGACGAGACGCCCGACGGTTTCGTGTTCTCGGTCAAGGCGTCGCGGTTCGCCACCAACCGCCGCGTGCTGGCGGAAGCCGGCGAGTCCATCGAGCGCTTCCTCGACAGCGGCATCGCGGAGCTGGGCGACAAGCTCGGGCCCGTCGTGTGGCAGTTCGCGCCGACCAAGCAGTTCGACGCCGGGGATTTCGAGGCCTTCCTCGCGTTGCTGCCGGATGCGGTGGAGGGGCGCAAGCTGCGCCACGTGCTCGAGGTGCGGCATGAAAGCTTCATGGCGCCGGACTATCTCAGGCTGGCGCGCAAATACAAGGCAGCCACCGTGTTTACGGACGCCGGCAAGTTTCCCTCGTTCGCCGACCTGACCGCCGATTTCGTCTACGCGCGGCTGATGTGCAGCAGCGAGACGCTCGAGACCGGCTACGCGCCCGGCGCGCTCGATGCGTGGGCCGGGCGCGTGGCGGCCTGGGCGGCGGGCGGCATGCCCGACGACCTGCCGCGCGTGGAGGAGACGGCGCCGGCCAAGCGCAAGCGCGAGGTCTTTGTCTTCTTTATCAATGGCGCCAAGGAACGGGCCCCCGCGGCGGCCGGTGCGCTGCTGGCCCGCCTGGGGTGGGCGCCACCGCCGTGGGATGAAGGCGGCAAGGCGGATGCGAAGGCCGGCACGAAGCCCACCGCGAAGGCCACCACGAAGCCTGCCACGAAGCCCGCCACGAAGGCTGCAGGCAAGGCCGGCGGCTAGGTCACATGAGGGAGGGCGCCAGCCCGCTATAATCCGGCATGAACTCAAGCCCCAACTCTTCCGCAGCGGCCGCGCCGTCCGCCGCTGCCGGCGCCTCTTTCTCCCGCTTGCCTCTCTCGCCTGCCACGCTGGCGACGCTTGAGCAACTTGGCTACCAGACCATGACCCCGATCCAGGCTGCCAGCCTGCCGGTCGCGCTGGCCGGCCAGGACCTGATCGCGCAGGCCAAGACGGGCAGCGGCAAGACCGCCGCCTTCGCGCTGGCGCTGCTCAACCGGCTCGACGCGCGCCGCTTCGACGTGCAGGCACTGGTGCTGTGCCCCACGCGCGAGCTGGCCGACCAGGTCACGCAGGAGATCCGCCGCCTGGCGCGCGCCGAGGAGAACATCAAGATCCTGACGCTGTGCGGCGGCTCGCCGATGCGCCCGCAGGTCGACAGCCTGGCGCATGGCGCACATATCGCCGTGGGCACCCCGGGCCGCATCATGGATCACCTGGAGCGTGGCACGCTGCAGCTGGGCGCGCTCAACACGCTGGTGCTCGACGAAGCCGACCGCATGCTCGACATGGGCTTCTTCGACGACATCGCGCACGTGGCGCGCCAGTGCCCCAAGGAGCGCCAGACGCTGCTGTTCTCGGCCACCTATCCCGAAGGCATCGCCAGGCTCAGCCAGCAGTTCCTGCGCAAGCCGCACGAGATCAAGCTCAAGGAGCAGCACGACGACAGCAAGATCCGCCAGCGCTTCTACGAGGTGGACGACAGCGAGCGCCTCAACGCGGTGGCGCTGCTGCTCAATCACTATCGCCCGGTCAGCACGCTGGCCTTCTGCAACACCAAGGCGCGCTGCCGCGACCTGGTGGAGCTGCTGCGCGCGCAGGGCTTCGAAGCGCTGGCGCTGCACGGCGAGCTGGAACAGCGCGAGCGCGACCAGGTGCTGGTGCAGTTCGCCAACCGCAGCTGCTCGGTGCTGGTCGCCACCGACGTGGCCGCGCGCGGCCTCGACATCGCCCAGCTCGAAGCAGTGATCAATGTCGACGTCACGCCCGATCCCGAAGTCTACGTGCACCGCATCGGCCGCACCGGACGCGCCGACCAGGACGGCATGGCGCTGAGCCTGGCGAGCATGAACGAGATGGGCCGCGTGGGCAATATCGAACAGCAGCTCAGCATCGAGATGGAATGGCAGCCGCTGTCCGCGCTCACGCCGGCCAGCAACGAGCGCCTGCTGCCGCCCATGGTCACGCTGCAGATCCTCGGCGGGCGCAAGGAGAAGATGCGCCCCGGCGACATCCTCGGCGCGCTCACCGGCGACGCTGGCTACACCAAGGAACAGATCGGCAAGATCAACGTGATGGAGATGTCCACCTACGTTGCGGTCGAGCGCAGCATCGGCCGCGAGGCGATGCGCAAGCTGAACGACGGGAAGGTCAAGGGCAAGCGCGTGAAAGTGCGCATGCTGACCGATTGAGCGCGGCGCCGGCATTGCGCTGCGCGCTGCACGCCGACGGCCCGCCCGGCCAGCGAGGCCCGTCCCGATGAAGACCCCGAAGCGGCTGCAGCCGCTGGTCGAGGACGGCCTCATCGACGAGGTGGTGCGCCAGTTGATGAGCGGCAAGGAAGCCACCGTCTACGTGGTGCGCTGCGGCCAGGAGATCCGTTGCGCCAAGGTCTACAAGGACGCCGCGCAGCGCAGCTTCCGCCAGGCCGCGACCTACCAGGAAGGGCGCAAGGTCAAGAACAGCCGCCAGGCGCGCGCGATGGAAAAGGGCACGCGCTATGGGCGCAAGGTAGCCGAGGAGGCCTGGCACAACGCCGAAGTCGACGCGCTGTACCGGCTCGCCGCCGCCGGCGTGCGCGTGCCGAAGCCGCACCTGTGCTTCGAGGGCGTGCTGCTGATGGAGCTGGTGGTGGATGCCGGCGGCAACGCCGCGCCGCGGCTGAACGACGTGGCGCTGAGCGAAGACATGGCGCTGGCGTTCCACGCCGCGCTGATCGAGCAGGTGGTGCGCATGTTGTGCGCCGGCGTGGTGCACGGCGACCTGTCCGAATTCAATATCCTGGTGGATGCCGAGGGCCCGGTCATCATCGACCTGCCGCAGGCGGTGGACGCCGCCGGCAACAACGATGCCAGCGTGATGCTGGAGCGCGACGTGGACAACCTCGCGTTCTATTTCAGCCAGTTCGCGCCGGCGCTCGGCGACACGCAATACGGCAAGGAGATCTGGGCGCTCTACCAGGCCGGCTTGCTGCATCCGGGCATCAAGCTGACCGGGCGCGTGGCGATCGATGACAGTCCGGTAGACGTGGAAGCCGTGCTGCAGGAAGTGGAAGACGTGCGCCTCGAAGAAGAGGCGCGRCAGCGTTATCTGCAGAGCGCCGAGTAAGGACAAGGGCGCGCGCGATAAACCAGGCCGGCAGGCCTGGCCCGGCGCGCACGGTCCGTCAACCGGCATCAAGCCAGCATCAGCCCGGCATCAGCCCGGCATCAAGCCCGGCATCAAGCCAGCCGCACCACATACCCCGCCCGCGGCTCGCTGGCCCCCGCCACCAGGCTCGCGATCCTCTCCTGCGCGGCGCCGAAGCCCTGCTCCTCGACCAGCGTCAGCCAGCCGTTCGCCGGTGCCTTCACGTGGTCGATGAACTTGCGCTGCGCGGCGTTGAAGCGCTGGTTCACGCCTTCGGGTCCCCACTCGGCATTGCGCTTGCGGATCTGCACCGGCGCGAAGTAGAACTCGGGTTTGGGGCCGGGCAGCCCGGTATCGCGCAGGAAGCCGGTGTTCTGCGCGGAGCCGGCGAAGCAGTCGTAGGCCAGCGCGCTGCCGAAGTGACGGTGCACGCGTGCGCGCAATGCCTCGTCGCCGGAGAAATCCACGTAGAGCGTCGGCGCGTCGGCCGGCAATGTTTCCAGCGCGTCGTAGCCGACCACCTCCCGGTAGCAGCCGAGCCCCTCGACGAAGGCGCGGTTGCGCCCGGAGGTGATCGCCGCCAGCGAGATGCCGGGGATATCGCGCAGGCAGAAGGCGGTACCGTAGGCGGTCTTGCTGGAGGCGCTGGATACCACCAGCCGCGTGGCGCCGAAGAAGCGGTTGTCCTCGAGGAAGTCCGCCAGCATGAAGGATGTGATGAACAGCGGCCGGTACAGCATCTGGTGGTTTTCCAGTTCGGGCGCGTAGGCGGCGTCGTTGCTCACGCGGGTGTACTGGTTGTACGCGGAGGTCAGCGTCCTGCGGTGTTCGCTGGCATCGTAGAAGCCGCGCGCGGTGACGCGCTCGGGCTGCATGCGGATATGGCTGGCGATGGGAAAGTAGCCGTAGAAGCGCTCGCCGGCCGCCACGCCCGGCACTTGCGAGTCCACCACATCCGCGAAGCCCCAGACCGGCATGTGGCCCCAGTCCTGCTGTCCGGTCGGGAAGAACTGCCAGTAGTTCATGGCCTCGCCGAAGGCGGCGTAGGTGATGTTGTTGGTGGTGAGCGCGAAGCGGTCGATCTTCAGCAGCACTTCGCCCGGCGCGGCGGCGGCGCTTTCCTGCCGCGCTTCCAGGCGGCTTTCGTTTAGGGCATCCTTGCGTGTCAGCAGGCGGGTCACCTTGAGCGCCTGGTCCGTGTTGTCTTGCATCTTGTCTCCTTTCTTGTTCCTTCGAGGCCGATGACATCAATGTATCGCCGCAAGCCGGCGGCCGGGTTCGGAAACGCGGATGCGGCACCCGGCCCGGCGCAGGCGCCCGCCCGGCCGCTGAAACGCCCGTCCCAGCAGCGTGCGCGCTTTACCGTGAATGCCATTTACGAGGCTTTTGTTCGGATATGGCGCGCGCGCGGCTGGGATGGCGTGACCACGCGCGCGGTGGCGCTGGAGGCGGGCTGTTCGGTCGGCACGCTGTACGAGTATTTCCCCAACAAGGAGGCCCTGCTGTCCGGCTTTGTGCGGCACACCATCGAGCTGCTGCTGGCCCGCATCGACGCGGAGGCAGCCAGCGCGCCGGGGCTGGACTGGCGCGCGCGGGTGGCCCGGCTGGCGCGCCTGACGTGTGGCGCGGACGATGCCGTGCCGGATGCCTTCGACCACGAGATGCTGATGCTCGAGGCGCGCATCGCCGAGCCCAAGCACCATCGCCGCGTGTTCGACGAGTTGAACGCGGCATGGCTGCGCGCGCTGGCGGCGTGCCAGGACCTGCCGCGCCAGCCGGATGCCGCCACCGTGCAAAGCCTGCTGCAGGCGCTCTGGGGAGCGCGCCGTTATCGCCTGCTCCTGGGTGCATGCGCGCCCGCGCAGACCGCGTGGGCAGCCCAGATGGAGCGGCTTTGCCTGCTTGCGCTGGGTGATGCGCCGTAGCGGGCGCGGCCGTGCCCGTGCCTCACGAGACCACATTCTGGTCTGCATAGTTTTTACAAAGATTCGTGTGCGTCACCCTGTAAGCCGCGCGCCGCTAGTGCTAATCTGAAGGCGAGACGCCGCGGTGCACCAGCGCCCGGCCGAACACTCCCGCCAGCGCGCGGGCGGAGTTGCAAATCCTTCGGACGGAACAAGGAGTGGGTGATGAAATCTGCACGTCAGGTTCTGGAATCAAAGCCGACCCAGGCTATCTTCAGCATTGCTCCCAACGCCACTGTTTATGCTGCGCTGCAGCTGATGGCGGAGAAAGGCATCGGCGCGCTGCTGGTGATAGAGCGTGGCGATATCGTTGGCATTCTCAGCGAACGTGACTATGCGCGGAAGGTGATCCTGATGCAGCGTACGTCGCGCGAAACCTTTGTGCGGGACATCATGACGTCGGCCGTGATCTATGTGCGCGCCGACCAGAGCACCGACGAATGCATGGCGCTGATGACCCAGCATCGCATGCGTCACCTGYCGGTCATGGACGGCAGCCACCTGGTGGGCATGCTGTCCATCGGCGACCTGGTGAAGGACATCATCTCCGAGCAGAAATTCATCATCGAGCAGCTCGAGCACTAC
Source organism: Cupriavidus sp. 05N38 (assembly GCF_056397345.1). Taxonomy (NCBI): domain Bacteria; kingdom Pseudomonadati; phylum Pseudomonadota; class Betaproteobacteria; order Burkholderiales; family Burkholderiaceae; genus Cupriavidus; species Cupriavidus sp. 05N38. The sequence goes on from NZ_JBFTNF010000026.1 coordinate 67,608, forward strand.
ATCTCCGGAAGCGTGCATCCATAGGCCGGCGCCTTCCTGTTCAGCCGGGCGGCCGCTGCGAAGCGGTCGCCGCCGGCTGAACCGCCCGGACCCGTCCGCCCGAGGCCACATCCGGAGCGGCCACGCATCGGCGCCACGCTGAAGTGAGTACGCCGCGTTCATGCGCGAAAAACCCTCCAATTCCGGCCAACCGGCATTTATCGTTCCATAACGAGCCGCCGCGACCGCCTACTTCCCGCTTTTCCTGGCTCAAATTCCGACTTAGCGGCGCACTCGATATTCAGTATCCGCATATAATTATGCGTTCACTGAATTCGGCCAGCCCCGGGCCGTGCAGGGCGGCCGGATCTTGCTTGCGGCCTTCTTCATCCAGCGCGCAGCACCGGGTACGCAAAAATCTCAGTTGTATCCGATTTTGTGGTCATGTTTCCCGCTGTACGCTGGCAAATCGCGTGAGTTGCCTGTCGTTTGGTGCAACGTTGGCCGCTCAAGCCTACGTGCCCCCGCCGCTCCCGATGTCCGCTTCCGCTTCTTCATCTGCATCCGCTTCTGCGACCGCCACCCCCGCCCTGAGCCATCAGGACATCATGCGCGTCATCGGCGGAATCATCCTGTGCATCCTGCTGGCCGCGCTCGACCAGACCGTGGTGATTCCGGCGGTGCCGGCCATCGCCAGTGACCTGAACGGCTTCGGGCATTTGTCGTGGATCGTCACCGCGTACCTGATCACGTCTACGGTGTCCACGCCGCTCTACGGCAAGCTGTCCGACAACTACGGCCGGCGGCGCCTGCTGATGCTGGCGATCGGGCTCTTTATCCTGGCTTCGGTGGCCTGCGCGATGGCGGCTTCGCTGGAGCAGCTGATCCTGTTCCGCGCCTTGCAGGGCATCGGCGGCGGCGGCCTGATGTCGCTGGCGCAGGCGGCGATCGCGGATGTGGTGGCGCCGCGCCAGCGCGGACGCTACCAGGGCTACCTGGCCACGGTGTGGGCGGTGGCGTCGATCGCCGGGCCGCTGGTGGGCGGCTGGACCTCGGATCACTTGTCCTGGCGCTGGCTGTTCTGGATCAATGTACCGCTCGGCGTGCTGGCGATGTTCATGTGCCACCGGGGCCTGAGCCAGCTGCAGGCGCGCGGCGGGTCGGCGCGGGTGGACTGGGGTGGCGCGCTGCTGCTGACGGTATCCATCGTGGCCTTCCTGCTGGCGATGAGCTGGGGCGGCGACGTCTATGACTGGATATCGCCGCAGATAGCCGGGCTGGCGCTGCTGGTGGCGGCCGCGCTGGCCGGGCTGGTGTGGCAAGAGCGCCGCGCGGCGGATCCGATGCTGCCGCCGCGCCTGTTCGGCAACCGGGCCTATGTGCTGGGCGTGGCGGCTTCCGCCATGGCGGCGCTCAATATCTTCCTGTGCATCTTTGCGCTGCCGCTGCATTTCCAGCTGGTGCGCGGCGCCGATGCCTCGCAGTCGGGCCTGCTGGTGGTGCCCTTCCTGCTTGCCACGGTGGGCGGCAACTTTATCGTGGCCGCGCTGGCGCCGCGCCTGGGCCGCATGCGCGGCATCCTGACCGGCGGCTATATCGCGGCGGCGCTGGGCCTGCTGGGACTGGTGGCGGTCTCGCCCGCCACGCCGCTGGCGATGGTGCTGCTGGCGATGATGGTGGCCGGCGTGGGCCTGGGCATGGCCATGGTCGGCACGCTGATGACCGTGCAGAACGTGCTGGAACGCCGCGATACCGGCGCCGGCACCGGCGCGCTGCTGGTGCTGCGCTCGCTGGGCAGCGCCTTTGGCGGCGCGCTGGCGGGCACCCTGCTGACGCTTTCGTTCCACAACGCGCTGCACGCATCCGGCGTGACGCAGGCGCTGGACCTTGGCGCGCTGCGGCATGGCAGCGAGGCGCTGGCCCGCCTGTCGCCCGCCGTGCGCGGCATGCTGACGGACGGTGTCGAGTCCGGCTTCCGGCTGATCTTTGCGGTGGGCACGCTGGCCGCGCTGCTGGCGCTGGTCATCGTGCGGCGCATGCCGGACGTGGAACTGCGCAGCAGCGTGACCGAGCACGCGGCCACGCTGGCGATGGAGTAAAAAGTGCTATCCGCGCAGCCGCCGCTCCGGGCCTGCGCATCCATTCCGTTGCCGACGGCGTAAACTACGGACAACCCACTCCGGAGTGTCCTCCATGCGCCGTTCTTCCGCCCAGCGCCAGCGCGCCCTGCGATTCACCGCCGTGTCCGGCGCGCTGGCCCTGGCCGCCGCCGCGGCCGTCGTGAGCCCGCGCCCCGCGCGCGCTGCCGATGCGCCCGCGGCCGCAACCCAGCCGGCGGGCGCCTGCCCGGCTTCGCTCAATTTCAAGTTCCCGCGCCTGCAGGACGAAGCGCCGCAGAATCTCTGCCAGTACGCCGGCAAGGTGGTGGTGGTGGTCAACACCGCCAGCTACTGCGGCTTCACCCCGCAATACGAAGGGCTGGAGGCGCTCTACGCGAAGTACCGCGAGCGCGGCCTGGTGGTGCTGGGCTTCCCCTCCAACGATTTCTCGCAGGAGCCCGGCTCCGCCAAGGAGATCGCGGACTTCTGCTACAACACCTACGGCGTGAAATTCCCGATGCTGGGCAAGTCGCACGTGCGCGGCAGCGAGGTCAATCCCATGTACGCGCTGCTGGCCAGGCAGTCCGGCACCACGCCGAAGTGGAATTTCTACAAATACCTGATCGACCGCAACGGCCAGGTGGTGGCCAGCTTCAACAGCATGACCAAGCCCGACGACAGGGAATTCGTCGGCAAGATCGAGCAACTGCTCAGCGCCACGCGCTAGCGTCGGCCAGCCCGCGGGTCAGCGCGGCGTGGGCCAGCAGGTTGAGCACGGCAAAGCCGATGGCGGCCAGGCACACCGCGCTCCAGCCCCCCGCGGCCCAGGCGGCGCCGGCCGCCAGCGCGCCGCTTGCCCCGCCCACGAAGAAAATCCCGACGAACAGGCCGTTGAGGCGCCCGCGCGCGGACGCGTCCAGCAGATTGATCTCGCGGCGGCCGAAGGTCTGGTCGGCGGTCACGCCGGCGTCCAGCACCATGGCGGCAATCACCAGCATGCCGATGGCGGCGACGGCATGGCTGCCGGCATCGAAGCCGAACCAGCCACCGCCGGCGGCACCCGCCAGCAGCAGCGCGGCCAGCACCGCCAGTTGCGCCGCGCGGGTGCCGGCGTGGCCATGGCCGCGGTCGGCGAGGCGGCCGGCCAGCGGCGCCGCCACCGCTCCCGTCGCGCCGGCCAGCGCGAACAGCGCGAGGCCGTGGCTGTCCAGCGCGAACGGCGGCTGGGCCAGCCGCAGCGCCACCGCGGTCCAGAACGCGCTGAACGCCGCCATCGACAGCGCCGCCGTCAGCGCGTGCTGGCGCAGCACGCGCTGGCCGCGCAGCAGATGCCACATCGAGCCGATCAGGGCGGCGTAACGGTGGCCGCCATCCGGCTGGCGGCGCGGCAGCCAGCGCAGCAGCACCGCCGCCAGCAACGCGTCCAGGCCCGCCAGCACGGCGTAGCACGTGCGCCAGCCGCCGGCGCCGGCCAGCAGGCTGGCCAGCGGGCGCGATAGCAGGATGCCCAGCATCAGCCCGCTCATCACATTGCCCACCGCGCGCCCGCGCTGCGCCTCGGGCGCCATCAGCGCGGCCAGCGGCACCAGCATCTGGATGGCGCAGGATGCCGCGCCGGCCGCCCACACCGCCACGAAGAACACCGTGCCTGACCAGGCCGATGCCGCCAGCGCCAGCATCGCCGCGCACAGCAGCAGGGTGCCGGCCACCAGGCGGCGGTTCTCGAACAGGTCCGCCAGCGGCACCACCAGCAGCAGGCCCGTGGCGTAGCCGAGCTGCGGCAGCGTCGCCACCAGCCCGCGCCACGCGGGCGGCAGGCCGAGCGCGGCGCCGACCGGGCCGGTCAGCGGCTGGGCGGCGAACAGGTTGATGACCATCACGCCGACGGCGGCGGCAAAGAACAGCGTCAGCGGGCCGGTCAGCCGGGGCAAGGCGGGGGTGGCGGTCGCCGTGGCCGGCGCGTCGGGCGATTCGATCATGGAGGCGGGGCAAGACATGACATCTCCGGCGGTGGCGCTTGCCAGCGCGCCATCCGGCGTGGCGCCGGGCGGTCGGCAAGCTCGAGCAGCCAATGCTAGGATCACGGCATCCATGCGGCAATTGAAATATCTGGATAATCTTTATGCGAATTTGTTTGGGCATCCGGTATTGCGCGCCGGACCACGTTCCTTGCCCTCTCCGTCCTCCTCGCTCGCCTCGTCCTGGACCCCGCCATGAACACGCGTGACATAGAAGCCTTTATCGCCGTGGTGGAAGCGGGCTCGATGGTCCGGGCCGCCACCCGCCTGCACCTGACCCAGCCGGGCCTGACGCGCCGCGTGCAGAGCCTGGAGGCCCTGATCGGCGTGGCCCTGCTGGACCGCCAGGCCAAGCCGCTGCGGCCGACGGCCGCCGGAGAGGAAGTCTACGAACTCGGCAAGCGCGTAATGCTGGCCACCGATGACCTGATGTCGCGCGCCGCGCGTGGCGCCGAGGTCGTGGGCGAACTGCGCCTGGGGGTGCCGCCCTTCCTCTCGGACATGGCGCTGGACCGCCCCATCGACCGCCTGCGCGAGCAGTTTCCCCGGCTCACCGTGCGCGTGACGGCGGGTTGGTCGCCGGGTTTGCTGGAGCAGGTGGAAGCTGCGCGCATCGATGCCGCCGCGCTGCTGCTGCCCGAAGGCGTGATGCCGCCGGCCCATCTCACGGCGCGCGAACTGGGCCGCTACACCACGCTGGTGGTGGCCGCGCGCGACGTGGCGGTGCCCGCGGGCGGCGTGAGCCTGCGCGAGTTGTCCGCGCATGCGTGGGTGCTCAACCAGGACGGCTGCGGCATGCGCTCGGCGCTGCGCCACGCGCTGGACGCCGCGCACCTGCCCTTCAACGTGGCGGTGGAAGCGTTCGGCGCGGAGTTGCAGCTGTCGCTGGTGGCGCGCGGCATCGGCATCGGCGCGGTTACGCCGGAGGTGCTGGCGCGCAGCGCGCATCGCGACGCGGTGCAGGTGATCGGCGTGCGCGACTTCCAGGCCGGCCTGACCGCGTGGCTGCTGCACGCGCCGTTGCCGCGCCGGCTGGGCGCGCCCGTGGGGCTGCTGTTCGACGCCTTGCGCGAGGAGATCGCCGCGGCAGCCACGGCAGTGGCGCACGAGGAAAGCGGGCACGATTCCGGCGCCGCCTGACCGGCCTGCCGCCCCTCCCCGCGGCGGCAGCCTGATGCGGCCTGATGTAGCGCTGATGTAGCGCCGCTGTAGCGCCGAAGCGGCTCAGTCGCGCGCCAGCCCTTCGGCCACCAGCGCCTCATGCACCCCGGGCCGCGCCGCCACGCGCGACAGGTAGGCCTGCAGCGCGGGATACGGGTTGAGTGGCATGTGCAGGATGCTGGCCCAGTTGACGATGGCAAAGCAGTACGCGTCCGCCACGCCGAACTGCTTGCCGGCGAGGTAGTCGCGCGTCGCCAGGTGGCGGTCCAGCTCGGCGAAGCGCAGCGCCAGCTTGGCCTTGCACGCTTCGCGCGTGCTGTCGGCGGTTTCCTTGTGCCACAGCCACGGGCTGAAGACCTTGTGCAGCTCGGTGGAGATCAGCGTGAGCCAGCCTGTCGCCTCCAGCCGCGCCTGCGTGCCGGCGGCCGGCAGCAGCGCGCTGGCCGGCGCGAGGTCCGCCACGTATTGCAGCAGCGAGGTGGCTTCGGTGTGGCGCGAGCCGTCGTCCAGTTGCAGCACCGGCACGTAGCCGCGCGGGCTGACCGCGTAGAAATCGGTGTTGCCATTCTCCGGCTCGGCCAGCTTGTGCGTGGCCAGGTCCACCCTGGCGAGCGTGAAAGGCAGGCCGGCTTCGCGCAGCGCGATATGGACGGCGAGCGAGCAGGCGCCGGGAGTGTAGTAGAGCTTCATCGGGTTTCCTTTGGGTCTTCGGGTTGCCTTCGGGTTTCTCAGGTTCTGGCGCCACAACTTGTCGCGACCGTGCAGGCAGTCTAGGATTGCGCATGTGCAATCGCAATGCGCGCGACTGCAAGTCATGACTGCAGGATTGCAATGGCGGTGCTTATGCCCACTCCCTATCAGCTGTCTTCCCCCGATCTCGACATCGTGCTGGCGCTGGTGCGCTGCTCGACCCTGGCCGAGGCCGGCCGCCGGCTCGGGCTCGATGCCTCCACCGTGTTCCGCGCCTTGCAGCGCATCGAAAAGGGCCTGGGCCGGCGCCTGTTCGAGCGCAGCCGCGCGGGCTACCTCGCCACCGAGCTGGCGCAGCAGTTCGCCCAGCACGCCGAGCGCATCGAGGCCGAGCTGGAAGCGGCCCGCGCGCATGCCTCGGTGACCGCGGGCACGGTGTCTGGGCTGGTGCGCATCACCACCACCGACACCGTGCTGCACGGCATGGTGCTGCCCGCGCTGGCGCCGCTCGGACGCGCCCATCCCGGGCTGAGCTTCGAGCTGATCGCCACCAACGAGCTGGTCAGCCTGACCCGGCGCGATGCCGACATCGCCGTGCGCGCCACGCGCCAGCCGCCCGACCACCTGATCGGCAGGCGCCTTGGTCCCCTGCGCGTGGCGGTGTTCGCCTCGCGCGACCTGCTCGCGGCGGCGGGCGTGAGCGTGCCGGAGGACGGCGCGGGCGTCGATCTCGCGGCGCTCGCCACCTTGCCCTGGGTCGCGCCCGACGAAGCCATGCCCGATCATCCTTCCGTGCGCTGGCGCCGCAAGCACCTGCCGCGCGTGGCGCCGCAGTACCGCGTCAACAGCATCGCCGGCGTGGTCGAGGCCATCGAAGGCGGGCTCGGCGCCGGCATCGTCTCGCTGATGATCGGGCGGCGCAGCGGCAAGCTGGTGGCACTCAGCGGCCCGCTCGACGAATGCGAGACCGACCTGTGGCTGCTGACCCATCCCGAATCGCGCCACCTGCGCCGCATTGCCACCGTGGTCAGCCACCTGGCGGAGCATGTGAGGCTGGACGAATAGGCGCCGCGCAGCGCAAGCCCTGCAGGCCTACGATGCCGCCACCGCGGCAGGAATGGCGCTGGCCAGGAAATCGTAGACGGTGCGGATGCGCGCGCTGCCGCGGATCTCGCGGTGCACGGTGAGCCAGACCGGTAGCGGCGGGATCGGCAGCGCCGGCAGCACGGTGCGCACGCGCGCATCGCCGGCGACGAGATAGCGCGCGGCGAAGCCCACCCCGAGGCCGGCGCGTATCGATTGCCACAGCACGATATCGTCGTCGCTGCGCACGCTGAACGCGTCGCGGGTGATCTCCAGGCCCGTGCCGCGCAGGCCGCGCACGATGGTGTCGTCGCGGTCGTAGCCGATCAGTTCGTGGCGCAGCAGGTCGCGCGCCGTGCGCGRCACGCCCTTGCGGCGCAGATAGTCTTCATGCGCGCAGGCGCACAGCGCCAGCGACGCAACCTTGCGCGCGATCAGCGAGGCCTGGCTGGGCCGCACCATGCGGATGGCAATGTCGGCCTCGCGCCGCAGCAGGTTGCTGACTTCGTTGGACGACACCACCTCGATGGCCAGTTGCGGCTCGCGCAGGCGCAGGTCCGCCAGCAGCGGCGGCAGCAGGTAGCTGGCCACCACGCGGCTGGCCGATACGCGTATGGTGCCGGCGATGCCCGCATCGCTGCCGGCCAGCGCGCGCGCCACCGCGTCGGCGCCTTCCTGCATGGCGCGCGCGTGTCCGGCAATGGCGCGCGCCGCATCGGTGGGCCGCAGGCCGTGGCCCGTGCGCTCGAACAGCGGCACGCCGAGCTGCGCCTCCAGTTGCGCCACATGGCGCCCGAGCGTGGGCTGGCTGCTGGCGAGCCGGCGCGCCGCGCCCAGCAGGCTGCCGCATTCCATCACCGCCAGGAAGGAGCGCATCAGCGTCCAGTCGAATTCATCCGCCACCCGGTTTGCTCCTTGAGCGATGCCGCGCCGCGCCCGGCGACGCTATTCAAAATTGCATTCGCGGATTGCGAAGTCATGCAATTGTGGAGTCATCGCACCCCGCGCACAATAGCCTGCATCGGACCCGGCGGGAGCACGATGCGACCGGCGCAACATGGAGAACGTCATGAGCAAGACCGTGCTGATCCTTGGCGCCAACGGCCGGCTGGGCCGGACCCTGGTGGACGCCTTCGCCGGTCCCGCCAGGTGCTGGCGCAGGCGCGCCGGCCGCTGGCGGGACCGGTGCCGCCGGCGGTGCGGGCGCTGGACTTCGACGTGACGCAGACCGCGCGACTGGCAGCGGCGGCGCACGGCGCCAGCGTGGTGATCAACGCGCTCAACCCGGCCTATACCGAATGGGCGCGGCACGCTGCCGCGCTGGCACGCGCCGCCGAGGAAGTGGCGCTGGCGCTCGACGCCCTGCTGATGTTTCCCGGCAATGTCTACAACTTTGGAGAATCGATGCCGCCGCTGCTGCGCCCGGACACCGCGCAGCGGCCCACCGCACGCAAGAGCAAGATCCGCCACGACATCGAGGCGGCCATGCGCGAACGCACGCCGGCGTTGCGCAGCGTGGTCATCCGCGCCGGCGATTATTTCGGCGGCCCGGGTCGCGGATCATGGATGGACCTGGCGATCGCCAGGTCGCTCGGCCAGGGCAAGGTGGTCTACCCGGGTCCGCGCGACCGCGCACATGCCTGGGCCTACCTGCCGGACCTGGCGCAGGCCTTTGTCGCCGTGGCCACGCGCCACGCGACGCTGCGCGGCCACACGGTGCTGCATTTCGCGGGGCATACCTTGACGGGCGACGAACTGGTGGCCGCGTTGGGCGATGCCGGCGGCCTGCGGCAGCCGCCGCGCGTGGGCGGCATGCCGTGGTGGCTGATCCGCGCCGGCGCCGCGCTGGTGCCGATGTGGCGCGAGCTTGCCGAGATGGCCTACCTGTGGAAGGTGCCGCATGCCATGGACGGCAGCGCGCTGGACGCGCTGGTGGGCGCGCTGCCGCGCACCCCGCTCAGGCAGGCACTGCGCACGAGCCTGGACCAGCTCGGCCTGCGCGCGGCGGCGTAGCGCAAGCGACGCGGGCTCAGTCCAGCATTGCCGCCAGCGTCGGCGGCAGTCCGCGGTTGGGCTTGCGCGGCGGGCGCGCGAAGCTGCCTTCGGTGGCGCCGGCCGGCGCCAGTGCGACCAGGCTTTCGCAATGCCGGATCGCGCTCGATACGCCGTCCACCACCGGCACCGGGATGCGGTCCTTGAGCGTGCGCGCCAGCCCCGCCAGCGGCGCGCCGGCCACGATGATCACGTCGGCGCCGTCCTCGCGCACGGCCTGCAGGCTCAGTTCTTCCAGCCGCGCGGCGTGGTCCTCCTGCACGCTGCCGATATCGCGCAGCGGTTGCTGCAGCGAACGCACGCTGGCCAGCCGCGAGGACAGGCCATTGGCCGCGACGCACTCGCGGTACCACGCCTCGATACGGTGCGAGATCGCGATGATGGAGAAGCGCTGCCCGAGCAGGCAGGCGCTGGCAAGCGCCGCTTCGGTCATGCCCACCACCGGCACATTGCACAACTCCTTCAGCCCCGCCAGGCCAGGATCGCCGAAGGCCGCCACCACCACGCCGTCGAACTGGCCCTGGTGCGCGGCGACTGCGCATGCGGTGGCGTAGCCGCCCACCAGCGCTTCGAAGCGCGTCTCGATATAGGCCACGCCGAACTGCGCCGTGGCCATCGCCAGGGCCGTGCCGGGCGACGCCGAGCGCGAAGCCTCCGCATGGATCAGCGACGTCACGCTCTCGGAGATATTCGGGTTCACAACAAGAATTCGCATGATGATGCTCGAACAGGGAATACGAAGATCCGACGCCGCCAGGGGCGTCGGCACGACCTCGGGTGCGCGGCCGGCGACGGCTCAGTCCAGCAGCGGCGCGCCGGCTTCGAGGAAGCGGCCGCGGCCGGGTTGCGGCTCGAGATAGACGCCGTCCTCGACCAGCATCTCGCCGCGCGACAGGCAATGCACCGGCCAGCCGGTCACCTCGATGCCTTCGTACGGTGTGTAGTCCACCGCGTGGTGCAAGGCGCTGTTGGCGATGCGCACCTTGCGTTGCGGATCCCACAGCGCGATATCCGCATCGGCCCCCACCGCGATCGTTCCCTTGCGCGGATACAGGCCGTACAGGCGCGCCGGCCGGTAGGAGGTGAGTTCGACGAACTGGTGCAGCGAGAGCTTGCCCCTGGCCACGCCGTCGAACAGCAGCGGCAGGCGCGTTTCGATGCCGGGCACGCCGTTGGGGATGTGGTCGAACGGCTGCGCCTGCCCGCCGAGCTTCTTGCCCTGCGGATCGTCGTAGCTGAACGGTGCGTGGTCCGAGGAAAACACGCTGAACACGCCGTTGACCAGCGCGCGCCATACCGCGGCCTGGTTCTCGGGGTCGCGCGGCGGCGGGCTGCACACGCACTTGGCGCCCTCGTAGCCATCGTCGCCCGGCAGGCCCATGTCCTCGGCGGTGAGGTACAGGTACTGCGGGCAGGTCTCGGCCAGGATCTGCAGTCCCCTGCCCTGTGCCCAGCGGATCTGCTCGATCGCTTCCTTGCCGGACACGTGCACGATCAGGATCGGCACGTCGACCAGTTCGGCGAAGGTGATGGCGCGGTGCGTGGCTTCGCGCTCGACCAGCGCCGGGCGCGCCATGCCGTGGAAGCGCGGCGAGATGCGCCCTTCCCCGACCAGCTTCTCGGTCAGCCACGAGATGCAGTCCGCGTTCTCGGCGTGCACCATCACCAGGGCATTGTTCTGCTTGGCCACGTCTAGCACATCGAGCATCTCGCGGTCGGAGAGCTTGAGGTCGTCGTAGGTCATGTAGACCTTGAACGAGGTGTAGCCCTGGCGGATCAGCGCGGGCAGTTCGTGCTGCAGCACGTGCGGGGTGGGATCGGCCACGATCAGGTGGAAGCCGTAGTCGGCCACGGCGCGGCCTTCGGCGCGGCGGTGGTAGTCGGCCACCGCGGCCTTGAGCGAGCCGCCCTTCTCCTGCGCCGCGAACGGGATCACGGTGGTGGTGCCGCCGCATACGGCGGCGCGCGTGCCGGTGAAGAAATCGTCGGCCATGCGCATGCCGTCGGGCATCGGCTGGTCGAGGTGGCAATGGCCGTCCACGCCGCCGGGCAGCGCGAGCAGGCCGCTCGCATCCAGTTCGCGCGCGCCGCGCGGCAGGCCGCTGCCGAGCATGGCGATGCGGCCGTCGCGCACGCCGATGTCGCAGGTGAAGCGGTCGGCGGCCGTGACCACGTCGGCGTTGCGGATGACCAGGTCGAGTGCGGTTTCCATGGTTTCTCCTGTCTTACTGGACTTCGGCGAACAGGCGACCCCATCCGCGCAGCTCGCGCGTATCCACGCCGGCCAGCCGCAGCGATTTCCACACGACGGTGGAGATGGTGTCGTAGACGGGGATGCCGGTCTCGGCTTCCAGTTCCTGCGCCAGGTGCGCGGCGCGCAGATTGGTGCAGAACGTGGTGATGGCGGCGGGCTTGTGCTGCGCCACTTCGCGCACCATGCGGCGGATGGTGTCCTCCTCGACCTCGGCGAAGCTGTAGTTCACGTGCAGGTCCAGGTGCCGCTCGGCGGTGCAGCGCAGTCCGTGGCGCTCGTAGTTCTGCCTGATGCGCTGCTGCACGTCGTCGAGATACGGCGTGACCAGGCCAAAGTCCTGCGCGCCGGTCTTCTTCAGGATTTCGTTGAGCGCCAGCACCGAGGTGGTGGCGGGGATGCCGGTGGCTTCGGTGATCTGGCGGCACAGCGCTTCGTCCTTGTCGAAGCCGAGCCAGCCGGACGAGGTGCCGTTCCAGGCGATCACGTCGACGCGCGCGTCCGCCAGCAGCCTGGCCGCGCCGATGATCTTGTCGAGATCGAACTGGCCCAGCGCCTGGTCGCGCAGCGAGATCTCGGTGACGGTGAAGCGCGAGAAATGCGCGCTGACGTTGGGCAGGCCGCTCACCATCGCGCTGGTGATGGGTTCGAGCGCCGTGTTGGAGGACGGCGTGAGCATGCCGAGCAGGGTACGTTTGGTCATGTCGGGTTTTCGCTTCAGGAGTTGGCGCGGCCCTGGCGCGCGTCGATGCGGCGCGCCGGGCCAAGCTCGTTATCGTGGATGGATGGCGGGCGCGCTGCTCAGACCGGCAGCTTCTTCTCGTAGTCGATCGCGGTGGACGACAGCAGCAGGCCCACGCCGGCGGCGGCGAAGAACATCAGCGCCAGGAAGTAGGAGCCGGTGAACTGCACGATCATGCCGACGATGATGGGCACGGAGATGCCGCCGATATTGCCGCCCAGGTTCATGATGCCGCCCAGCACGCCCACCTTGTCGCGGGTGCCCAGGATCGACGGGATGCACCAGAACAGGCCGCACCAGCGCAGGAAGAACAGGGTGGAGGAGAGCAGCGCCACGACGACGACCGGGTCCTTCACGTAGGCCACGGAGAAGATCGAGACCGTGGCGACCACCGCGGCGATGCCGAACAGCGTGCGCATCACGCGGTTGGGCCTGCCGCCCGCGGCTTTCCACTTGTCGGCGATCCAGCCGCCGACCAGCTCGCCGACGAAGCCCGAGAAGAAGATGATGAAGCTGGCGCCGCCCATCTGCTTGATGTCGAAGCCGTGCACCTTGTTCAGGTAGTTCGGCATCCAGGTCAGCAGGCCGTAGAACACGCTGTTGAAGCACATCCAGCCGATCGCCATGCACCACACGGAGCGGTACTTGAAGAAGTCCAGCGAACGGCCCGACAGGTTGGCCGGCTCGGCGCGATGTTCGGCGGCCTGGGCCTCCTCGATATAGCGCGCTTCCAGTTCATTGACGCCACGATGCTCGCGCGGCGAGTTGCGCACGTAGTGCCAAGCCCACAGGCCGGCCAGCACGGTGCCTACGCCGGCCACGATGAAGGACAGCCGCCACGAGCCAAGCACGGTGATCAGCCACGTGATGATGACGGCACCGAGCGCGGCGCCCAGCGGCGCGCCGCCGTCGAGCAGGGTGGCGCCGCGGCCGCGTTCGTTCTGCGTCATCCAGATCGCGTTGAGCTTGCCGCCGGCCGGGTAGATCGGCGCTTCGGCCGCGCCCAGGCCCAGGCGGGTCAGCAGCAGCGAGGTGGCACTGGTGCAGAACGCCGCGGCCGCCTGGGACAGGCCCCAGAACACGGTGGCGATGGCGATCACGATGCGCGGCTTGTACTTGTCCGCCAGCATGCCGCCGGGGATCTGCATGAGCGCGTAGGTCCAGAAGAAGGAGCTGAGGATCAGGCCCTGCATGGTGGGGCTGAGGTCGAACTCCTTGGCGATCAGCGGCATCGCCACCGACAGCGACGCGCGGTCGATGTAGTTGATGGCGATGAGGAACAGCATCATCAGGAAAATCTTCCAGCGCACGGAGCTCTTCGTCTCCGTTAGCGCCGCGGCCCGGCTTGTCGTTTGCATGACGCGTGTCTCCTTTGAGGAATTTTAGAAGTCGTTCCGGAAAGCGTCCGGCGAGCGTGCCCGGCGCGTGGCCGGGGCTTGCTCCGCTGCTTTCCGAAACGACCTCCGAGGCGGTTTGAATTCGTGTGTCGCGCAACCGGCTGGAGTATAGGATACGTAATCTGTAATTACAACTCTTGTAAGTCGTTGATTTTATTATGATGCAAACGCACAATTTCGGTGTGTGATAGCCTTGTTGTGGTGCATGTTCCCCATCCCGGTGATGTCTGTGACTCAAACGCTGCCTAAATCCACGCGCCTGCGCACGCTCGGCATGTCGGCCGAAATTGCTGCCCGCCTGCGCACCATGATCGAAGAAGGGGAGATGCCGCCGGGTGCGCGCATCGACGAGCGCGCCTTCTGCGAGATGTTCGATGTCTCCAAGACGCCACTGCGCGAGGCGCTCAAGGTGCTGGTGTCGGAAGGGCTGGTGCTGCACCGGCAATACATCGGCTACCGCGTGGCGGCGCTGGACCTGGACRAACTGCGCGCCACCTTCGAGACGCTGCACGGGCTCGAGGCCACCGCCGGCGAACTCGCCGCGACGCGGCTGTCGGATGCCACGATGGCGCGCCTGGAGCGCAAGCACCAGGCCATGCTCGACGCGCACGCAGCGGGCCGGCGCACCGAGTACTTCCGCACCAACCAGGAGATCCACCAGCTCATCATCGACGGCGCCGCCAACCCGGTGCTGGCCGGCATCTACGCCATGCTGATGAGCAAGGTCCACCGCGCGCGCGGCGCCGCCAATGCGGATATGCTGCGCTGGCAGGAATCGCACGAGGAGCACGAGGCCATCATGTCCGCGCTGCGCGAACCCGGCCGCCCACGGCTGGCGCAGGTGCTGCGCGGGCATTCCGAGAACACCGCCAAAGAAGTCCTGACCGTGGTCGCGCGGACCCTGTCCGAGCCCGCGCACCGCTTAGCCACCGAAGCCAAGGGGAAACGATGAAACTAGTACGTGTAGGCAAGCCGGGCGCAGAACGTCCGGGACTGATCGACAAGGAAGGCCGCGTGCGCGACCTGTCCGGCGTGATCGACGGCGTGGGGCCGCAGCAACTGTCGGCCGAGGCGCTGGCCAGGCTGGCCGCGCTGGACCCGGCCACGCTGCCGGTGGTGCAGGGCGGGCGCTTCGGCGTGCCCTGGACCGGCATCGGCAAGATCGTGGCCATCGGCCTGAACTACGCCGACCACGCCGCCGAGGCCGGCATGCCGCTGCCGGCCGAGCCCATCGTCTTCCTCAAGGCCAACAGCTCGCTCAACGGCCCCGACGATGCGGTGATGCTGCCGCGCGGCTCCGAGAAGAGCGACTGGGAAGTGGAACTGGGCGTGGTGATCGGCACGGCCGCGCGCGACGTCTCGCGCGAGCAGGCGCTGTCCCACGTGGCCGGCTACTGCGTGGTCAACGATGTCTCCGAGCGCGAGTTCCAGCTCGAACGCGGCGGCACCTGGGACAAGGGCAAGGGCTGCGATACCTTCTGCCCGGTCGGCCCGTGGCTGGTCACGCGCGACGAAGTGGCCGACCCGCAGGCGCTCGGCCTGTGGCTGGACGTCAACGGCGAGCGCGTGCAGAAGGGCAGCACCGCCACCATGGTGTTCGACGTGGCCACGCTGGTGAGCTATGTCAGCCGCTTCATGACGCTGCATCCCGGCGACCTGATCTGCACCGGCACGCCGCCGGGCGTGGGCATGGGCTTCAAGCCGCCGCRCTTTCTCAAGGCTGGCGACACCATGCGGCTGGGCATCGACGGGCTGGGCGAGCAGACCCAGGCGGTGGTGGCGTACGCCAAGGGGTAAGCGTCACGCGAAGTGCGAGGAAAAGGCGGCCGGCAACGGCCGCTTTTTTTTGCGCCCGGGCTCCGCCCGGACGCGGCTTGTACCGCGGGCGATACCTGCCGGCACGAATGCGGCGAAGCGCGCAGAAGGCGGGGGACTGTGATCCCCGTCGCCGCGTCGAGTTCCCCCTGTGATCCCGGCGTGCGCGGACCGTCCCCCGTTCGCAACACTTGTTGCCCGATTTCGCTACAAAGGGTTAAACCGTTTGCGCTCAGTGCTTAGCGTGAAATACTGTTTTCTATACGCTTAGAAAAAACGAGCACTGCCATGTCAGAACACGCCCCCGAATTGATGGAGTCGTTGCTTTCAGACTCCCCCGCAAGTCCTTCTCTCAAGCCTTTTGCCTTCCGCCTTGCGCGCTTGTGCGAGCTGGCCGATACGGCCGACAGCCGCGCCGAGCTGGAAGCCATCCGTCACACCATCCACCAGCATCCGGAACTCGCCTTCGACGAAGTGCGCACCGCCGAACTGGTCGCCAGCCAGCTCGAGGGCTGGGGCTACGAGGTGACGCGCCATGTGGGCGGCACCGGCGTGGTCGGCCGCCTGCGCCAGGGCGACAGCCCGCGCACCGTCGGCGTGCGCGCCGACATGGATGCGCTGCCCATCCACGAGCGCACCGGCCTGCCTTATGCGAGCCTCAACGCCGGCAAGATGCACGCGTGCGGGCACGACGGCCACACCACCGTGCTGCTGGGCGCGGCGCGCCAACTGGCGCGCACGCGCAACTTCAACGGCACCGTGCACCTGATCTTCCAGCCCGCCGAGGAGATCGGCGCGGGCGGCGGCGCCGAGCGCATGCTGGCCGACGGCCTGTTCGAGCGCTTTCCGTGCGATGCGATCTTCGGCCTGCACAACCACCCGGGCGTGGAGGCCGGCACCTTCATGTTCCGCACCGGCCCCTTCATGGCCGCCTGCGATACGGTCTCCATCACCATCCGCGGCAAGGGCGGCCATGCCGCGCGCCCGCACCAGGCGATCGACCCGATCCTGGTGGCCGGCAGCCTGGTGATGGCGCTGCAGAGCATCGTGGCGCGCAATATCGACCCGAACGAAACCGCGGTGGTCACCATCGGCACGCTGCACGCCGGCCACGCGCCCAACGTGATCCCCGAAAGCGCCAAGCTGGAACTGAGCGTGCGCTCCTTCAGCCCGGACGTGCGCCGCACTCTGGAGGCGCGCATCACCAAACTGGTGACCTCCCACGTGGACGGCTACGGCGCCACCGTGGAGATTGACTACATCCGCGGCTACCCGGTACTGGTCAACAGCGAGCGCGAGACCGAGTTCGCGCGCCAGGTCGCCGAGGAACTGGTCGGCCCGGACAAGGTGGTGGGGCACTTCCCGCAGATCGCCGGCAGCGAGGACTTTGCCTATTTCCTGCAGCAGCGCCCGGGCTGCTTCGTGCGCATGGGCAATGGCGTGGGGCAGCCGCTGCTGCATAACGCCGGCTACGACTTCAACGACGAGAACCTGACGGTCGGCGCGGCGTACTGGACGCGGCTGGTGGAGCGGTATCTGGCCTGACGGCGGCATGTCCGGTGCCGGGGCGCTGGTCGGGGCGCGGTATCGGTGTCGGTATCGGTAGCGGCCCGGCCCGGCCTGGGCTGGCATCCCGGCGGCATTGCGCCGCGCGAGCTTTGACCGGTTTCGGCCAATTTCGCAATTAACGGCCGTACCTGCATCAGCGGCCGCCGGGAGCACAGCCGCAACCGCAACCGCAACCGCAACCGCAACCGCAACCGCAACCGCAACCGCAACCGCAACCGCAACCGCAACCGCAACCGCAGCCGCAGCCGCAACCGCAACCGCAGCCGCCTATCTGAAGAAGGTGCTCGGTGGCACGCCGAACTGCTTGCGGAACATCGTCGAGAACGCGCTCGGGCTGTCATAGCCCAGGTCCAGCGCCACATCCACCACCTTGGCCCCTGCGGCCAGCCCCTCCAGCGCCGCCAGCAGCCGGGCCTGCTGCCGCCATTGCCCGAACGTCATCCCGGTCTCGCGCGCGAACTTGCGCTGGATGGTCTTGGGGTCGAGGCCCAGCCGCCCGCCCCATTCCGCCAGCGTGAGCGCCGTATCCGGCGCGCCGACGATGGCATCGCAGATCTCGCGCAGGCCGGGATCGGCCGGGCGCGGCAGGTGCAGGGGCAGGGTGGGCACCAGCATCACTTCGTCCAGCAGCAGGCGCATCAGGCGGCCATCGCGCGATTCGGCCGCGTAGGGGGTGGGAATGTCGATGGCAGCGAGGATCAGTTCCCGCAGCAGCGGGCTGATGCCGAGCACGGTGCAGCGCGTGGGCAGGTTGGCGGCCGCGTCGGGCCGGATATAGGCGGTGCGCATGCGTACGTGGCCCACCATGCGGATCCAGTGCACGGTGCCGCCAGGCATCCACATGCCGCGCGTGGGCGGGACGATCCACTGGCCCTCGGCGGTGGCGACCACCATCACGCCGTGCACGGCGTGGATCAGCTGCGCGTGGGGATGCTGGTGCGGCTTGGTGACATGGCTCGGCAGGTAGTCGGCCGCCATGGCGGTGACGGGCATGGGGCCGCGGTCGTAGCGCAGGTAGGCCGGCGCGGCGCTGTAGGTGTCGGCGCGGTCTTCGGCGTGGGCCGGGACGAGGGGTGGTATGGCCGGTGCGCCACCTGTACGCGGGCGAGCGGGGGACGCGGCGCGGGGCGGGCGGGGAGGCTGGCCGGTGGCGGGACGTGGCATGTCCTTTTCTCCAAGGTTCCGGCCCTATTCTCGCAGGACAGGCGCAGTCGCGCCAATTAGCATGGCTGCCAGATTCCCGTATTGTTTTTCTTCCAGCCCCCGATTCCATCATGAGCAGCCGCATCGACACCGCGCCAGGCGGCGCGACCGCCTCGCCGCAGGGCCAGGCGCAGCCTCTACACAGTACCCAGTCCGCGGAGCGGACCGGTTTCCGCGTACTGTCGGCGATCAGCTTTTCGCATTTCCTCAACGACATGATCCAGTCGCTGATCCTGGCCATCTATCCGATGCTCAAGGGCGGCTTCAACCTTAGTTTCACGCAGATCGGCCTGCTGACGCTGACGTACCAGATCACGGCGTCGCTGCTGCAGCCGGTGGTCGGCCTGTACACCGACAAGCATCCCAAGCCGAAGTCGCTGCCGATCGGCATGGGCTTCACGCTGTGCGGCCTGTTGCTGCTGTCGGTGGCGCCCACTTACGGCGTGCTGCTGGTGGCGGCCGCGCTGGTGGGCACGGGTTCGTCGATCTTCCACCCGGAATCATCGCGGGTGGCGCGCATGGCCTCGGGTGGCCAGCACGGCCTGGCGCAGTCGATCTTCCAGGTCGGCGGCAATGCCGGCAGCGCGGCCGGGCCGCTGCTGGCGGCGTGGATCGTGCACCAGCAGAGCAGCGTGGCGTGGTTCTCGCTGGCCGCGCTGCTGGCGATCGCCGTGCTGTGGCAGATCGGCGGCTGGTACGGCCGCGAGCTGGCCCACACCGCGCGCAAGCGCAAGGCCGTCTCCACCGCCGCGCCGCTGCCGCGCAGCACCGTGGTGCGCGCCATGATCGTGCTGATGGTGCTGGTGTTCTCCAAGTACTTCTACATGGCGAGCCTGAACACCTACTACACCTTCTACCTGATGGAGCGCTTCGGCCTGGAGCGCCAGAGCGCGCAGATCTACCTGTTCGCCTTCCTGTTCGCGGTGGCGGCCGGCACCATCCTGGGCGGCCCGATCGGCGACCGCATCGGCCGCAAGCGCGTGATCTGGGCGTCGATCCTGGGCGTGGCGCCGTTCACGCTGATGCTGCCGCATGCCAACCTGTTCTGGACCGGCGTGCTGTCGTTCATCATCGGCTTTATCCTGGCCTCGGCGTTCTCGGCCATCCTGGTGTTCGCGCAGGAGCTGATCCCCGGCAAGGTGGGCATGGTGTCCGGCCTGTTCTTCGGCTTTGCCTTCGGCATGGGCGGCATCGGCGCCGCGGTGCTGGGCACGCTGGCGGACGCGCAAGGCATCCAGGCCGTCTACCGGCTGTGCGCCTTCCTGCCGCTGCTGGGGCTGCTGGCGGTCTTCCTGCCCGACCTGGGCGGGCGCAAGAAACCGGCCTGACGCTAGCCGGCCGGGGTCCGGTTCCCACCGGGCCGGCCGCTGCGTGGCCGACGCCACGCAGCGCGGGCTTCACTGCGCACGCTGCACTTCCTACACTGGCATGCGCATGCGCGGGGATACGGGCGGAGATTCGGGCCGGTCGTGCAGGTTGCACCCCGGCCGCACCGGTTGTCCTGCCGCGCTCCTGCCTGCGGGAGATGCAGGCGAGAAACGTGCCAGCCCCTTGCGGGGGCCGGCATCCGCGGCAAGGCCGGCGCGTGGACCGGCGCGCCGGCTCAGTTCCCGGTCTTGTCCTGCGAGACGTCCATGATCATGCGCGTCAGCAGGTACAGGCGCGGCGTGACCGAGTTGAGGTCGACGTATTCGGCGTCGTTCGAGTGCGCGCCGAAGCCGCGCAGGCCGAAGCGCTCGATCACCGGCGCCTTGGTGGCGGCCGCGGCGAAGGCGGCATCGGTGCCGCCGCCTTCGGCGGTGTCGTAGACCGCCAGCTTCTCGCCGATCTCGGCATACACGCCTTGCGCGTGGGCGGCCAGCTTGCGTGCCGCATCGGTGACCTCGAGCGGCGGGCGGCGGCGCTCGAACTTGACCTCGACCTTGGTGTCGTGGATCAGTTGCTTCTTGACGCGCTCCTGCAGCGTGCGCTCCAGGCCGTCGTAGTCGGCGGTGCGCAGCACGCGCACGTCGGCCTGCGCCGTGGCAATGGCGGGAATCACGTTGCGGTTGGAGCCGGCCGAGGAGATCGTCCAGTTCACCTTGAGACCGGTGTCCGGGTTGGACAGGTCGCGCATCTGCAGGATCTGGTGGGAGAGTTCGTACAGCGCGTTGCGGCCCTGCTCGGGCGAGCTGCCGGCGTGCGAGGACTTGCCGTGCACGGTCAGCGAGATCGCGCCGATGCCGCTGGTGGCCAGCGACAGGCGGTCGCCGGTCACGCGCGTGGCCTCGCACGAGAACACCGCGTCCTGCTGGCTGCCCATCTTGGTCAGCATGGCGCGCGCGCCCGGCGAGCTGATTTCCTCGTCGCCGTTGATCAGCACCGTCAGGGTGCCGTAGTCCTTGAAGCCCATCTTCTGCAGGATGGCCACGGTGTGCAGGATCACCGCCACGCCGTTCTTGTCGTCGGCGATGCCCAGGCCGTAGGCGCGCTCGCCGTCGATGCGGAACGGCTGCTGCGCCAGCATGCCGCGCAGGTAGACCGTGTCCATGTGGCCGATCAGCATGATGTTGCGCTTTCCCGTGCCCTTGAACTGCGCCATCACCATCTTGCCCACCTGCTTGGGCGTGTCTTCCATGCGGTAGACCTCGGTGGGCTCGATCAGCTTCGCGTCGCCGCCCATGGCCGAGAGCCGGTCGCGGATCAGCGTGGCGATGCGGTCCAGGCCTTCGATGTCCTTGCTGCCGGACTCGATCGAGACCAGGTCCTTGAGCGTGGCGATCAGCGCGGGCTTTTCCTGCTGCGACAACTGGTAGGCCGGCTCGACCGGCGCGGCCTGCGCGGCACCGGCGCAGAGGAGGGCGGCGAGCATGAGGGCGGGTGCGCTGGCGCGCGGGCGGAAATGCGGGGGCATGCGGGTGTCTCCGGAAATACGGTGGGGGGAAGGTGAAATGGATCGAAAGCGATGGAGGGCGATGGAAAGCGGTGGCGATGCGGTCAAAGGGCAGTGTGGATCGCAGGCTTCGTGCCAGTGCCGGCGCCGATGCGGCGGATACCCTATTCGCCGGGCGGCTCGAAGCCCTGCAGCCAGCGCCGCAGCAGGCCGGCGAGCTGCTTGCGCTCGGCGGCCGTGAGGCGCGCCAGCAGGCGGTGCTCGTTGGCCACGTGGACCTCCACCGCGTGGTCGATGCGGCCGCGGCCCTCGCCTGTCAGCTCGATCAGCAGCCCGCGCCTGTCGTCCGGATTCGGGCAGCGGCGCACCAGGCCGGCGCGTTCGAGATGGTCGATGCGGTTGGTCATGGTGCCCGAGGTGATCATCAGCGAGTCGATCAGCGCGCCCGGCGAGAGCGCATGGGGCGGTCCCGAGCGGCGCAGCGTGGCCAGCACGTCGAACTCCCAGCTGTTCAGGCCGACGGGCGCCAGCGCGGCTTCCACGGCGCGGTCGGTATGGCGCGCCAGGCGCCAGACACGGCCGATGATGCCCATCGGCGAGGCGTCGAGATCGGGGCGCTCGCGTGCCCACTGGGCGAGGATGCGGTCGACGCGGTCGCCGTCCGCGGCAGGGTCCGGCTCGCCCATGCTTGCGGGATGCAGCGCGGGCGCGTCTTCCTTGCCGGCGCTGCGAGGCGCGGCAGGGGGTGTGGCCTTGGGTTTGCCGCGGGTGGCCATGGGATGTGTATTGCGATTTGCGATTGATGCGGATGGCAAGAATCTTGACATCAAGCCTTTCACTTCGTAAAGTGGATTTTATCTTGATATCAAGATTCTTCTTGTGAAGAAGAGTTGCCACGGAGGCCAGCCGCATGAAGCCCGACGCACCGCCCCTTCCGATCACTCCGATCACTCCGATCACTCCGATAGCCCCGCCCGTCCCACCGGCGCAGGCGGCATCCCCCGCGGCGCCTGCCATGCCGGCACTCGCCGCGATTTCCCGGCAGGGGCGGGTACGCGCGGCCGACGTGCTGCTGACCGCTTCCGCCCCGCTGGTCTGGGGCAGCACCTACCTCATCACCAGCCAGTGGCTGCCGCCCGGCCAGCCACTGCTGTCCGGCGTCATCCGCGCGCTGCCGGCGGGGCTGGCCATGCTGGCCTGGGGCCGGCAACTGCCGTCCGGCGGCTGGTGGTGGAAGGCGGCGGTGCTGGGCGTGCTCAATATCGGCTTGTTCCAGGCCATGCTGTTTATCGCGGCCTATCGCCTGCCGGGCGGGGTGGCGGCCACCGTGGGCGCGATCCAGCCGCTGCTGGTGGTGGCGCTGGCATGGCTGCTGCTCGGCGCGCGGCCGCACCTGGCGGCGTGGCTGGCGGGGTTTGGCGGCATCGGCGGCGTGGCCCTGCTGGTGCTCGGGCCGGCCGCCAGGCTCGATGCGGTGGGCGTGGCGGCGGCAGCTGCCGGGGCGGTGTCGATGGCGCTCGGCACGGTGCTGGCCAAGCGCTGGCGCCCGCCGGTCTCGCCGCTGGTGCTGACCGCGTGGCAGCTGACCGCCGGCGCGCTGTTCCTGCTGCCCTTCGCACTGGCGTTCGAGACGCTGCCGGCACGGCTGACGCTGCCCAATGTGCTGGGCTACGCGTGGCTGTGCATCGCCGGCGCCGGTATCAGCTACGCGCTGTGGTTCCGCGGCATCGGGCGGCTGCCCACGGCGGCGGTGTCGGCGCTCGGCCTGCTGAGCCCGGTGAGCGCGACCGTGCTCGGCTTCGCGGTGCTCGGCCAGACCTTGAGCGCGGCGCAGATGGCGGGCGCGCTGCTGGTGCTGGCCAGCGTGTGGCTGGGCCAGCGCGCGCCGTCCGCGCAGCCGCGGTGAACGCGCCGGGATGAATGGCGCGCCGTTTTTGCGGCATCATGGCGGGCATGACGTCTGTTGTGCCTCCCCCCCTCCCTTCCCGGCCCCCGCCCGCGCGCCCCGCCCGGGCCGCCTGCGGCCACTGCCTGGCGCTGGCCGCGGATTCGCGCCGCCGCGAGCCGCACGAGCGCCTGGCGCTCAAGCACACCGCGCCGCTGGTAAGCCAGAGCGCCGCCGGCGTGCCATTCAGCATGCTTACCTTCACCTGCCGCGAGTGCGGCACCGTGTGGCACCTCTATGACCGCGCCAACGAGCTGTTCGTGTCGTGGGTGCCCGAATGTGCCCTGGTGGCGGGACCAGGCACGGGCGGTGACGCATCCCCGATCGGATAAACTCCGCCTTCGTCTCTTACCGTCCCTGCCGTTTCCCCGCCAATGTCCGTTTCCCGCCGATTTCCCTTGCTGGCCGCCGCGCCCGTGTTTGCCGCCGCCGTGGCGAGCCTGTCTGCCGTGCCCGCCCGCGCCGCCGACGCATATCCCTCGCGTCCGATCCGCCTGATCGTGGCCTACCCCACCGGCGGCATCAGCGACGCCGTGGCGCGCGCGCTCGGCGAGCGCCTGTCGGCGCAGATGGGCGGCTCGGTGGTGGTGGAGAACAAGGCCGGCGCCGGCGGCAGCATCGGCATCGACGCCGTGGCCAAGGCCGCGCCGGACGGCTACACGCTGGGCTTCGCCTCGACCAGCCCGCTCACGCTCAACCCGCACGTGGGCCACGTCAACTACGACCCGCAGCGCGATATCGCGCCGGTGATGAGCGTGATGTACTCGCCGGTGCTGCTGGTGGCCACCCAAAGCTTCGCCGGCAAGACTTTCCAGGACCTGCTGGCGCAGGCCAAGGCCCGGCCCGGCTCGGTGCGCTGGGCCACCTCCGGCCTCGGCACGGTCGGCCACGTGATGCTGGAGCAGGTCAAGTCCAGGGCCCAGGCCGACCTGACGCTGATTCCCTACAAGGGCGCGGGCCAGCAGATGAACGACGCGCTCGGCGGGCAGTTCGAGGTGATGAGCACCAACGCCAGCCCGGTGCTGACCCAGCACATGCAGGCTGGCCGCCTGCGTGCGCTGGCGGTGGGCGCGCCCAAGCGCATCGCCTCGATGGCCAATGTGCCGACACTGGCCGAGCTGGGCTATCCCAAGGCCAACCTGACCTCGACCTTCGGCATCTTCGCGCCGGCGCACACGCCGCCGGCCATCATCGCCAGGCTGAATACCGAGCTGAACAAGGCCCTGGCCGAGCCCGAGGTGCGCGAGCGCCTGCTCAAGGGCGGCGAGGTGCCCACCGGCGGCACCGCCGCGCAATTCGCCGCGGCAATCCGCGCTGAGTACGACGACAACGCCCGCATCGTGAAGGAAGCCGGCATCAAGGCCGAGTAAGCAGCCATATCGGGACGACCGGTCCTGGCGTCGTTGCGCGGCGCGCGGCATGCGCGTGCCGCCCGCGGCCGCGTGACTGGCCAGGACCGCCTCGCGCCGTCCCGGGCGCCCGCCGGGCGCGTCCGCTCAGCCCGGCTCGACCAGGTCGAGCCGGCAGCCGGTGGCGTAGACCGATGACAGCCGCACGCCATTGCGCGGCTCCAGCGCCAGCTTGGTGCGCACGCGCGACAGATGGCTGTCCAGCGTGCGCGACGCCGGCGGCATCGCACGCCGCCACACGGCCTGCTCGATGGTCTGGCGCAGCAGCAACTGCCCGGCATGCCGGAACAGCAGTGCCGCCAGCTCGAATTCCTTGGGCGCCAGCCTGACCTGGCGCTCGTTGACGAAGACGCGCCGCTCGGCCAGCGCCAGGCGGTAGGGCCCCAGCGTCAACTCGCTGCGGGCCTGCACCACCGGCACGCGGCGCAGCAGCGCCCGCACGCGCGCCGCCAGCTCCGCGCGGCGGACCGGCGCCGGCAGCACGGCATCGGCGCCGAGCGCAAAGCAGTCGGCGATATGCGCATCGCCGTCCTGAGCGCTCAGCAGCATCACCGGCAGTTCCTCGCCCAGGGTGCGCCGCACCCACAGCAGGACATCCCGCGCCGAGATGCCGGGGATCTCCCACGTCATCAGCAGCAGCGCGTAAGGCTCGCTGCGCAGCGCCTGCATCAGCGCGCCGCCCTCGCGAAAGCGCCGCGAATCATGCCCGCTCAGCGTGAGTGCCTGCTCCAGCAGGATGGCCCGGGCCGGATCGTCCTCCAGTACGGCGATTCGCATGCAGTCCTCTCCTCGTGGTGATGTGCGGTGATGGCCGCCGCCGCGGGCTTGCGCGGCGAAGGCCGTGCGGGAAATCTTAGCGTCGCCCCGGGGCGCGGCGGATGTGCCGGCGCGTTGCCCGCCGTCGAATGCGAAAACTCTCACGTGCCCGCGCGCGGCCGGGGCATCTAATTCCGGAAGCCCCGCATCGTCGGGTCGTCCCCCGGGGTGAAATCCCCCCGAAACAACGCGAGACCGGCCAAATACCATGGGAATGAAGATCGCTTCACTGGAAGACCAGCCCGCCGAGGCAGCCCTGATCCGGCAGATCCTCGGCGAGGCGGGCCATGAGTGCATGACCTTCTCGCGCAGCCGCGAGATGCTGCTGCGCCTGCGCGAGGAAAACTTCGACCTGCTGCTGCTCGACTGGCACATGCCCGATCTCTCCGGCAAGGAGGTGCTGACCTGGGTGCGGGCCAACCTGGACCGCCGCGTGCCGGTGATGTTCGTGACCGGCCGCACGGCCGAGGAAGACATCGTCGACGGCCTCGCCACCGGCGCCGACGACTACATGCTCAAGCCGGTGCGGCGCGGCGAGCTGCTGGCGCGCACCGAGTCGCTGCTGCGGCGCGCCTATCCGGAGCCCGGCGGCGGTGGCGCGCGCGTCGCGCTGGCCGGCTACCTGTTCGATTGCGCCGCGCGCACGGTGGTCCACCGGGCCACGCCGCTCAGGCTTACGCCCAAGGAGTTCGACCTCGCCGTGCTGCTGTTCCGCAACGAAGGGCGCATCGTGTCGCGCGACCATATCGTGGCGGCGGTGTGGGGGCGCGAGATCTCGCCGCTGTCGCGCACCATCGATACCCACATGTCGCGCGTGCGCAGCAAGCTGGGCCTGACCCCGGAGCACGGGCTGCGCCTGCTGCCCGTCTACACGCATGGCTACCGGCTCGAACTGACGCCGGCGGCCGCATGATGGCCTGGCTGGGCCGGGRGGCCGTGCGCATGGCGCGCTGCCTGCTGGCGGCCGCGCACCGTCTCGAACGGCTCGGGGAGCTTGTCTCCGGGAGGGCGGGAGGCACGCCCGCAAAATCCGCGCAGGCCCGGTACGACGAAGCGGCGCAGGCATCCTGGCAGATCATCCGGCACGGCCTGTCGCACGACCTGCGCACGCCGCACAGCGCGATCCTGGCGCTCGTGGAGCTCAGGCTCGCTGCGCCGCCGCTGCTGACATCCGGGGAATTCGCCGCGCAGGCCGCCGGCTGCGCCAGGGCCTCGCTGCGCCTGGTCGACGATCTCGCGCGGCTGCTGCGCGAGCTGCAGCATGACTACCGCATGGAGCGGCTGGAGTGGAATGCGCTGGCGGGCCCGGCGGCGCAGGCGGCCTGGAACGCGGAACAGCCCGGCCGGCATATCGTGCTCTCGCCGCTGCCGCAGGAGGTTGCGGTGCATGGCGACCCTGCCATGCTGTCCGAACTGCTGCGCGTGCTGATGGCACTGTCGCTGGATGCCGCCCGCGAGGGCTCGCCGGCGCGGCTGCACCAGCGCATCTGCGGGGGCGTCTGCCGGCTGTCCGGGACGCGCATCGCCGAGGCCGGTGACGCTGGCGGTGCCGGTGCAGCGGATGCCGGTGCCATGCAGTTCTGCAAGCGGGTGCTGCTGCGCCACGGCGGCCTGCTGCGCACGGAAACCGACGCCTGGCATATCGAGCTGCCCATGCTGCCGTAGAAAGCAAGAAAGCCCCCGAAGGGGCTTTCTTGCGGTCTGAAGCGCCCCCGCGTGGGCGGGGACGTGCCCGTGAAGGCGATCAGATCAAGCGCAATCAGAAAATGTGGCGGATACCGACAGCTGCGCCGGTCTGATTGTTCTTGCCCGGCAGTTCGGTCTTCGTGCCGCCGGTCAGCTTGTTGTAGTCCACGGTGCCGTAGACCTGGGTGCGCTTGGACAGCGAGTACTCGGCCAGCAGMACGCCSGTGTAGCGGTTGCCCGAACTGTTGGCRACGCYGTTCACGTCCTTGACGTGATCGCCGTAGAACACGCCGGTCAGCGCCAGCGCCGGGGAGACCTGATAGGTCATGCCGAGGTAGCCGATGATGTCCTTGCGCGGGTTGGCAGTGAAGTTGCCGGCCGGCACCGCGTTGATGGAGCCGGCAGCGAGTGCGTCGCCGTTCAGGCTGGCGTCGACCGAACCGGTACGGTCCTTGCCGCCAACGTAGCCGAGGAACACCTTGGCTGCGCCGAAACTGTACTTACCGGCTGCGCCCCACATTTGCTGCTTGTTGCCGTTGGCGTCGCGGGTTTCCTGGTACACGCCGCCGATACCGAACGGACCGAAGGCGTACGCAGCGCGCGTGCCCCAGTATTGCGACGTCGTGAAGCTGCCTGCCTTTTCACCGAAGCCGTAGCTGGCGCCCACGTTCAGGCCGCCGAACTTGCCGTCGTAGCTGACGACGTTGTCGTTACGGAAGTTGGTCAGGAAGAACGGCCAGGCGTTGCCCGTGTAGTTGCCGATGGTCAGCGGGTCGAAGTCGCCGAACAGCGTAAAGCCTTCGGTGTACTGGCGGCCCAGCTTGATGGTGCCGAAATCGCCGGCCAGGCCGACGTAGGCTTGACGGCCGAACAGGCGGTTGCTCTGGTTGGCGCGGCCGGTATCAGGATCGAAGCCGTTTTCCAGCTGGAAGATCGCCTTCAGGTTGTTACCCAGGGCTTCGCTGCCCTTGATACCCCAGCGGCTGTTGGTGATGGCGCCGTTGGTCAGCTGGAACAGGTTATCGTTGGCGCCGTTCGAGTTGCTGGTGTAGCGGATGCTCTGGTCAACGATACCGTACAGGGTGACGGAGGATTGTGCGTACGCGCTGCCGGCCAGCAGCGTGCCAATTGCAAGGGTCAGGGCTGATTTCTTCATAGT